>JACMLX010000284.1 GCA_014379355.1 Gemmatimonadaceae bacterium
CTGTCAAGTTATCACGGTCGAGATCGCGATGGGAGGGGTGAGTCCGAGCAAGCGCGAGCCGGTGCAGCCGGACTCGGCTTCAGTCTCCCTTCGGACTGCCGCAACGGCGGTGGGAGGATAGGGCTGGAGGCCGGGGAGTGCTTCGCGCTCCAGCATTCAACTGGCGGACCAGCGTCAACTGCTTTGTGTGAGGAGCGCACCGAGCGCACGGAGTGCTCGTCATTCGAGGGTCTGCCCATCGCGCACCGATGATGTTTTTGTGAACAGCAGTTCCTATATGAGTCGGCGACGCGTCGCGGTGCGCGGAGGCTGCAACCGGCGCACTCTCCGAGCTCCCCGTCCTCCACCCCCAAAAGTCCGCGATCGCCAGCATCGCGCTGAGCCCTGCAACCGACGCACTCGGTGAGCTCCGTGAGCTCCCGTCCCAATGCAGTTCTCGATGGTTCGCGGCGCAACGACCCGCGGACCGCAAGCCTCGAGCCTCGAGCCTCGAGGCGCTAATTTGGCCCACATGACCTCCACGCAACGTGTGCTCGACGAACTCGCGCCTCCCTCCGGTGATTTCGACATCGATGTGCTCGACGCAGGCGTGGATCGCGTGTTGGCGCTGTTCCGGCGACTGCATGACGAGGGGGCGCTGCCGCCGGTGCTCAGTCAGGTCCCACCCGGTGCGATCACCGCGCAGCTCGCCGCGACGGCACCGGCCGCCGGGGAATCACTCGCCACGATCCTGGCGGATGTCGAACGCATCATCGTGCCGGGGATCACCCACTGGCATCACCCGTCGTTCTTTGCGTACTTCGCGAACTCGTCGAGCGTGCCGTCTCTGCTCGGCGAGCTGCTGACGTCGGGCCTGAATGCGAACGCGATGTTGTGGGTCACCAGTCCGGCGGCGACGGAACTCGAACAGCGTGTGCTGGAGTGGCTGTGGACGGCGATGGGATTGCCCGACGCGGCGTCATGGTTCGGGATCATCACCGACACCGCCTCGATGTCGACGCTGCTCGCGATTGCGGCCGCGCGTGAAGCGACCGGTCTCGACATCCGGCAGCGCGGGATGGCGGGTCGCCAAGATCTCCCCGTGCTGCGCGTCTATTGCACCGAACACACGCACTCATCGGTTGCAAAGGCCTGCATCACGCTCGGACTGGGCAGTGACAACGTCGTGCGGATCGCCGTCGACGAGGCGTATCGCATGCGCATCGATGCGCTCGAGGCTGCGATGGCCGCCGATCGCGCGGCGGGGATGCGACCGATCGCCGTCGTCGCGACCGTCGGCACCACGAGCACGTCGAGCATCGATCCGATTCCGCTCGTCGCCGATGTCTGTGCGCGCGAGCAGGTCTGGCTGCACGTCGATGCGGCGTACGCCGGCGTGATGGGCATCGCGCCGGAGTACCGATGGGTGCTGGACGGTGTCGATCGTGCGGACAGCGTGGTGACGAATCCGCACAAGTGGTTGTTCACCACGATGGACTGCAGCGCGTTGTGGACGCGCCATCAGGATGTGCTGCGCAATGCGTTCTCGCTGGTCGCCGAATACCTGGTCACGGCGCGAGACTCGCAGGTCGTGAACTACATGGACTACGGCGTACAGCTGGGCCGACGCTTTCGCGCCCTGAAACTGTGGATGGTGATGCGAGCGTTCGGCACCGACGGACTGGCAGCGCGATTGCGCGACCACTGCGCCATGGCGCGCGAGTTCGCGGCGCGTGTGGAGTCCGATCCGTCGTGGACGCTCAGCGCGCCCGTGCCCTTTTCGCTCGTCTGTTTCCGCTATGCGCCACCGGGTGTGAGTGACGCGGACGCCGACGCCGCCAACGCCTCGCTGCTCTCGGCCGTGAACGCCGCTGGCCGTGTGTACCTCTCCCACACGCGTCTCGATGGCCGTTACGTGCTCCGTCTCGCGATCGGCAACATCCTCACCACGCGCGCGCACGTCGATCTCGCGTGGTCGGAGCTGCAGCGCGTCGTTCCGCGCACAGCGTGACATGAACTGTTCACGCGGGGACCGCGGGGAACGCGGGGAAGTGCGACGGCGGTAGGAACTGCTCTCGCGAGACGCTGTTCCAACAGCTGTTCTGCCGTTGCACTTCCCCGCGTCCCCCGCGATCCCCGCGTGAAAAGAGTTCAGATTCCGCGATTCACGCGGATCTCAGGGTGGCGCGGCTATTCGTCGCCGAACATGCCGCCGAGTGACCCGATGGTCCCGCCGACGCCACCCTTGCCACCGGTTGCACGGTGCGGAGCAGCGGCGATGATGCGGTCGGCAAGGCGCGAGAAGGGCAGCGTCTGCAGCACGATGCGACCCGGGCCGCGCAGGCGAACGTAGAACAGGCCCTCACCGCCGAACAGCGCCGTCTTGATCCCCTTCACCATCTCGATGTCGTAGTCCACGCTCGGCTGCATCGCGACGAAACAGCCGGTGTCCACACGCAGCACTTCGCCAGGCTGCAGGTCGCGCTGCACGAGTGTCCCGCTCGCGTGCAGGAATGCGAGGCCGTCGCCGCTGATCCGTTGCAGCACGAACCCTTCGCCGCCGAAGAATCCGGCGCCGATCTTCCGCTGCAGGGCAATGCTCACGTCGAGCCCCCGTGCGCCGGCAAGAAAGGCATCGCGCTGTGCGATGATCGTGCCGCCCCAATCGAGCACGTTGATCGCCTGGATCTTGCCGGGAAAGGGACTGGCGAACGCGACATCGCGGCGCTGACTGGCTTCGTTGATGAAGACCGTCATCATGAAGCTGTCGCCGGAGAGCACCCGCTTTGCGCCGCCCATCAACTTGCCCAGCAATCCGCCGCCTTCGTTGTTCGGATCGAGCGTCGTGATGGGGCGAATACCGTCCTCCATGTACATCATCGCGCCCGCTTCGGCGGTCACCGCCTCTCCCGGGTCGAGCGTCACGATCACGGCCTGCAGATCATCGCCGATCAGGCGATAGTCGATTTCGTCAGCTTTGCGCATGAGAGGTCTGAAGTTGAAGTCTGTTCTACTGTGGCTGAACTGCGTTGGGGGATAGCACGGGGAGGCCGGAGAGTGCGTCGCTTGCACCCTTCAATACTTCTCGGATGATCGCTGACTTTTTTGGGTGGAGAGCGCACGGAGCGCACGGAGTGCGAATGTGGCCAGCGTCGATGGATTGCGTATCAATGAAATGC
>JACMLX010000285.1 GCA_014379355.1 Gemmatimonadaceae bacterium
CGCCAGGATCTCATTGCAGAGCGCGATGCATTCGTTGCAGATGTACACGGACGGTCCGGAAATGAATTTCCGGACGGCATCCTTGGACTTTCCGCAGAACGAACAGCGCAGATGCTTGTCGTGCGACATTCGAGACCCGGCAGGGAACACGGCCAGCCCCCCGCATGGGGACTCGGCCTCACTTCGGAACCTACAACCCGCACCCCGGATCGCAATGCAAGATCTGCGCGAGCGGAGATGGAAAGAGGCTGCACCGCGTGAGCTGCAGCCCCTCCCAAGTATCGACGCGACACACGTTTACGACATGTCGCGCGGTTTTCGCATTCCGGGTCAGCCGGCGGTCACGACGGCAGGCTTCGTTTCGATGGCGAGCTCGGTGCGGCTGGTCACGATGTTGTCGATGATGCCGTAGTCCAGCGCTTCCTGCGCACTCATGAAGCGGTCACGATCGGTGTCCCGCTCGATCACTTCCACCGGCTTGCCGGTGTGCTTCGCCATCAGCTCGTTCATCTTGCCCTTGAGATACAAAATCTCGCGCGCCTGAATCTCGATGTCCGAGGCCGTGCCACCGCCGCCGTTCTGGCTCGGCTGGTGAATCATGATGCGACTGTGCGGCAGCGCGGAACGCTTGCCCTTGCGACCGGCGCTGAGCATGAACGCGCCCATGCTGGCCGCCATGCCCATGCAGATCGTGTTCACCGGCGCCGACATGAAGTTCATCGTGTCGTAGATCGCCAGTCCCGCCGAGATGCTGCCACCCGGCGAGTTGATGTACAGCGAGATGTCGCGATCCGCATTGTCGGCCTGCAGGAACAGCAGCTGCGCGATGATGACGTTCGCGACATCGTCATTGATCGGCGTGCCGAGGAAGATGATCCGGTCCATCAACAAGCGCGAGAAGACATCATACGACCGCTCGCCGCGGCTGGACCGTTCGATCACGTACGGAGCGTAAATGCTGGCCATGGTTCGGGCTTCCTGCTGAGGTTGTGGCACCGGGCTACGACCCGATGAGAACTCCTGCTTCCTTACGCTACCTGATTCACCGTGTTCCGTGCAATCAGCCAGTTGAACACCTTCTCGTCCGTCACCGTCCGTTCCAGCTCCTTCAGGCGTCCTTCCTTCTCAAGACGCACGTACAGCTGTCCAGTCTCGACTCCGGTCTTCGCCGCCATCTCGGCGACCTTGTCGTCCACGTCCGACGTGCTCGCCGCCAGTCCTTCCTTGTCGGCGATCGTATCGATCACGACGTCCCGGCGGACCTGACGCTCGGCCATCGGCCGGAACTCGCCGGTGAAACGCTCCTGCATGTTGTCCGGCACCTGATACATCTGCATGTAGGCGCCCATGACCTGCTTCACCCACGCGTTCGGAATTTCGAACGGGTTGGCGGCGATCACCTGATCCAGCAGCTGCTCGCGAACGGCAGCGTCGGCTTCGCGGAGCATGTGTTCGCCCATGTCCTTGCGCACGGCGTCCTTGAGAACCGACACGGTGTCGAAATCGCCAAGCTCGCGCGCGAACGCGTCGTCCAGGACGGGCAGGGTCTTGCGTTTCACTTCGAGCAGCGTGACACGGGTCACCTTCGACTTGTTGCGCTGGGCCTCATCCGGAAAGTCGTCCGGCCAGCGCACAGCCCGCTCGACGGTCTGACCCGGGGTCGCTTCCATGATCAGCTCTTCGATCCCCGGAATCGCCTGTCCCTTGCCGAGCTCGAGTGGATATTCGCGCTGCTCCGGCATCTCGGCGCCATCTTCCTGCGAGGCGATCCGGACGCGCACCTGATCGCCCGGCTGCGGCTTGTCCTCGACCGGCTCGAGGGCGGCGCGCTGCTCGCGAAGCGTTTCCAGCTGCTCCTCGACCATGGTGTCCGTGACGGCAGTCGCCGGGCGGGAGACGGTGAATCCCGTCGTCGTTTCGATCGCGATCTCGGGGCGGACCTCGAGATGGATGTCGAAGGTCACCGGCTCGCCGTCCTCGAACTTGAGGTCGTGCACGTGGGGCTGGGCGATCGGCTCGAGCTTCTCCTGGTCGAGCGCCTGCTTCCAGGCATCCTGGACAAGGCTCTCCATCGCCTCCTCTCGGATCTGGGCGGCGTAGGTCTTCTTGATCAGGTGGAGCGGCGCCTTGCCGGGCCGGAAGCCCGGCATGCGAGCGGCCGAGGCGTAGCGCTTGACGGCTTTCTCTTCGGCGGCCTTGACGGTCTCGACGGACACAGTCACGCCGAGGAGGCGCTCGACGCCTTCGGCCTTTTTGACGGCAATTTCAAACGACATCGTCGGATCGGAATCGGGAAGAAACGGAATCGCCGCCGGGACACGGCGGCGCATCCGCACAAGCTAACTGCAGACTGGCGGGTGCGCGTGGGGATGGCACCGGGCGAATGGGGAGGCTCGAGCGCCTTGACTCAGACCGTTTCCGTAGATTGTCGGGATGGTCTACCCCCCGGAACTCGATGATCCAGACCGCCGTCCGCCAATTTCGTCGACGCCCGTGCGGCCGGCGATGCCCGCGACCGGCGCGACGACCACCGACTCCGCGCTCGACGTCCCGAGCTTCGCCCAACTCTTCCGGTTGATGGGCCGTGCACTCCGGTTGCGCTGCCCGAACTGCGGCGTCGGCGCGGTGGTCCGACCGTGGGCCACGGTGAACGACTCGTGCAGTCACTGCGGCTTCCGCTTCACGCGCAGCAGCGATTCCTACTTTTCCGGAGCGATGCTCGCCAACCTCGCCGTGGCCGAGGGGCTGTTCGCGGTGGCCTTCGGTGTGTCGCTCATCGCGTCATGGCCGAACGTGCCGTGGGACACGCTGACGTGGGCGCTGCCACTCGGCATTGCGATCGCACCGGCGCTGCTGCTGCCGTTCGCGAAGGTGGCGTGGCTGACGTTCGATGTGGCGTTCCGGCCCATCACGCCTGACGAGATCGTGGCACCACGATAGCGGCGCGTTGTTGACGTCGGGACAACATCGAGTCGACCTGCGACAACGTCCACGGTACCTGAACCCGCCCGATGCTCACGCTCCTCGCGTTCGGAATGGTCATCGTGTTCATGACGCTGATCATGACACGAAAGATGGCGCCGCTCACGGCACTGATCCTGGTGCCGATCGTGTTCGGAGTGCTCGGCGGATTCGGCGCCGGACTTGGCGCGATGATGCTGGCTGGAGTGATCAAGCTCGCGCCGACGGGCATCATGCTCACCTTCGCGATCCTGTATTTCGCCATCATGATCGACGCCGGACTGTTCGAGCCGGTGGTGACGACCCTCGTGCGGCTGGTGGACGGCAATCCTGTGAAGGTCGTCGTCGGCACTGCCGTCCTCGCACTGGTGGTGTCGCTCGACGGTGATGGATCGACCACGTACATGATCACCGTCGCGGCGATGCTGCCGCTCTATCGCAAGCTGGGCATACGCCCACTCGTGCTCGCGTGCGTCACCATGCTGGCCGGCGGCGTGATGAACATCCTGCCTTGGGGAGGGCCGACGGCGCGCGCCGCCGCAGCACTCGCCGTCGATGCCGGCGACCTGTTCGTGCCGATGATTCCCGCGATGATCGTGGGCGCCGCCTGGGTATTGTACGCAGCCTATCGCATCGGCGTGAATGAACGCGTGCGCATCGCCACCGTCGGCGCCGCGATCTTCACCGATTCGACCGCACTCACTGATTCCGGCAACGATGGAGTGGCCGACACGCGCCGTCCGCATCTGCTGTGGCTGAACGCCGCGCTGACGCTGCTGCTGATGGTGGCGCTCGTGATGGCGCTTCTCCCTCTTCCGATCCTGTTCATGATCGGCTTCGCGATCGCCATCATGATCAACTATCCGAGCGTGGCCGAGCAGAAACAGCTGCTGGCGACACACGCGGCGAACGTCATGGCGGTGGCGTCGCTCATTTTTGCGGCCGGAATCTTCACCGGCATCCTGTCCGGCACGAAGATGATCGACGCGATGGCGGACAGTGTCGTGCATGTGATTCCGACCGCGCTCGGGCCCTACCTGTCGATCGTCACGGGGGTGCTCAGCATTCCGTTCACGTTCTTCATCTCGAACGATGCGTTCTACTACGGCATCCTGCCGATCCTCGCCAAGGCCGGTCAGGCGTACGGCATCAGCGCCGCCGAAATGGGACGTGCATCGCTGATCGGGCAACCGGTGCATCTGCTCAGCCCATTGGTGCCATCGACGTATCTGCTGGTCGGACTGGCCGGCGTGGACTTCGATGCACATCAGCGATTCACGATCAAGTGGGCGTGCCTCACCGCGCTGGTGCTGCTCGGCACCGGCCTGGTCACGACGGTGATTCCGGTCATGGGTCATCTGGTCGCACAACCACTTCCGCGGTGATCATGACGTCCATCCGCTCGCACATCATCCTGCCGCTCGCCCCGGCTGCACCGTGACTCGCTGACGCGTCAGAATCGCAGCGAGAGACAACTCAGGCCGCCGTCCATCTTCCTGTACTCGCTCATGTCGATCACCTCGAGCGTGTAGCCGAGTGCGCGGAGTCGGGCATCGAACGCCGGCTGACCTGCCGAGACGAATACGACATCGTTGATGCGAACGCAGTTGCCGCCGTACTCCTCACCCGCGGGCACGCGCACCACATCGTAGCCCGCAAATGCTGAATGGTTCGCGAGCGCCTCGATCAGCACCAGCCGGCGCGGCTCGAGCGCCGCGATGCCGCTCTTGAGATGCAGGATGCCGTCGATGCCGCGGATGTCCACCGTGCACGATGTGATGCCGAACTGCTGCAGCCACGTCGAGAGTTGCGCCGCACCATCCGCATTCGTGCGATGGGAGATGCCGATGAACACATGCTCGCCTGCTTCACACACGTCGCCCGCATCGAGCGTCCCCGGCGCGCCGATCTGCGCCAGCGTCGGGAAATACCGCAGCAACGCGTCGGCAATCGCATCCACCTCACCGGCGCGGCTTTCCGCACCGGGTCGCGTGAGCATCGCGCCGAGCCCCGGCAGAATGAGCGCCGTGTCCTCGACGAACGTCGCGTCGGGGTAGCGCGCATCGGCGGGGAGGCGGATGACCTCACAGCCGTTTCGTGCGAGCGCGTCACAATACGCCGCATGCTGACGCAGCGCGAGCGCGACGTCAGGGCGACCGATATCGACGGTCGTCAGGCCATCCGCAAAATTCGGTGACGGCGGGCGGACGATCGCGCGGGTGAAACGGGAGAACATGAACCGGGTGGCAGGCGGAGGGAGTGAGTCGCGATTGACGGGATTCAATCGCGGACGCACGGTGATCGCAATGCCCCTCCGCAGCGACGCTGACGCCGCGATACGTTGTGGAGCGACGCCGCAACGTCACTTGCCACTCAGACCACGCCATGGCCGCCATCCTCGCGCGCACGCTCGGCACCCGCGACCTCACACTGCTCGTCGTCGGGAACGTGATCGGGTCCGGCATCTTCCTCGTGCCGTCGTCGGTGCTGGCGCAGAGCGGGGAATCGGTGCCGATCGCCACCGCGGTGTGGCTGGTCGGCGGCGTGTTGTCGCTGCTCGGCGCGCTGAGCTACGGTGAACTGGGCGCAATGGAGGGCACGGGCGGCGGCGGTGGCCTGTACGCGTTCATCCGCGACGGCTTCGGCCGGTTTCCCGCATTCCTCTATGGCTGGACGCTGTTCTTCGTGATCGGCGCCGGCACCATCGCGACGCTCGCCGTCGCGGCTGCGAACTACATGACGCAGTTCATGCCGATGTCGCAGATGCAGAAGGGCATCGTGGCATCGGCGCTGATCGTGCTGATGATGGTGATCAACGTGCGTGGCACGCGGGAGAGCGCCACGGTGCAGAACCTCGCGACCGGCGTCAAGGTTGTCGCGATTCTCGTGATGAGCGTGATCCTGTTCGTGCTCGGGAAGGGCAGTCCGGCGATCGCGGTGCCGCATACGGTCACGCCGGCGTCGCTGTCCGGCGTGGGGCTGTCGATCATCTCCGTGCTGTGGGCATACGAAGGCTGGCAGTACGTGACCTTCGTGTCGGCCGAAGCGAAGGACCCGCAGAAGTCGCTGCCGCGTGCGATCGCGCTGGGGACGGTCTCGCTGATCGTGATCTACCTGCTTGCGAACTTCGCCTATCTCGCCGCGCTCGGACCGGCGCGTGTCGCGGCGTCCGAGCGCGTCGCCGGCGAGTCCATCGCCGTCGTGCTTGGTCCCGCCGCCGGCTGGCTGGTGGCGGCGGTGATCATCGTGTCGATGTACAGCGCCGCGCACGCGACCGTGATCACCGTGCCGCGCGTCTACTTCGCGATGGCGCACGACGGGCTGTTCTTCAAGCGGCTGGCCGAGGTGCATCCGCGCTTCAACACGCCGGCCCTGGCGATCATCACCAGCTGCGTGTGGGCCATCGTGCTCGCACTCACCGGCACGTTCGAGCAGCTGCTGACGTACGTGGTCTTCATCGGGTGGATCTTCTACGCGCTGGGTGCCGCGGCAGTGATCGCACTGCGGATCAAGCGGCCGGACGCGGCGCGTCCGTTCAAGGTGCCGTTCTATCCCGTGACACCGATCCTGTTCGTGCTGGCAGCGGCGGTGATCGTGCTCAACACGATGTACTCGCAACCGAAGCAGGCGGCCATCGGCATGGCGGTCGTCCTCGCCGGGGCGCCAGCGTACCTCATCTGGCGGAAGCGCACGCCTGACGCGACGGCCGCAACGTGAGCGCGCGCGACACGTGACCATGCGACGTGCACTGGTGGTGATGGGCACGGCGGGCGCCGGCAAGTCGCGCATCGGCTCGGCCCTGGCGTCGGCGCTCGACGTCCCGTTCGTCGAAGGCGACAGCTTTCATCCGCCCGAAAACGTCGCACAGATGGCCGCGGGCATCCCGCTCACCGACGACGATCGTGCCGGCTGGCTGCGCGCGCTGGCTGAGCAGCTGCGTGCGGCGCGTGTGAACGGCACCGGCGTGGTACTCGCGTGTTCGGCACTCAAGCGACGGTACCGCGACGTGCTCCGCACAGGCGACGACACCGTGCATTTCATCGCACTCACCGGCGCTCCGGACCTGTTGCGCGACCGTCTCGACACCCGAACGGGTCATTACATGCCGGCCTCGCTGCTCGACAGTCAGCTGGCGGCGCTCGAGCTGCCCGAGCCGGACGAGTCGGCATGGACGTACGACATCGGGCCGACACCCGACATCATCGTCGCATCGATCGTGGCGAGGCTCAGCGGCACGCAAGTGCAGCACACATGACGGGTGCCGTCGCTGCGGCGCCGAATACGGCCCTGCTGCTCTATGCGCTGCTCGCCGTTGTCGCATTGATCGTCCTGATCGCGAAGTTCCGGCTGCATCCGTTCGTGGTGCTGATCGCGGTGTCGCTCGCCATGGGCGTGGCAGCCGGTATGCCGCTTCCGACCATCGTGAAAGCCTTCCAGGATGGCGTCGGCACATCGCTCGGCTTCATCGCGGTCGTCGTCGGACTCGGCACGATGCTCGGCAAGATGATGGCGGAATCCGGCGGCGCCGCGCGCATCGCGCAGACGCTGATCGGTGTGTTCGGTGAGAAGCACGTGCACTGGGCGATCATGTTCGTGGCGTTCATCGTGGGAATTCCGGTGTTCTTCCAGGTCGGTTTCGTGCTGCTGATTCCGCTCGTCTTCACGATCGCGCGCCAGACCGGAACATCGCTGATCAAGATCGGGTTGCCGCTCGTGGCCGGACTGTCCGTGGTGCATGGCATGGTGCCGCCGCATCCCGCAGCGATGCTGGCAGTGGCTGCCTTCAAGGCCGATGTCGGGCGCACCATTCTTTATGCGCTCATCGTCGGACTGCCGACGGCAGCATTGGCCGGACCGATCTACGCCACGTGGATCGCGCCACGCATTCACCTGCCGGCCGACAATCCGCTCGCAGAACAGTTCAGGACCGATGAGACGCGCACGCTGCCGGGCTTCGGCATCACGATGTTCACCGTGCTCCTGCCCGTGCTGCTGATGCTCATGGCCAGTACCGCCGAAGTGACGCTGGTGGCGGAAAGTCCGCTGCGACATGCGCTCGCGTTCATCGGCAACCCGGTCGTCTCATTGCTCGTGGCACTGCTGTTCTCCTTCTGGTCGCTGGGTCACGCGCAACGATTCACGCGCGATCAGGTGCTCAAGTTCACGAACGACTGTCTCGGCCCGACGGCCACGATTCTGCTCGTCATCGGCGCGGGTGGGGGCTTCAACCGTGTGCTCATCGAGAGCGGTGTGGGCAAGGCGATCGCCGACGTCGCGATCACCGCACACGCATCACCGATCCTGCTGGCATGGACGGTGGCCGCCTTGATTCGCGTGGCCACGGGCTCGGCCACGGTGGCGATGACGACCGCCGCGGGCATCGTCGCGCCGATCGCCGTGCTCACGCCTGGCACACCGCCGGAATTGCTCGTGCTGGCCACGGGTGCCGGTTCACTCGTGCTGTCGCACGTGAATGACTCGGGCTTCTGGCTGATCAAGGAATTCTTCAACATGTCGGTGCCGCAGACGTTGCGGACATGGACCGTCGCTGAAACGATCGTCGGTGTGGCGGGCCTCGCATTCACGGTGCTGCTGGGCACCGTGCTGTAGGTTTTGTTGACATGCAACTCGTCGCAGAACATTCCGGAGGATTGATGCCGTTTATGCAGCGCTCGATGCTCGCCGTCACCGTCTTTGTGCTCGCGGCCTGCACCACCACGACGAGTCAACCGCCGGCCGTGGATGCACCACTCGTGCGTCTGCCCGTGAACGGGTGGATCGACGCCTCCGCGACGCTCGCTGCGGGTCGCACGCCGGTCTACGAAGGCGACGCGCCGATGGTGTTCAGTTTCCTCAAGGACATGCGGAAGGGTGACGCGCTCACGCTGTCCAAGTACGACCTTGGTGCACACAGTGGCACGCACATCGACGCGCCGATGCATTTCATCAAGGATGGTGCCTCGGTCGATGTCGTCGCGATCACCTCACTCATCGGCCCGGCGCGCGTGATCGTGATCCCGGACACCATCCAGGCGATCGACACCACCGAGTTGAATCGTCACGACTGGAAATCGGCCGAGCGCATTCTCTTCCGCACCCGCAGTTCGTCACGCGGGTGGATGGACTCATCACAGTTCCATCGCGACTTCGCGTACATCACCGGTGACGCGGCCGCCGCGATGGCCGCAGCAGGTATCAAGCTCGTCGGCGTGGACTACATCTCCGCTGAACAGTTCGCCGCGCCGGCGCCCCTCGCACATCGCGCACTGCTCGGCAAGGGCATCCCCATCGTCGAGGGACTCGACCTCCGCAACGCGCCCGCTGGTGACTATGACGTCGTGATCCTGCCGATCAAGGTCGCCGGGCATGAGGGGGCGCCGGCGCGCGCGATCCTGCGCAGTGCTCTCGGAGCAGCGAGCAACCGATGACTCTGCGTTAATCGAGCAACCGATGACCTCGTCGCCGCGCAGTCGTGCTTGACACGTGCACGCGCGGCAGCGTGTCTCCAGCCTCAATCACACTCCTGGAGAATCATCCATGCTGCTGGTCCGCGACATCTGGTATTGCAAGCCGGGAAAGGTTCGTGCCCTTGTCGACAAGTTCCTCGCGATGAACAAGCTCGCGGGAAAGGTCGGCATGCCGACCATGAAACTCATGACCGACTTCTGCGCCGAACGATACTGGACGCTGGTCTCGGAAATGGAAGTCGAGAGCATGGCGGTGTACGAGAACATGATGTCGAACGACCAGGCCGATCCGGCCGCCATGAAGGAGATGGAAGCCATCATGAGCGACTACCACGATCTCGTTGAATCGGGCCGACGCGAAGTGTTCAAGCTCGAGGGTGTGTAGGCCGCGTGCGACGGTAGCGCGATGCGGCGCGCGACGCAACACATACGGCCTCGCGCGCAATCGGACCGGCATCGGCGCGTGCCGAGGCGAGGCGCGTACGCGACGCATCGCCTCGGCAGACGGTCGCGACGGCGTCAGACCTCCAGAAGCGCCTCAACCGCCTCGCGAGCCGATCTCGATGGCACCCCGCGCAGTTTTGCCCCCGGCGCCAGGCCGATCATGTCGGCAACGATCTTCCCCGAGCCCATGACGCCCGGCAGACCGGCGCCGGGATGCGTGCCGGCACCTGCAAAGAACAGATTCGGGATATCCTCGCTCACGTTGTGCGGCCGCATCCACGCCGATTGCAGCAATGTCGGTTCGACGCTGAACGCGGTGCCGAGGTAGGTGTTGAGCGTGTCCCGGAAATAGCGCGGATCGACGTGGTGTTCGCTCACGATACGCCGTTTCAGCCCAGGCAGATGGCGCGCGTCGAGATAGTCGATGATCCTGTCCTTGTATTGCTGATGGACCTTCGACCAGTCCGTGTCGCTGCCGAGATGCGGGACGGGCGACAGCACGTACCACGCATCGTCGCCCTCGGGCGCGAGCGACGGATCGGTGACCGTCGGACGATGCAGATAGAGCGAGAAATCATCCGACAGGATCTTGCGATCGAAGATGTCGGCGAGGAGCTCCTTGTACCGCGGGCCCATCAGGATCTCGTGATGGGCCGTATCGGGCCACATGCCGCGTGTGCCGCGCGTGCCGAAATAGCTCACGAACAGTGACATGGAATAGTTCTTCCTCTTCAGCTTCCGGTCGCTGTTCTTCGGCCGGAACTCCGGCTTCACGAGCTTCATGTAGCTCATCGCGACATCGCCATTGCATACGACGGCGTCCGCCCGCAGGGTCTCGCCGCTCATCATCAGCACGCCGGTCGCGTTGCGCGTCGTCGCATCCACCAGCACTTCACGCACCTCGGCATTCAACTGCATCACGCCGCCGATGTCGGTGAAACACTGCACCAGTCCGCGCACCAGCGCGCCGGTGCCCCCCATCGCGAAATGCACGCCCCACTTCTGCTCGAGCGCGTGCACCAGCGTGTACAGGCAGCTCGCCTCGAACGGATTACCGCCGATCAACAGCGGGTGGAAGCTGAACACCTGCTGCAGTCGCGGATCCTTGATGTACTTGTTGACGAACGTCGCCACCGAGCGCTGTGCGCGCAGCATGGCCAGCTCCGGCGCGACTTTCAGCATGCTGCCGACCGTCGTGAACGGCTGATCCACCAGCGACATGCCGGCCACGAAGATCTTCTCGGCTTCCTCGAAGAAGTCGAGGTAGCCCTTCACGTCGCCGGGATTGAAGCGCCCGATTTCCTTCAGGACGTGCGCCTGGTCCCCGTTGTAGCGGAAGCAGCTCCCGTCCTCGAATCGCACGTTGTAGAACGGATCGATCGGCACGATCCGCACGTAGTCGGCGGTCGCCTTGCCGGCGGCCGTGAAGATGTCGTCGATCATCCACGGCGCCGTGATGATCGTCGGCCCGGCATCGAACGTGAAACCGTCGCGCTCGAAGACGTAGGCGCGACCGCCCGCCTTGTCGAGTTTCTCGACGATGGTGACCTGATGCCCCTGTGCCTGCAGTCGGATGGCGGCGGACAGCCCGCCGAATCCACTGCCGATCACGATGATGCGCATACGACGAGTCCGGGAAACGCGCGTGCGGCTCAGCGGCGCGCGCGCAG
Organism: Gemmatimonadaceae bacterium; assembly: GCA_014379355.1. Taxonomy (GTDB): domain Bacteria; phylum Gemmatimonadota; class Gemmatimonadetes; order Gemmatimonadales; family Gemmatimonadaceae; genus JACMLX01. The sequence continues at coordinate 11,543 of JACMLX010000285.1, forward strand.
GTGCAACAGATGACAGACGAATGCGGCGCTCAACGCCGGCGCCAGCGTCCATGCGGGCCAGCCCGCCGCGAGTGAACGGCAGGCGAGCGTGAAGCCGGCACCGGCGCCAAGAAAGGAGGCGAGTTGCGGAAGCGACAAACCGCGACCGGTGCTGCGGATCCAACGGGAAAGCACGACACCCTCAACCACGAGCATCAGCAGGATTGCATCGTACAACGCCGGCGCGCGCAGCCAGTCCAGCACCGTTCGCGCCGCGGCCGATCAGCGGCCGACGACAGCGATGTCGCCGAGCGAACCACTGGCACGTGATGTACTCCCGGCTGCACGCGGCCCTTTTCGCATCGCAAGGCCGAGCGGGATCGCCATCGCGATGGCGCCCAGCACGAACGCCATCCACAAGCCACGACCGATGCATATGCCCAGCGGCAGGACCGCAGCCACGCCGTACAGAATCAACGGGAAGTTCGACGGCGACACACGCTCGGCCCACGTCGTCGGCGGCACGATCTGCAGCATCACACGCGCGACGATGATGCCCGTCAGCAACCACCCGAGCCAGTTCGTCAGTGGCATGCCGTAGAAGTGTCCGCCGATCAGGATGTTCTGCCAGAGCGGCATTCCCTCGAGCGATGGCAGGTGCCACAACCAGTGCACACTCACCACCATCGCCGGATCCATCGACACATCCCACGCCGTCAGTACCAGGCCGGCAATCAGCGCCCACCACCAGCGACTCAGGTTGTCATTCTTCGCTGGCAGCAGACGACCGCAGATCGCGATCGAGCAATACAGCATGAAGAACCACGACGTCGGAATGTTGAATGGCACCAGTCCGAGAATCTTGAAGCCGAGCTGGTTCGTGTAACTGTACGGCCCGAACGGCAGGCCGGTGCTCGTGCCAAGCAATTCGGACGACAGCGAAATGCCGAAGCTGGCGATGAAGACCCAGATCGCGGTCTTTCGTCCGAGGCGGCCTATGGAATGCAGGAACCCGGCGAGTGCACCGAAGACGACCGTGGTCTGGCCACCCCACTTGTAGCCGAACACCATGATGCGCTGGTTGGCCGGCGTCTGAAGCCAGTCCGGGAATGGCGGCGACAGGAACGTCGCGAACGCAATACCCGAAAACAGCATCAGCGCGCAATGTGCGAGCAGGCACGCGAACGCCGCACGCATCAGCGGCGAGGTCTCGTCCTGCGGCATGTCAGTGGCAGCCATCACCGTACGGTCCTCATGTCGAAGCAATGGGTGGAGAATTCAGCATGTCACGCGAAGGAGAACTCGTCAATCAGGCAAACCAGAGGTCACGCAATTCGCGCGAACTCATCAGCCGGTGGCGAGTCCGACGCGGCCCAGTGCAGATGTGGTCCAGCGGCGAGCGGTGACGGCCGCGACGGTTGAACGACCGGACGCATTCGCCACACTGACCACAAGACCTGCATACGTGACGTGCTGCTCAATCTCGCGCGCTGCGTGAGACTGTCGGCACCGATGCGTTCGATGGCGCCAAGAATGCCACGGTAGCCGATGGCACACGCCCACGCGCAGCGTTGGGCATCCGGCGCGAGCATGGGAATACCCGGCATGGCAGCATCGTAGAGTCTGCGGGCGTGAGCAATCTGTTGCGCCATCAGGCGCTGCCAACGCGGATCGGTGGCCGCCAGCGTGCCGGACAGCACGTCATCGACCGTCAGTCCGACTGACGCCAGATCCTTCACCGGCAGGTAACAGCGACCGCGTCGGGCATCCTCGCCCACATCGCGCAGGATATTTGTCAGCTGCATCGCGATGCCGAGGGTCCGCGCGTAGCGCAGCGCGACCGTTCGCACATCCGGGTCTCCCTGGACACCAAACACGTATGTGCACATCTCGCCGACCGAACTGGCCACACCTTCGCAGTACGCCGACAGGTCTGACCAGCTGTCGTAACGCACTGGACGAAGATCCATGGCGACGCCGTCCAGCAGTTCTTGCAGAACCCCTTCCGGCACGCCGAACTGGCGCATGACGCGGTCGAGTTCGCAGAAGACAGGATCAGACGGTGTTCCGGCCAGCGCGTCCTGCAGCTTGCGCTCGTGTGCGGCGAGGGCCGCAACGACATCCGGCGCGGCGTCGGTGCCACCGCAGCGCGCGCGATCGGCGCGGTCCACGATGTCATCCGCCACGCGACAGAACGCATACAGCGCAAACGCCGCCCGCCGCTTGTGCTCGGGGAGGAAGACGCTCGCCAGGTGGAACGTCCGTGCGTGCTCACGCACAATGCGCTGGCACACCTGCGCATTTCGGTCACTCATCGCGGGACAGCGGGTCAGGGGTATCGCTGAAAGGCACAGGCCACCAGACGGGGCTGCCAGCTGAACGCATCCAGGAGCATGAAGTTCCGGAGCAAGACACGAAAGGGCCGAGTGCCTTCGCCGACACTCAGCCCTGGATGCAACCTACGCCATCTGGGGACCGGCGTGACAGGCCCGGGCCCAATCAAGCTCAGTTCGGTTCAGCCGCGGGCGCCCGCGACGAGGCTGAGTACCATGCCGATCGGCTTCAGAACGAGCTCCAGCGCCTTGCCGACTGCGTTGAACGCCATTCCGATGGGAGCATAGACGAGCTCGGTGACCTTGCCGATCGGTCCGAAGATCATCGCGGCCAGCTTGTACGGCGCGTCGGCCCGGCCAATTTCGCCAAAGGCGCTCCCGACAGGATCCATCAGCGAACGACCCTTCTTGTAGTCGTCTGGCGACGGCGCCCAACCCATCTTCTGCAGGCGGCTGTAGTGATCGCCGATCAGCGCCGCGAGCACGATCAGGATCAGAACGAAGAAAACGGAGAACGGTCCCATTGAGACGCACCCGGAGGGTAGGGGAGAGCAACGAAGTACGGAGGCCAACCGTCACAGGACGGTCGAGCTCGCGCCGACACGGTCGATCGTAAGGGCGCGCGGGTCACTCGGCAAGGCATGCGTTCGCCACCTAACCGGCAACCGCGACGGATGCTCGGAATGCCAACGCCGGGACTCGAACCCGGACACCGTGAGGTACCAGATCCTAAGTCTGGCGTGTCTACCAGTTCCACCACGTCGGCCCTACAGAAATCTAGAGATCGCGAAGCGTGCGCGCGAATCCCAGTTCGATGATTGCCGCACGCCAGACATCGGCACGCAGGTCGCGATGCAATAGAAACAGCGCAATCGCAAAACTGCACTGTCGCAAAACTTTACGTCACTTGAGCGGCGGTAGTTTTGCGTCTTTGAGCTCTTTTGCGATTCAGCAGTTCAACGATCGCTTGCGCACGCAACGCGTATGCTGTGTTGAACAGCAAACGCGGCGCCCGGAGAACCAACCCGGACGCCGCGTTTGTCGTGCAGAAGTGTGCGATCAGTTGCCGCCGATCCGGATCGTTTCGACGCGTGCCGACTGGGTCTGCACGTTGAAGATACCAAGCGTGATGACATCACCGGCGTTGAGGCCATTCAGCGCTGCCTGCAGTTCGGCGGTCGTGCGCACCGCACGACGTGGCCGCGGATAGACGACTTCCGTGATGATGTCACTGTCGAACAGCTTGCCGCGTGCGCCACTCGCAATGTCGACATCCGAGACGCGCACTCCCTTCACCGTCGCCGGCACGCGCGCCTCGCGCGCGAAGGCGTCAGTGATGGGTTCCACGGTCACACCAAGCTTTCCGGACGACACGGCGAGTGGCTTCACACCGTCCTTGTCGGCCCCGTCCGGCGGCGTGGCGCGGTCTGCCGAGGCCACGGTCGATTCCGCAGGCGCTTCAGCCAGCTTCACGCGGAACGACTTCTTGTCGCCGAACCGCATCACGTCCACCGACACGACGTCGCCCGGCTTCTTCATGCGCACCACGCGCTGCAGCGTGCCGACGCGATCCACCGGTGCGCCATCGATGGCGATGATCACATCACCCGGCTCGAGACCGGCCGCCTTGGCCGGACTCGGCGTGTTGCCGTCATTCGAGAAATCACCGAGCGTCACACCGGCGATCGACGACAGCTGCGCCGCCTTCGCTTCCTCCGCCGTGACTTCCTTGATCTGGATGCCAAGCACCGCACGACGCACGCGACCATGCGCGATCAGGTCATCCGACACACTCTTCGCGAGCGAGATCGGAATCGCGAAGCCGTACCCGCTGTAGTAGCCCGTCTCACTCGCGATCATGCTGTTGATGCCGATCACTTCGCCGCGCGCATTCACCAGCGGTCCACCCGAGTTGCCGGGATTGATCGCGGCGTCGGTCTGGATGAAGTCGGTGATGGCGTAGCGATTCTCGAGGGGACGCGAAAGCTGCGGACCGCCACGACCCTTGGCGCTGATGATGCCGGCGGTGACCGTGAAGTCGAGGCCGAGCGGATTGCCGATGGCGAGCACCCAGCTGCCGATGCGCGCCGTGTTGTCGTCACCGAATGCGACAGTCGGCAGGCCGCTGCCGTCGATCTTGATCACGGCGACGTCGGTCGTCGGATCCTTGCCGATCAGTTTCGCCGAGTACTCGCGATGGTCCGTGAGGATCACCTTGATGCGATCGGCATCGCCCACCACGTGATTGTTGGTGAGGATGTAACCGGTCGGCGAGATCAGGAAGCCGGTGCCACTGCCTTCCATCGGCTGCCGCGGCTGGCGACCCTGGAACTGGTTGAAGAATTCTTCCATGCCGGGCGGCACGTTCGTCGGACGTCGGGCCGTCGTGCGCTTCGGCGCGTCCTTCTCGACCTGAATCGAGACCACGGCCGGCGTCACGCGTTCCGCGACGTCCGCGAAGCCCGGGGCGCCACCGTCATCGCGCGGGCCACTGGCCGCGCGCACGGTGCGCGTCGCCTGTGCGTAACTCGACTGCGGCATCTCGAACGCCGTCGCAATGCCCAATCCACCAACGAACGCCGCCGTAACGGCGCCTACGACCTTTGCGCGTGTCATCATGCTCATAGCGTGCTCACGGATCCGGGAAGAGTCATTCGTCAGTACCCGAACAGAACCACAACAGTTTCCTTGCCGTTCCGGCGACACCTGATCGTAACCTCGCGCGCGCTGCGCCGAATCGAAGGTTTATCAGGTGCAATCATGCGCCGGACGGCGTCGCCCCCATTCCGGCAGCCGGAATGAGGGCGAAATCCTGCCGAACTTGCCACCGCTGACACCCATGCCGATGCCAGCGGCGCGCGCCCGATCCTGCGACGCTTACTTCTTGTCGTCCACGATCTCGTAGTCCGCCTCGACCACTTCCTCGGCCTTCGGCGCCCCATCGGCGGACGGTTCCGGTGCAGGCGGCGTGTTGTTCGCCTCCGCTCCGGCCTGCGCGTACAACGACGCACCCGCTTCGCTGTAGATCCGACTCAGATCGTCCGACGCCGCCTTGATCTCCGCCAGGTCCTCGCCGCGCAGCGCTTTGCGGGCGCGTTCCACGGCTTCGTCCAGCTTCGTCTTCGTCTCTGGCGCCAGACGATCCGACCATTCCTTCGCGTTCTTCTCGACGTCATACGTCATGCTGTCGAGACGGTTCCGCGTGTCGATGGCTTCGCGACGCTTCTTGTCCTCTTCGGCGTTCTTTTCGGCGTCCTTGACCATGCGATCCACTTCGCCATCGGACAGCCCACTCGACGCTTCGATGCGGATCTTCTGTTCCTTGCCGGTCGTCTTGTCCTTCGCCGTCACGTGCAGGATGCCGTTGGCATCGATGTCGAACACCACTTCCACCTGCGGCTGACCACGCGCTGCCGGCGGAATGCCCGTCAGCTGGAACTTGCCGATCGTCTTGTTATACACGGCCAGGTCGCGCTCACCCTGCAGCACGTGGATTTCCACCTGCGTCTGGTTGTCGTCAGCGGTGCTGAACGTCTCCGATTTCTTGGTCGGAATCGTGGTGTTGCGCGGGATCAGCGTGGTCATCACGCCACCGAGTGTTTCGATGCCGAGCGACAGCGGCGTGACGTCGAGCAACAGCACGTCCTTCTGCTCGCCGGTGAGGACGGCACCCTGCACGGCAGCGCCGATCGCCACCACTTCGTCCGGATTCACGCCCTTGTTCGGCTCCTTGCCGAAGAACTTCTTGACCTCGTCCTGGATCTTCGGGATGCGCGTGCTGCCGCCGACGAGGAGCACCTCGTCGATGTCCTTCGGCTCCAGGCCGGCGTCCTTGAGCGCCTTCCGCATCGGCTCGATCGTGCGCGTGATGAGATCATCCACGAGCTGCTCGAATTTGGCGCGGGTGAGCGTATAGTTGA
>JACMLX010000286.1 GCA_014379355.1 Gemmatimonadaceae bacterium
TCACTGACGGCGTCGGGCGGGACGGGTACGGCGTGCCGGACTCCGACACGTCGTCCGGCGTCGGGCGGCGCAATCCGGGAAAGCTGGCTGGGGTCGCCGCCGCCACGACCGGTGTGCGAACCGGTGTCGTCGTGCGCGGGGTCATCGTCGGATTCGTCAACGGCGTCGTGGCACCGACCGTGATCCGCAGGATTGCACCGCAGACGCTGCACCGCGCCCTGACGCCGTTCGGTGGCACCTTTGCAGGGTCCACGCGAAACACCGATCGACAGTCCTGACACGTCACGTTCACAGATGCTTCTCCTCGGGTGGGTTGGCCGAATCACCGTCCGATCGCCGATCCATCGCCCAGACGGAACCAGGCAACGTCTTCGCATACGTCTTCATTTCCGTCGCGAGCTCACTCACCTGCGCCGCGTGAGTGAATCGACGCCGCTCATTGGTGACGACACCGATCGACAGCGTCATGAGTGGCACACGATCGAGTCGACCTCGACGATCCTTCCCGAAAAAGTAGCCAGCTTTCCGGTCAGGTGCAGAGTACCGCTTCGGAAGAATCTCGTCGGCACGCCGCACGAGTGTTTCGCATGTCGCGGCGACCGACGACAGCGGCACGAGAAAAAGGAAGTCGTCGCCCCCAATGTGGCCCACGAATCCGTCGGCGCCAGCCGTCTCCTCGACGACCTCGACCAGCAGCGCGGCGACGGTACGAATGATGTCGTCACCCTTCGCGTACCCGTAGCGGTCGTTGAATTCCTTGAAATGATCCAGGTCCGCGTAACACGCCGCAAACGGCACATGCTGTTCCAGTCGCTCTGCGATCGCCTGTGTGATCGCATCCGAACCGACGAGACGCGTGGACGGGTTGACCTGAATGTCGCGCCGCGAGCGTCGCACGGCTGCACTCAGCCGAGCCTGGATCTCGCCTGCGGTCATCGTTTCGGTCAGGCACTCATCCGCCCCAAGCGCCATCCACGCGGCCAGATCGTCGGCAGGGCAGACGACGATCGTCGGCACCGTCTGCAATCGTGCATCCGCCTTGATAGAGCGCAGCGTCTCGCGGAATGCAGCGTCCGTTCCTGCCGTGCCAGCCACGATCACGGTGGGTTGACTCTGCAGAAGTGCGGCGCGATGAAACGCCGACACCTCGAGGTGGGCAAGTGCAACGCTTTCGTCGGCAGCCCATTGCGTCAACGCGTCGGCAATTTCCGCCGAAATCACGCCTGTCGTGACGGCACACTGCGGGCCGGTCGCAACCGGTACGGCCGATGGGGAAAACATCATCCTGATGAGACGACTGAGCGAGTGGAAAGCAAGCAGTCGAGCTCGCTCAGAAGGTTTGGGCCTCATCGATCAGCATGATCGGAATGCCGTCCCGGATCGCGTATCGCAGCCGGCACTGTGGGCATTCGAGCACAGGATTCTCACCGCCCATGACGCGAACCGCCCCTTTACACCGCGGGCAGCGCAGGATCTCCAGCAGTTCCTCGGCAATCGGCATGGGAACGCTCACTCAGGCGGCACGTGGAACCCGAATCGCCGAAGCGCAACGGCGTCCTTTCGCCAGTCGGGCATCACCTTCACCCAGAGATCGAGATACACCGACCCTTCCACGAGGCGTTCGATCAACGTGCGCGCGGCCGTACCGATCTCGCGGATGGTGCGGCCCTTGGCGCCGAGCACGATTCCCTTCTGGCTGTCCCGCTCGACGTACACGACTGCCCGGATATAGATCGGTGACTTGTTCTCGCGAAACTCCTCGATGTCGACGAAGATGCCGTATGGCACCTCCTCGTGCAGGATTGCGAGTGCACTCTCGCGGATGGCCTCGGCCGCGAAGAAGCGCACCGGCTGGGTGCTGAGTTCATCCGCGGGATAGAGAAAGGGCGAGAGCGGCAGATGGCCCGCGACGCGCTCCAGCAGGCGGTCGATACCATCACCCGTTTCCGCGCTGCCGACGATCACGTTCGGCGTGGCCTCGAGGGCGGAGCGATTGCCCTCGTTCAGCAGGTCAGCCTTGTTCGCCCACGTCAGCTGCACGCGCGGCAACGGCGTTCCTGGTGGCAGCAGCGAGTCGAGTGGCGGCGGCGGTCCATTGGTCGCGTCGTGTACATATACGGCGACGTCCGCGTCACGCAGCGATGCAATGGCGCTGGCGAGCATGCTGCGTTGCAGGGTGTAACTCGGATCGAGCAGGCCGGGAGTATCGAGCAGGACCATCTGGTAGTCGTCGCTCGAGACGATGCCGACGGCAGAGACGCGTGTCGACTGCGGTTTCGGGCTGGTGATGGCGAGCTTCAGGCCGAGCAGCCGGTTGAGGAGGGTGGACTTCCCGGCGTTGGGTCGGCCGACGAGCGCGACGTGTCCGGCGCGCGTGACGGTGGTGAGGTCCGGGAGCGTCATGACAGGCACATGCTGAAGCGGAAGCGAAGGGATGTGCGGCAGGAGGTACGGGCGGCGACGGAAGTTATGCGAAATGGATGCGTGCACGGCGCGATGGTGCGCTGAACGCGGGGTGCCGAATTCGCTGGAGGGGCGCATCGGCGCCGGCAGCGACGACAAAGCCCCTGATCACGCGGAGTGATCAGGGGCCTTGTACAAGGTGCCGGCGACGGCCTACTCTCCCGCGACCTCGCGGCCGGAGTACCATCGGCGCTGTCGGGCTTAACGATCGTGTTCGGAATGGGAACGAGTGTGGCCCCGACGCTCTAGTCGCCAGCGAATTAGTCA
>JACMLX010000035.1 GCA_014379355.1 Gemmatimonadaceae bacterium
CAGGAGGGGCAAGGCAGGCGCACGCGGCTTTCCTCACGCCCGACGACCGGTACATTCTCGTCGCGAATCAGAACGGAAAGCTCCTGGAGCGGATCGATACGGACTACAACGCGAACAGCTACATACATGCGACCGCCGCGACGATCGACCTCGCGAACTGCACCACGCCCAACGGCCTCCCATGCCAGGACCCCACGCTGCGTCCGGACACCGCCCCGATCTGCCCGCGCGTCGGTAGCGGCAACGTCGCATGGATCACGCTGCGAGGGGGTGGGCTCCTCGTCGTCGATCCGGATCAGACGCCAATGGCGATCATTGGCGAGTACGATCGTGCCACGGTACATCCCAACGGGTGCGGTGGCACCGAGACCAATGGCTACATGTGGCTCAACTCGGGCGGCGGGACTGCTAACAACCTGCACGAATTCGACGTCTATCGTTTCCCACTCACTGGTTATTCGGCCTCCAATCCGCCGAACACACCGGCGCGCCTTCTTGTATTCTCGGACGACGTCGAGCCTCGCGACAGCCACGGCACGACGCTCGTCGGCGGCAGCGTGTGGATTTTCGACCGCGGTGCTAATGTCGCGGAGGTCTTCGACGGCGCTTCTGGCGAGCACGTCAGCACAGTAAGCCTGCTTGGAGGGCCGAGCAGCGATCCCACCCCCGACCTGGCTGATGTCATCGTGTCCGGGAACCGCATCTTCGTTTCACTACGCGGTCCGTTGCCGCTCAGCGGCGACCCGCACGTGTCAACCGGGACCACGCCGGGAATCGGCGTCGTGCAGGTGCAACAGGGTGGGGCGGGCGGCTTTCTGAAAACCGTCGTCCCGATCAGCAACCGCGACGCCGCCGGGATCGAGCGCGCGGACCCTCACGGTATCAGGGTACGCGACCCGCGCTGAAGAGGGCGGCGAGGCTCGCCCCATAGGCGAACGTGTGAAGCTGACGCCGCCAGTGTGCCGGATTGAACCTCGGGAGCAGGGGCGCCGCGCCGCTCCGGCTAACGCACGGTGTTCTCCACCGAGAGGACGTCGAGCTGCCGCACCCCACATCGATGATGCAGAATCAGATCGAAGGAACAACCAGGATCTAGATACAAGGCAGACAGACATGTATCGCGTTATCCGAGAGACACACGTCGAGCACACCTTTGGCGGTGAGGTCGCGTCCGGCTGGATCCCGCCCCATGCGGCAGCTCCGCCGCGCACACCTGAGCGGCGCGTACGCGTTCAGGTTGTGATTGCTGAGGTGGAGGGTGGGTACATTCTGGAGTGGCAGGGACCGACGGCGCACGAGTCGGGCGACCATTGGTATTCTGAGCTTCCCTACGCCGAGCATGCGGCTGAGGAACTGTTCGGGATCACGAGTGAAGATTGGTCCTGTGCTGCCTAACGTTCGTTGCAGCTGACAGGGCTACTTGGAGGCTCGCTGCGCTCGCAAGTATTAGAAGCCCTGCAGCTGAACTTTGGCGCTAGGCAGGCACGCACATGCCACGGAATTGGCCGCGACGCTGCTGAATACACATTCTCCCCATGCACAACCCACGCGCGCCGGACGCATTTCCGGCTGTGCCAACGCTCGAGACAGTGCCGACGGCGCCCGGTGCGCTCGCTGCCGAGGCGAGGCGGATCCATGCGGAAAGCGTGCGATATTGGAGCGCGTATCCCTTGGAGGCATTTTTCCGTCGTCCGGGCCCTGACGTCTGGGCTCCTGCGGACCAGCTGCGTCACCTGACCAAGGCGATACGCGCTGTGAACCAGGGGCTCGTGCTGCCGCGACTCGCGCTTCTCCTCCTCTTCGGGTGGTCGCGGCGGCCATCCCGCAGTTTCGACGTACTCGAGGCGGACTACAAAGCGTCTCTCGCCGGCGGCGGTCGAGCCGGACGCTTTGCCCCGGCTGTGCTCGAGGCCGCCGAGCACACCTCCGGCGGGCGTACGCGGATCATGGCGCGCCATGCCACAGCGATCGAGACATTCGCGCGCGCGCTCGACCGGTGGTCCGACCGCGCGCTCGACCGGTATCGGCTGCCTCATCCTCTGCTCGGTAAGCTCACGGTGCGGGAAATGGCGTACTTCACGCTCCTGCACAATGTCCACCATGTTGCGGTGGCTGAACGGCGGCGTAGCACGGGCTGAGCGGCATCGCTCTGACTGCTGTTGCAGCAGACAACGGCGACCGGGTCAAGTTTCCCTCAGGCATAAGGTAGAGCACCGCACTGCCCGCATTACAAAGGCATGGGCTCGCCGGCAAGAAGATCTTGAGGCCGGCCAGGAGGCGTGGGAATGCGAACACCGATGACGCGGGTGACAGTTTTCCTGTACCTGCTGTCGGGTGTCGCGCCGCCGGCGGTGGCACAGGTCGATCAACAGCGCGCACAGGAGTACTTCAAGGAAGCCCAGGCGCTGTGCGAGCGCGACGGAGGGCGCCTCTGGGGAGTGTCGATCTGCGCGCCGATGGTGATCGGCGACGCACGGACCCGGACGTTTGCCACCAGCCAGCCGCCACCGGATGCG
>JACMLX010000287.1 GCA_014379355.1 Gemmatimonadaceae bacterium
CGAGCCGGTGCTGGACTACGTGGTCGTGAAGTGCCCCCGCTTCGCCTTCGAGAAATTCCCGGCCGCCGATCCACGCCTCACGACGCAGATGAAGAGCGTCGGCGAAAGCATGGCCATCGGCCGCACATTCAAGGAAGCGCTGCAGAAGGGATTGCGCGCCCTCGAAATCGGTCGCGCCGGCTGGGAAGTCGGTCCGCGGCTGATCGACGATCGGCTCGCGGACAATTCGATGGAGACGTTGCGCGGCATGCTCCGCCAGCCGACGCCCGAGCGCATCTTCCAGGTGAAGCGCGCGATGCAGGCCGGCATGAGCGATGCCGAGTTGTTCGAGATCACCGCCATCGACCCGTGGTTCCTGTCGCAGATGCGCGAGTTGCTCGATGCGGAACTCGAATACGCATCGCTGGCCGACGTCACGCCGTACCTGCTGCGACGCATGAAGCGGATGGGCTTTTCCGACCGTCAGCTCGGCGCCCTGCGCGGTGAGACGGAGCCGGCGGTGCGTGCGCGTCGTCATGCGCTCGGCCTGCGCCCGTCGTACAAGATGGTCGACACCTGCGCCGGCGAGTTCCCGAGCGAGACGCCATACCTGTATTCGAGTTACGACGAGGAGAGCGAGGCGCCGCGCAGCGGACGCAAGTCGGTGGTGATTCTCGGCTCCGGTCCGAACCGCATCGGCCAGGGTGTCGAGTTCGACTACTGCTGCGTGCGCGCGGCGATGGCCCTGCGCGAGCGCGGATTCGAGACGATCATGATCAACTCGAACCCGGAGACCGTATCGACCGACTTCGACGTTTCCGACAAGCTGTATTTCGAGCCGCTGACGCTCGAGGACGTGCTGGAGATCGTCGAGCGAGAGCAGCCGATGGGTGTGATCGTGCAGCTGGGTGGCCAGACACCGCTCAAGTTGACGCGCGGACTCGAGGCGGCCGGCGTCACGATTCTCGGTACGTCACCGGATGCGATCGACATCGCGGAAGATCGTCGGCGCTTCGATGCGATCGCGCGCTCGCTCGGCATCCAGCAGCCGGCGAACGGCACGGCCACGAGCGTCGATGAAGCGGTCGGCATCGCGCAGGGCATCGGCTATCCCGTGCTGGTGCGGCCGAGTTACGTGCTGGGTGGCCGTGCGATGCAGGTGGTGTACGACGACGCCTCGTTGCGCGACTATTTCGACACCGCGGCGCGCGTGTCGGAGGAACGGCCGGTCCTGATCGATCGCTTCCTCGAGGACGCGTTCGAGGCGGACGTGGATGCGATCTCCGACGGCCGGATGGTGGTCATCGGCGGCGTGATGCAGCACATCGAGGATGCGGGCATTCACTCCGGCGACTCCGCCTGCGTGCTGCCGCCGGTGCGGATCCCGGCCGAATACCAGGACGTGATGCGGAAGCACACCGTCGCGCTCGCGAAGGCGCTCGGCGTGGTGGGACTGATCAACGTGCAGTACGCCATTCGCGATGGTGAGGTGTATGTGCTCGAGGTGAACCCTCGCGCCAGCCGCACGATCCCGTTCGTGTCGAAGGCCATCGGTGTGCCGCTGGCATCGGTCGCCGCGCGCGTGATGTGTGGCGAGACGCTGGCGGAGATCGGTTTCACCGAGGAGATCGTGCCGCCCTTCATGAGCGTGAAGGAGGCGGTGTTCCCGTTCAAGAAGTTCCGCGAGTTCGACCCGATCCTCGGTCCCGAGATGCGCTCGACGGGCGAAGTGATGGGCATCGCGGAATCGTTCGGGATCGCATTCGCGAAGGCGCAGCTGGCGGCGGAGAATGCGCTGCCGCGCAGCGGGGCGATCTTCGTCACGGTGAACGACCACGACAAGGCCACGGTGGCGCCGATCGTCAAGCGCTTCCACGCTATGGGCTTCCGCATCATCGCGACCAGTGGCACGGCTGCCTTCCTGATCGCGCAGGGCGTCCCCGCCGACAAGGTGTTCAAGGTGCACGAAGGGCGGCCACACGCACTCGACCTGATCGTGAACCGCGAGATCGTGCTCCTGATCAACACACCGATGGGAAAACACGCGCAGCGCGACGACTACACGATCCGCCAGGCGGCGATCGCGAACCGCATCGCGTACACCACCACGTTGTCGGCGGCGAGTGCCGCGTGTGATGCCATCGAGGCGCTGGCCGCGTCGCAGCCCGGCGTGCGACCGCTGCAGGACTGGCATGCGATGCTGACTGCCGGCCGTGCGGCGCACGGCGCCTGATCCGTTCCGCCATCCTCCTCCATCGATCGCGATGACTTCGATATCCGTACCGTTGCTCGACCTGAAGGCGCAACATGTGACCATCAGGGACGAGGTGATGACACTGCTGACACAGGTGGTCGAGGAGCAGTCCTTCATCCTCGGCCCGATGGTCGGGCGCCTCGAGTGCGAGGTCGCCGGCCTGTCGAAGACGCGGTATGCGATCGGCTGCGCCAACGGCACCGACGCGCTGCTCATCGCGATGCGCGCGCTCGGCATCGGCCGCGACGACGAAGTGGTGACGACACCGTTCACGTTCTTCGCGACGGCGGGCACAATCCACAATGTCGGGGCCACGCCGGTGTTCGCCGACATCGACCCGCTCACCTTCAATCTCGACCCGGCGGCCGCTGCCGCCGCCGTCACGTCCAGGACGAAGGCGGTGATCCCGGTCGACCTCTTCGGCCAGATGGCGCCGATCGAGCAGTTCCGCGGCGCGCTCGGCGCGCTGCCGATCATCGAGGACGCGGCACAGTCGATCGGTGCGCGTCGAGGTGTCGACGGTTTCGAGACCATGGCCGGCCAGGAAGCGACGATCGGCACGTACAGCTTCTTCCCGTCGAAGAATCTCGGCGGGTATGGCGACGGCGGGATGATCGTGACGCAGGACGAAGCGCTGTTCACCACGATGATGAAGCTGCGCACGCACGGGTCGATGAAGACGTACTATCACGAGATCGTCGGCTACAACAGCCGCCTCGATGCGCTGCAGGCTGCAGTGTTGCTGGCCAAGCTGCCGCATCTGGAACAGTGGAGCGCGGCCCGTCGCGCCAATGCGGCGTTCTACGACCAGGCCCTGTCCGATGTGGCGGACGTCGTGACGCCGTACATCGACCCGGCCAATACGTCGATCTACAACCAGTACACGGTGCGGGCGCAGAAGCGTGACGCGCTGCAGGCGCATCTCAAGAAGCACGACATCGGATGTTCGATCTACTATCCGCTGCCGCTGCACCTGCAGCCGTGTTTCGCCTATCTCGGGTACAAGGAAGGCCAGTTCCCCGAGTCCGAGCGCGCGGCACACGAGGTGCTGTCGTTGCCGGTCTTCCCGGAGCTGACCATCGCACAGCGTGATGCGGTCGTCGACGCCGTGCGCTCGTTCTACGGTCGATGAACGTCACATCGATCGCCTCCCCACAGCACCCGACTTCGTGATGCACAAGACTCAGCTGCTGACCCGGATCGAGACACAGAAGGCCGTCGTGGCCGTGGTCGGTCTCGGATACGTCGGCCTCCCGCTCGCCATGGAATTCGCCGACGCAGGTTTCACCGTCATCGGCTTCGACGTGAGTGAGCGCGTGGTGGCATTGCTGAATGGCGGGCAGTCGCACATCCAGGACATCGCCGCGGCGCAGGTGGCCGGACATGTCGCCAGTGGACGGTTCATCGCGACCACGGATGCGACGCGGATGCGCGACGCTGACGCGATTTCGATCGCCGTGCCGACGCCGCTCGGCAAGACCCGTGATCCCGACATGACGTACGTGCACGCTGCCACCCAGGCCGTCGTGGCGCAGGCGCATCCCGGACTACTCATCGTGCTCGAGAGCACGACGTATCCTGGCACGACGCGTGAAGTGCTGCTGCCGGCGCTCGAGGCGGCCGGATTCACCGTCGGCGACGACGTGTTCCTGGCGTTCAGCCCAG
>JACMLX010000288.1 GCA_014379355.1 Gemmatimonadaceae bacterium
CATCGGGAATGCCGACATCGCGGCGAACACCGCGACCCCGGCTGCAGCCACGCGATACCAGCTGCGCAGCGAAGAAACGTGCATCCGGTTCATCATGGTGCCCTCGTCGGCGTGATGGTCCTGGTCGAATCACCCATTGCAATGCTCTCCTGCCGGCTGATGCCGAATTCGTCGATCGAGAAGACGACGCGACGGGGTTCGATACTGGCCACGCGCATGCGACCGAGCGGCTGCCCGACGCGTACGCGGTACTGCTCCTTCGTGGTCTTGTCACGGAAGATCGCGATCGACTGCGATCCAGCCGCGTTGTTCTGCGTCGCGTAGGCAATGCCGACCAGCGACAGGTCGGCGATCGTCGGACGCAGCACACCGGTGGTGGCGAGCGACACGAACGGATCGCGACGGCCGCCGGATGCGTACGAGAAGATTTCACGGCGATACGACAGCTGTTCCTTGCGGGCGAGCGAATCCTTCTTCGCCTGCGACACCACGCCGGTGCGGCCGGACGCCGGAGCGGGTTCGGCGCGCGCGTAGGTCTGCTGTGCGACGACCGGTACCGCGACGGCGAGCAGCACGGCGGCAATGAGGACGCGGGTGGGCGAGTGGGTCACGGGGTGGTTCCTCCACGACGTGACGACGACGTCGGCTCACCGCCGCGTGCGACATACGTCTCGATATCGAACTCGGTGGAAATGGCCGCTTCGGACGCCGGCATCCGGCGACGCGTGCCGGCGCCGTACTGCGGCGCCTGCGGTCCCTCGGCCATCTTCATCTTCAGCACCATCGGCGTCACGATGCGCGGCAGGCTGCCGACGTTCGTGAGGAATTCGGTCATGTTGTTGTAGCCGCCCTTGACGATCAGGCGATAGCGATGCGCATCGTAGCCTTCACCGCCGCTCGCGACCGGCTGCGGCGTGACGCTGGCGATGTCGAGACCGACGCGGCGGGCGGAGTTCGACACCTGCTCGAGCAGGCCGGGCACTTCGTTGACCGTCGGCACCAGCTGTCGCATGACGGCGAGATTCTCCGCGTACCGCGCGGCGTCTTCCTTCAGCTGGCGCAGGTTGCCCGCCTTCAGTTCGTTGGCCGCCTTCTGGTTCGCTCCCGTCAGCGCGTCCACATGGGCGCCCTGCTCGACGATCGTCTCGGCCTTCGGCGTGAACACATACATGTAGAACAGGACGCTCAGGCCGACAGCGAAGAGAATGACGGCCAGCAGGGACTGTTCGCGCTTCGTGAATGAGTTGAGCATGTCAGCGTACCGACAAGGTGATCGGGACCGTCGTGACGGCCGCCGGGTCCGGCTTCGAATACTGCACGTCGAGTGTGAACTCGGTGACTTCGCGATTGTCGATCAGCATCACGTTCGACTTGTTGATCGTGACGTTCTGCACGAACGGCGAGCTCTCGAGGACGCGCATGAATCGCGTCAGTGCCTGGATGTCCACCGTGTTGCCGACGATCTGGAACGTGACCTGCGGTTCCGCCGGCGGCTTGGCTTTCGGGGTCGAATCGCCGGGCGCCTTGTGCGTCGTATCACGCTGCGGCAGCACGGCCTTCGCACTCATCTGCGTGATCGTCGTAATCCAGGTGTACGGCGGCAGCGCGCGGCTGACTTCATCGAGGATGTGCGGCCAGACGTAGCGGCTGTCATCGATCTGCTGGATGATGCCGAGTTGTGCGATCAGCGAGTCGCGACGCGCGATGACTGTCTTGCGCTCACCGATGACGGCTGAGAAACGCGCCGAATCGGCGAGCTCCTGCTGGAGGCGTTCGTCGAGTGTGGCGAGCTGGCGATCCTGATACCAGAAGCCGCCACCAACGCCGAGGACGGCCAGCGCGACGGCGATGCCGGCGGCGGCCGTGATCATCGGACGTGCGGGTGCCGGTGCGCTGTCGTCCATCGCGCTGTGCTGCGAATCCTTCTTCTGGAATCGGGCGAGGAACGCCAGACCGCCGGACTTCTTCTTGCCGGAGCCTTCGCCCGGGCTGAGGAGGTTGATCTCAATCATGGTCGGTTCCTCAGGCCACTTGGCGCAGTGCGAGTCCGACGGGCAGCACGAGCAGTGACGCCACTTCATCGGCGTTCACGTCGGCCAGCGCACCGTCAGCCACGGCGAGGTTGAGCAGCGGATTCACCGGTCGCACCGGGATGCGGAGCAGGCCTGCGAGACGCTCGGCCAGGCCGGTCACGCGTGCGCCACCGCCGGCGATGTAGACCTCGCGGATCGGGCGCACCGTTCGGGACAGCGACTGAGCCACGGTGCCCGTGCGCTCGATTTCCTTCGCCAGTTCCTCACCACGACGATGCACGACGTTGTCGAGCGCCGGCGTGGTGGTGGCGGCGACGAGCGCGGAGTCCGCGTCGTCGGCAGTCATGCGCGCGTCACGCTGCAGGTCCTCGCGCAGGCGGCGGACGCCGACCGTGTTGTCGCGGGTCAGGATCGGGATGCCATCATCGAGCACGCTGACGTTGCAGACATCGTTGCCGATGTTCACCAGCGCCACCGTGCCACGCATGGCATCGGGATGATTGAATTCGAACGCGTTGTGCAGCGCGAACGCCTCGACGTCGACCACCTTCGGTTCGACACCGGCGTCACGCAACAGCTGCACACGTGCATCGATGAGGTCGCGCTTGGCGACGGCCAGCAGCACCGACATCTCGGCCGATTCCCCGTCGGGATCGAGCACCTGATAGTCGAGTGAAATGGAGCTCGTGTCGAAGGGAACGATCTGCTCGGCCTCCCACTGCATGGCCTCGCGCAGCTCGCTCATCTTGTTGCGGTCGATGACGACCTTGCGCACGATGACGTTGCCACCGCCGACGGCGGCGACGATGTGTGCGCCCTTCGTCTCTGCCGATGCGGCCGCGAGGGCGTTCTGCACCGCGAGGATCACGAGCGCGTGATCCATCACTTCGCCCTCGACGATCGCGTCGGCGGGGACTGGTTCGACGACGACTCGCTGGAGCTCGGGCAGGCCCTTGCCGTGATCAATCACGGCGACCTTGACGAGGCCGGAGCCGATATCGAGCCCGATCGTGACCTTACGTCGCTTGAAGAACGCCATCGGATGTGGGGCCAGTGTGACGAGACCCGAACAGGGTCACCGGGGTGGGACGGTGAGCATGGCATCACGGTGCGAACGAGCGTTCCGCGAGGCCTTCGACAGGTGGGTCGAATTGCACACAGGGAACGAATGGCGCGCGAATAGGTAACGGTGGCGTCTGGTTCCGCCCGGCGATCAGAAGACCGTCAGGGTTGTCCAAGTCCGTGTGGGACCGAGACTTGTCACTCGAGCCACCGCGCGACGAATCGCACACGCGTCGTACCGCACCCGGTCACCCGCACCGAGTCCGGAAGTCCTGCCATTCGTGTCGCCACTCACCACGGCACCAGTCACATCGAGTCGACCGCCAGCGGGCTGCACCGATCCCCGAACGACGAGCATTCCTGTCACTCGAAGGTCGGCCTCGACCACGAGTTCTGTATCGACCACGACCATTCCCGTGAATCGCAACGGATGTGTGACGCGACCGCCGGTCAGTCGAAAGGCACCGACCAGTGAATCGCGCAGTGTGTCGGGATCGATCAGCGGCAATCGCAGCGAATCCAGCGCCAGCGGAAACGGATGGCGCGCCTCGGCGACGATGGCGCGTGCCGGACGACAGACTGCTTCGGCACCGATCGCGAGCGGCACATCGATCGTTGCCGCGGCATCGATGCTCCACGGCGCGCCGCCGGTGAGTGGCGACTCCGGCATGACGACGGGTGCGCGCAACGGCCCCACCGACCTGATAGTGCCGGTTCAGATACTCTTTAAGATTGCCATATGCATCTTTAACAATTTCCGCGGCGCCTGTTTGCAACGCG
>JACMLX010000289.1 GCA_014379355.1 Gemmatimonadaceae bacterium
CCCGTTCCGACGGCTGGAGCGGCAGCGCGCAGTGACAGCAGCAGCGCGCGCAATGCATCGCGTCCGCGCGTGACGAGCCCCACCCGTCCGAAGAACGCCGCTGATTCCGCGCGCGCTCGCATCCGTCGCGACACCGCGCGGCCACCGGAAAATCCGTTCCGGTTGCCGCCTGCGGGAGGGGATGCGTGAGCGGCCTGTACGACTGGATTCGATTGACTGTTGCTGTGTCCGTGCTCGTGGTTGCGCATTTCGTTCTGCGACCGTTGCTCGGTGACCGGATCGAGATCGACTTTCTGGTGTTGGCGCTGCTGTTGCTCTCCATTCGTGTGCGACCTGGCGTCGGGGCGCTGCTCGGATTGTCGATGGGCGCCGCGTCGGATGCGGCCGCACCGGCTGGTTTCGGCAGTGCGATGCTCGCGTTGACGCTGGTGGGGTACATCACGAGTTGGCTGAAAGCCGCGTTCTTCGCGGAGAATGCCGTCCTCGATGGCATCGTGATCTTTGCCAGTGCGTGGGGTGTGATTCTGATGCGGTTGTTGCTGTCGGGTGGCGCATTCGAGACCGGGTTCGCCGTGTCGGCGCTGGTGTGGGCGCCGCTTTCGGCTGCCACCACGGCGATCGTCGGCGCGGTGCTGTTCGCCGTGCTTCGGCCGCTGCTCAAGCCGGCAAAGGCGTGAGCTACCATCCGAATGAGGTCTCGCGCCGAGCGACCGTCGCGCGCGTGTTGCTCGGCGTCGGCTTCATTGCGCTGACGTCCGCGTTCTTCCGTGCGCAGGTGATGCGCAACAAGGAATACCTGGCGCAGGCGGAGCAGAATCGGTTCCGCGAAGTGCCGCTGGCGGCGCCACGCGGGATCATCCTCGATCGCAATGGGCGCATCATCGCGGAGAACCTGCCGGGATATGCGGTGTCGCTGCTGAGCCCGAGCGCGGATTCGCTGCGGACAGCAATGCGTCGCCTGTCGAACATCATCCCGATCACGGATGACCAGGTCGAGGCGGCGGTGCGTCGCTGGCGGAAGAATCCGACGCGGCCGGCGGTCATCCTGCCGGATGCACCGTTCGACGTGGTGGCCGTGCTCGAGGAGCGTCGGGTGGAGAATCCGAGCCTCATCATTCAGAGCACGCCGAAGCGTTACTACCCGGATGGTCCTGCGGTCGCATCGTTCGTCGGCTACACCGGTGAAATCACGGAGCGCGAGCTCGCCGACACGAACTATTCCGACTACAAACCCGGCCAGCAGATCGGCAAGGGTGGACTGGAGCGCAGCTACGAGGCGCAGTTGCGTGGGAAGGAAGGCGTCCGATACGTGGAGGTCGATGCACGCGGCCGCGTCGTTCGCGATGCCGGTGCGCGCGCGGAAGAGGAGCCGCAGGCCGCGTCGAGGCTGACGACGAACATCGACATGGATCTGCAGCTCTTCGTGATGTCGCTGCTCGGGGATTCCTTGCGCGCGGGTGTGGTGGCGATCGAGCCGACGAGTGGAGCCGTGCTCGCGCTCCACAGTGCGCCGACCTTCGATCCGAATCGTTTCGTGGGCGGCATTCCTGCCGACTACTGGAAGGAACTGAATACGGATCCCCGTCGTCCGTTGTACAACAAGGTGATTCAGGGACGCTATCCTCCCGCGTCGACGTGGAAACTCGCGACGTCGGCGATGGCGATGGAAGCCGGGCTCGTGCAGCTTGACGATCACATGCCGCAACCGTGCACCGGTGGCTATCGCTACGGCCGCTACTTCCGTTGCTGGAATCACAAGGGACACGGCGACATCAGCCTGCGTCAGGCGATCGAGCAGAGCTGCGATGTGTTCTTCTATCAGGTCGGTCTCAAGCTCGGCCTGTCGCGCATGGTGGCTGGTGGCCTGAAGCTCAAGATGCGTGAACGGTCCGGCGTCGACCTGCCGAACGAAACGCAGCCGCAGTTTCCGCCCGATGCGCAGAACTACTTCAACGAGCGATATGGCACGCGTGGCTGGGTGCCTGGTTCGGTGGCACTCAACCTGTCCATCGGGCAGGGTGAGAACGCGCAGACGCTGATCAACATGGCCCGCTTCTACACGGCACTCGCTACCGACGGCAAGGCCGCGAAGCCGGAGATCGTGACGCGCAATCCGGAGCGTGTGCAGATCATGAACCTGACCGAGCCGCAGATGCTGGGCCTGCGCCTCGCCATGGCAGGCGTCGTGAGTTCCCGAGGCACCGCGAACAGCGCACGCATCGAGGGCATCACGGTGGCCGGCAAGACGGGAACGGCGCAGAATCCGCCGAATCCGGACCACGCCTGGTTCATGGGATTCGCGCCGGCCGAACAGCCGAAGATCGTCGTCGGCGTGTTCGTCGAGTTCGGGGAGCACGGCTACGTCGCCGCGCGCATCGCCACGAAGGTGATGGAGCACTACCTCAAGGCGGTCACCAAGCCGCTCGTCACCACCGAATGACGAAGCGCATTCCGGATGTCCCGCTGGTGCTGATCGCGCTCGCGTTGAGCGTGTTCGGAATCTCGATGGTGTATTCGGCGGGACAGACCGACACGATGACGTTCGTGGCGGGGCTGTGGAAGACGCAATCCGTGTGGTTCGTGATTGCAGTCTGCGCCGCGTTCGCGGCCAGCACGGCGTCGGTGCGATTCCTGGACTGGTTCACGCCGTACGCGTATGTGATCACGATCCTGATGCTGCTCCTGACGCTCGCGATCGGCAGCGGCGCCGGCACGGCCGCAAGCTCGAAGAGCTGGCTGGTGATCGGTGGCGTGCGCATCGGCCAGCCCGCGGAACTGGCGAAGATCACGGTCACCTTCATGCTCGCGCGCGTGCTCGCGAATCGTCGCGAACCGCCGGAGTCATTGCTCGAATTGTGGCATCCGGCGCTGGTGGTCGGCGTGCCGTGGGTGCTGATCATGCTCCAGCCAGACCTCGGCACCGGCATCGTGTTCATCGGCATCTTCTTCGCGATGCTGTTCTGGTCGGGCGTCAACTGGCGCCTGCTGCTGCTGATCGCAAGTCCGGCCATCAGCCTGGTGCTGGCCTTCAGCACACGCCTGTGGGGAGCCTGGTTCCTGTTGTTGCTCGGTCTCGTCTGGCTGTATCGACCATACCTGCTGGAAGGGATCGCACTGGTCTGCATCAACGTCGTCACCGGCGTCGTGGCACCGATTCTCTGGGAGAAACTGGCTCCCTACCAACAGAAACGCCTGCTGGTATTTCTCGACCCGAGCATCGACGCCAAGGCGTCGGGCTATCACGTCATTCAGTCGCAGGTGGCGATCGGCTCTGGCGGCTGGTTCGGCAAGGGATTCACGCTTGGCACCCAGAAACGGCTCAATTTCGTGCCTGAACAGGAGACCGATTTCATCTTCGCCGTGGTCGGTGAGGAGCTTGGCTTCATAGGTGTGACGCTCGCACTGACGCTGTTTCTGGCGCTCTTCATGCGCGCGATCCGTATCTCGAGTCGGGCCAACGACCCGTTTGCCAGCCTCATCGCATTCGGCTTGCTGGCGAGCTGGCTCGTGCACGTGATCGAGAACGTCGGCATGACGCTCAACCTCATGCCGATCACGGGCATCCCTCTGCCATTCTTCAGTTACGGCGGCAGTTTCATGCTGGCATCGTGGCTGTCGGTCGGCGTGCTGATGCGCATCTCGCGCGAAGGGCGCGGTCGCGGCGACCTGGCAGCGATCTAGCCGGGAAGAAACGCGAGTCGGCTGCAGGTCGCGCGCGCGGCCGGAGTCGTGGCAACCGCAAGCATTGCCCGACCTTCCCGGACCTGCGAGATTACCGGATGGCATGGTTCCGCAAGGAAAAGAAGCCCCGGCAGCCCCGGCGCGAAAAGCTGGAGATTCCCCGCGACGCGTGGGTGAAGTGCGAGGCGTGTGCACACACCGACATTCGTGAGAACTTCGAGCGGAACCTGAACGTCTGCCCGAATTGCGACTATCACCGTCGCATCCGCGCCAGCGACTACCTCTCGATCCTGCTCGATGAGGAAACGATCGACGAGACGGAGACCGATCTCCGCTCCACCGATCCGCTGAGCTTTCCCGACTACCCCGGGCGGCTCAAGAAGTCGATCGCGAATGCCGGCGACCAGGATGCCGTGATCACGGCGACCGGTCGGATCGCGGGCATGCCACTCAACGTCGGCGCGATGGATTTTGCGTTCATGGGCGGGTCGATGGGGTCGGTCGTCGGCGAAAAACTGTCGCGCCTGGGCCAGCATTCGCTCGAGAAGAAGTTTCCCCTCGTGATCGTGTCGGCATCCGGCGGTGCGCGCATGCAGGAAGGCGTGCTCTCGCTGATGCAGATGGCGAAGGTCTCCGCCATGCTGTCGATGCTGGCCGAGCGTCGGATTCCGTACATCTCGATCCTCACCAATCCGACCACCGGCGGCGTCAGTGCGAGCTACGCGATGCTCGGCGACGCGATCATCGCGGAACCGGGCGCCGTGATCGGCTTTGCCGGTCCGCGCGTGATCAAGCAGACCATCGGCCAGGACCTGCCCGATGGATTCCAGACGGCGGAATTCCTGATGGAGCACGGGATGCTGGACGCGGTGGTGCACCGGCACGAGTTGAAGGCGACGGTCGGCCGGCTGCTGCGCCACATGACCGGCAAGCCTGCGGCAACCGGCTGGTCGGCGGCCTGACGAGCATGACGGCTGGCGGCGCGGCGTCTTCCGACGACTACCGCGCGGCCATCGCGGCACTCGCCGCCCGCACGACGCACGGTGTCCGGCTGGGCCTCGATCGGACGCGTGCATTGCTCGACACGTGCGGATCGCCGCAGCGGAACTTGCGAACCTTCCATGTGGCAGGGACCAACGGCAAGGGCAGCACCTGCGCGACGCTCGATGTCGTGCTGCAGCAGATGGGTTTTCTCGTCGGTCGCTATTCCTCGCCGCATCTGATCGACTTCTCGGAGCGCGTGCTGATCAACGGCGCGTCGGTGAGCGAATCGACCGTGCTGTCGTGGCTCGAGCAGCATTGGTCCGACATCGAGCGACTCGGCGCGACATTCTTCGAGGCCACGACCGTGATGGCGTTCGACCTGTTCGTGCAGGCCGGCGTGGATGTGGCGGTGGTGGAAGTGGGGCTCGGCGGCCGACTCGATTCGACCAACGTGCTCACGCCGCTGGTGGCCGCGGTGACGGCGATCGGCCTCGATCATCGTGAGTACCTCGGTGACACGCTGACGGAGATCGCGCTCGAGAAGGCGGGCATCTTCAAGGCCGGTGTGCCCGCCGTGATCGGGGAGCGTGATCCAGCGGTGATCGAGACGCTGGTGGCGGCAGCACACCGCGCGGGAGCCTCACGCGTCGTCGTCGCGCAGGACGCATTGCCACTGCGCTCGGTGTCGCTCACGTCGCGCGGTACGGAGATCGTGCTCGGAGACGGTGATGATCTGCTGAGCCTGACCAGTTCGCTGCTCGGCGCGCACCAGGCGCAGAACGTCGCAACGGCGGTGGCGGTGCTGCGTGCAGCGGGTGCGGAATTCACGCCGTCGGAGGCGACGCTGCGTGCGGCGGTCCGTCAGACGCGACTGGCGGGGCGGTTCCAGCGCGTGGGGCCGTGGTTGTTCGATGTGGCACACAATCCGGATGGCATTGCGACCGTCGTGCAGTCCGTGCGCGCGATCTCCCTGGCGCGCCCGCTGGCGGCCGTCGTCTGTGTGCTGTCGGACAAGGACTGGCGGGGCATGCTCGACACGCTGCTGCCGGTGCTTGACAGCGTGTGGCTGACGCATGCACCGACGGCGCCTGAGTCGCGGCGATGGTCGCTGGAGGACGCGGCGGCACATGCACGGAAGCATGCGGGAAATCGCTGTGTGGTGCACGCGGAACCGGATTTTGCGCTGGCGCTGGATCGTGCGCAGCAGAACGCTGCGACGGTGCTGGTGACGGGATCATTTCACACGGTGGGGGATGCGATGCAGCGGTTGGAGATCGATCCCCTGGCCGGGTAAGTTGTGACGATGGCATCGATCCGGCCCCTCAACGGTTTTCGCGACTTCTACCCACCGTCTTTCGCCGAGCGCGCGCACATCTTTGCGGTCTGGCGACGGGTGGCGGCGCGGTATGGTTTCGTGGAGTACGATGGGCCGCCACTCGAGCCGCTCGAGCTGTACACGAAGAAGAGCGGCGCCGAGATCGTCGATCAGCTGTACAACTTCGTCGACAAGGGTGGCCGTGATGTGTCCCTCCGACCCGAGATGACGCCCACGGTTGCTCGCATGGTCGCCGCGCAGGCCAATTCGCTGCGCAAGCCGGTGCGATGGTTCTCGGTACCGCAGTTGTTCCGCTACGAACGTGCGCAACGCGGCCGCCTGCGTGAGCATTTCCAGCTGAATGCCGACATCTTCGGCGACGGCGGAGAATCGACCGACGCGGAATTGCTGGCACTCGTGATCGACATGCTGCGCGAGTTCGGGCTGACGAGTGACGATGTTCGCATCCGCTTGTCGGACCGGCGGCTGCTCAAGGCGGTGCTGCGTGCATTGCACCATCCGGACGATCGCATTCCAGCGATCTACGGCGTGCTCGACAAGCTCGATCGCACCCCGCGCGAGCTGTCGATCGAC
>JACMLX010000290.1 GCA_014379355.1 Gemmatimonadaceae bacterium
CGCTGGGTGTGTCCACGTCGCTCGTCAAGCCGTTCACGGGACGTGTGGTGTTCTGCGAAAACATGGAAGGACGTCGCTATGCGTTCTACGCGCCACAGGTGTGGACGCGGCAGCGCAAGATCCTGATGCCGACCGCGTCGATCCTTGGCACACATCTCACCAACGCCTACGAAGTGACACGCATGAACGACATGATCGCGGCCGGGTTCCTCGACATCACGCCCCCGACCGTCGTGCCGTGGCACGACCTGCCGACCGCGCACCAGGCGATGTGGGAGAACAAGCATGCGGGCGCGAACTATCTCGTGAACCATGCCCTGCCGGCACTGGGACTGCGTGGCAAGGATGCACTGCTGGAAGCGTGGGCCGCGTCGGAGCACGCATCATGACCGCACAGATCGAGGGAATGGTGACGCAGCACGCGACGGAAGCACTGATGGATCCGACCGCCCGCGCCGGACGACTGACGGGTAAGGTTGCACTCGTGACCGGTGCCGCCGGCAATCTCGGTGGCTGGATCGTGCGGCACTTCCTCTCGGAAGGTGCGACTGTCGTGCTGACCGGTCGTGATCGCACACGCATCGAGTCGGCGCGCGCTGCGGCGATCGAGGCCACCGGAGTGGATGATGCGCGAGCAAGCGTGGTGACACTCGATGGCGCCGATCCGGCGTCCGTGCGCGTGGCGATCGCCGATGCGATGCTGCAGCACGGCCGCATCGACATCGTGGTGAACAACGCGGGATCGGCGGGGCCCCGGCAGCCACTCCGCAGCGTGCCGATCACGCGCGAGGAACTGGACGCGGCGCGAGCTGCCGGATCGACCGACAGCGAAACGGTCGGCGACGCGATGCGGAGCATCCTCGGTGTCGCGTGGCACGTGGCCAATGCAGCCGCGAAGGTGATGCAACCCGGCAGTTCGATCATCAACATCTCGACGATCTTCTCGCGCACCGAATATTACGCGCGGTCTCCATACGTGGTGCCGAAGGCGGCGCTGAATGCACTGTCGCGGCAGCTGAGTTTCGAGCTCGGGGAGCGCGGCATTCGCGTGAATACCGTGTATCCGGGACCGATCCGCTCCGAGCGCATCCAGACGGTGTTCGCGGCAATGGACAAGATGCGTGGCGACGAATCCGGCACGACGGCGAACACATTCACGGCGCTGATGAGTCTCAAGCGCTCCGGTGAAGCACCGGCGGCCGGCCGCACGTTCCCGACGCCGAAGGATGTGGCGAACACCTGCCTGTTTCTCGCGAGCGACGAGTCGGCAGCATTCAACGGCCACGATTTCGAAGTGACCCACGGCATGTGGGTGCGCAAGGAAAGCCGCTCGGAATTCGTGTCGCGTCCGACGATGCGGACGGTGGATGGTAGCGGGCTGTCCGTGCTCGTGGCGTGCGGCGAGGAGCTCGAGGACGGGTTGCACGTGGCGCGTCTGCAGGCCGATGTCGGCGCGGCGGTGTTGCTCGGCGTGCCGAGTGATGGCGCGGTGGAAGCGGTGCGCGCACAGCTGTCGACCCGCGGATCGGACACGCAGATCCGCGTCGCGCGATTCGATCGCAACGTGCCGTCCACGATGGAGGAGGCACTGGCGGGCGGGCCGCACGGTGGCGGGCCGTTGCATGGCGCGATCATCCTGCCGGCGTTCGGCGCGGAGCGGTTCACGGGGCTGGTCTGCGAACTCTCCGACGCGGACATCGACACGTTCATCGACGGCGAACTGACCGGCGCGATCGCACTGGCACGCACGCTGAGTCGGTACTGGAGTGCGCGCACCGACCTGCCTCGCAATCCGCGGTTCGTGATAATGTCGAATGGCAATGACGGTGCGTACAACTCGTATGCCGACCTGCTGCGCGCGGCACTCGAATCGCTGACGCGCGTGTGGCGTGACGAAACGAAAGTCGACGTGAAGCACGGTCGCCGACAGTGGATCGAGTGGGGCAACCAGATCATCCGGTATGGCAACAACGAAGCTGAGAATCGGCGATTCGCTGCAGGGCAGGCGGCGCGCCTTATCTATACCGACCGACGCATTCCGCAGGTGAACCTGTACATGCCGAAGTCCATCGTGAAGGCGACCGGCGCGAAGCGCGCGATGGTCGGCTACATGGACAACCTCACCGGACTGCACCTCGGCAAGGTCGCGCTCATCACCGGTGGCTCGGCCGGCATCGGTGGACAGGTGGCGCGCCTGCTGGCGATGGCTGGCGCGCGCGTGATGCTCGTCGCACGTCGCGAGAGCGAGCTCGAGGCGATGCGCGCGCAGATCGTCGGTGAATTGGAAGACGTGGGCTACAGCGGCGCGGAACGTCGCGTGCGGACGATGGCGGGTGTGGACGTCGGCGACGTCGCAACGCTCAAGCAGGCGGTGGAAGGGACGCTGGCCGCGTTCGGTCGCATCGACTACCTGATCAACAACGCCGGTGTGTCAGGGGCCGAGGAGATGGTGGTCGACATGACACTCGACGCGTGGCGTTACACCCTCGACGCCAACCTGGTGTCCAACTACGCGCTGCTGAAGGAAGTGGTGCCCGTGATGCGACGACAGGGGAGTGGGTACATCCTCAACGTGTCGAGTTATTTCGGTGGGGAGAAACATCTCGCGGTGGCATACCCGAATCGCGCGGACTACGCGGTGTCGAAAGCCGGCCAGCGTGCGCTCGCGGAATCCCTGGCGCGGCATCTCGGACCCGAAATTCAGATCAATGCCATTGCGCCGGGTCCCGTGGATGGCGACCGCTTGCGCGGCTTGGGTGGCAAGCCCGGACTGTTCGTGCGTCGTGGTCGTTTGATTCTCGAGAACAAGCGACTGAACGCAGCACATGCGGCGGTGGTGAAGGCCGTGCGTCGCGGCGTTCCGGTCGATGCGCTGCTGACGCGTCTGGCGGACAACGATGTCGCGAAGCTCGCCTCGGACGACGCGCCGCAGGAACTGCGGGACCTCGCAACGTCGTGTCGTGGAGAGTCGGCCGACGGCACGACGTGGGGCGCGTACATCATGACGCCGGCAATCGCGGCGCACCTGATCTCGCGTCTCGAGCTCGGCGGGCTGTTTCTGGACACCGGCGACTGGCGTGCGCCGGACAAGCAAGACTGGCTGCGACGTGTGCCGCCGGACGACCTGCCGTTTCTGCCGGCGGAGTCCATCGCGCGCGAGGCGGAGAAGGTGAATCGCGGGGTCATGTCGCTGCTGCACCTGCGACGCATGCCGACCGAAGTGGAAGTCGCGCTGGCGACCGTGTTCTTCCTCGCCGATCGTGCCGTGAGCGGCGAGACGTTCATGCCGTCGGGTGGATTGAATCTCGAGCGGTCGATCACGGAGCGCGAACTGTTCGGCAGCGCGAAGCGCGAACGCCTGGAGCAATTGCGCGGCAAGACGGTCTGGCTGATCGGTGAACACCTGGTGCCGCATCTGGCGGAAGCCGCGCGGCAGCTGATCGAGACGTGCGCGGTGGGTCGGGTCGTGCTCCTGTCGCGGACGATGGACGGTGCCGATGCGATCGAATCGGCAATCCCGCGCGAGATGCGACGCGGACTGATCAAGATCCCGTGCGGTGACGATATCGAAGGTGGCATGAACTCGGCACTGCAACAGGCGGGCAAGCCGACGACCGTCGTGTCGACGCCGTTCGCGCCGTTGCCGGACCAGTTGTTCCGCAAGGATGGCGACGTGCTCGACGCGGCGGCGTTCCGCGAGCTGGTGGATGTGAATCTGACGCACCACTTCCGGGTCGCGCGCAAGGCATCCCTGCTGGACGACACGCAGCTGGTGCTGGTGTCACCTGATGTGCCGGCCGGTGGCGATGTGGAATCCTTCTCGCTGGCGAATTTCGTCAAGACGACGATGCACGCGTTGACGGCCACGCTCGCGGTGGAGAACGAACGCCTGGTGAACGATGTGCCGGTGAACCAGATCAACCTGACGCGTCGTGTGCGCAGTGAAGAGCCGCGCGATGCCGAGGAGGTACTGGAAGAGGTACGTCGCTTCGCGCGGGCGGTGTTGCTGGCCGGGGCGCCGTTGCCGGACGCAGAGGATTCGCGGTATCGGTCGCGCATCTATCGCGGAATGGCGATCACGGTGTGACATGCGCGGCGATCGGGTGTGGGCCGCCTGATCGCCTTGCCGACATCACTAGCTTGCCCTCAAGTCGTTTCTGCGGCTTGAGGGCATTCTCGTATGCCAATTCGACGCATGAGATCGCAGCAAGCTTGCATCAACACCATCAACAGTCATCTGCAATGTCCGGTCAAGTGGACGACCTGCTGCGCCTGCTCGATCTCGAACCGCTCGAGGTCAACATCTATCGTGGGCAGAATCGCGACATCGGGACCGGTCGCGTGTTCGGCGGCCAGGTGTTCGCACAGGCGCTGGTGGCGGCGCGTCGCACCGTGGACGACGCGCGCGAAGCACACTCCGTGCACGGCTACTTCATCCTGCCGGGTGACCTGAAGGCGCCGATCGTGTACTTCGTCGATCGACTGCGTGATGGCAGGAGTTTCACGACGCGACGTGTGACCGCGATTCAGCACGGCCAGGCGATCTTCAACCTGTCGGTGTCCTTTCACATTGCGGAAGCGGGGCCGGAGCATCAGGACGCGATGGCATCGGTGCCGTCGCCGGACAGCCTCTCACCGGAACTGGACCTGGTGCGCAGCATGGCGGCGAGAATTCCGGAGGCGCTGCGTCCGGTGTTGACGCAGGAGCGTCCGATCGATTTCCGTCCCGTGACACCCATCGATCCGTTCAATCCGCAGCGGCAGCCGCCGATCAAGCATGTGTGGTTCCGCTCGTACGGTCCGTTGCCGGATGATCCGATCCTGCATCAGGCCGTGCTCGCGTATGCGTCCGATCACGGCTTGCTCGGCACGGCGCTGCAACCTCACGCCATCTCACCGTGGGCGCGCAACGTGCAGCTCGCATCGCTCGATCATTCGCTCTGGATGCATCGTCCATTCCGTGTCGACGAGTGGCTGCTGTACGCGATGGACAGCCCTGTGGCTGCGGGTGCGCGCGGGTTCACACGCGGCAGCATCTATGCCGCCGACGGGACACTCGTGGCGTCGGTTGCGCAGGAAGGCCTGATGCGGTTGCGCTCCGTCTGAGTCCATCGCGGGCTCCGCGTGAAAAGTGGCGGTGCTGCAAGGCGAGCATCGAACAGGCCCGCGGAAATCGCAGGGTGCGGCGACGAGGAACGGAGCGCAGATTGGGGACAACGAACCCCATCGGAGATCCGCCATGCCGTCGTCGAGTTGCAGCCACCACCTTCGGCGTGTCGTACTTGCTGTCGTGATGTATCTCATGCCGACGGTTGGTCTGGCGCAGCAGCCGGTGGTGATGGAGTCGCTCAGCGTGCCGGGACTGACCGCGGCCGTCGAAGTGCGTCGCGATCGGTGGGGTGTTCCACACATCTACGCGAAGAGTCAGCACGACCTGTTCTTCGCGCAGGGCTTCGTGGCCGCGCAGGATCGCCTGTTCCAGATGGAGATGTGGCGGCGGCAGGGTGAGGGACGCCTCGCGGAAGTGCTCGGCCCGGCCGCCGTGCAGCGTGACCGATTCGCACGACTGTTCACGTATCGGGGCAGCATGGCGCGCGAATGGGCGGCGTACGGTGCAGACACGAAGGCGATCGTGACCGCGTTCGTGGGCGGGGTGAATGCGTACATCGCGCAGGCCGCCGACAATCTGCCGCCGGAATTCGGCATGCTCGGCTTCACGCCGGAGCCATGGAGCATCACCGTCCCGCTCGCGCGCGCGACGGGCTTGAGCGGCGTCTCGAACGGGTCCAGCGAAGTGTTGCGCGCGCAACTCATCGCCGCACTCGGTGTCGCGAAGGTACAGGAGATCATGCCGACTGATCCTGTCCGTCCTCTCGATCCTGCGCCCGGCCTCGACATGAACGGCATCAGCGCGGCATCACTCGGCGGATTCGCCGGTACGTTTGGCGACGTAGCGTACAATCGCGTCGAGGGCTCGAACAACTGGGTGGTGAACGGCACGAAGACCGCCACCGGGCGACCGCTGCTGGCCAACGATCCACACCGGGTGATCACGAATCCGGCAGTGCGGTATCTCGCGCATCTCGTTGCACCCGGCTGGAATGTGATTGGCGCCGGTGAACCAGCGGCACCGGGCATCGCGATCGGTCACAACGATCGTATTGCGTTCGGCCTGACGGTTGTGGGCATGGACCAGCAGGATGTCTACGTCGAAACGATCGGCCCGTGTGCAGGTGATGCGCCCACGTCACTCGCCTGCGTCAAGACGGCGCGTGGCATGGCACGAATTGCGACCAGGACGGACACGATTCGCGTGAAGGGTGAATCGCCGCGTGCGATCGTGCTGCAGTTCACGTCACACGGTCCGATCGTGTCGGTGGACACCGCGCGAAAGCGGGCGTTCGCGATCCGTTCCGTGCATTCCGAGCCCGGCACCGCGAGTTACCTCGGCTCACTGGCCATGGATCGCGCCCGCAACTGGCCACAGTTCGAAGCCGCGATGACGCGCTGGCTGATGCCGAGCGAGAACATGATCTACGCGGATGTCGATGGAAACATCGGCTGGATCGCGGCAGGCCTGATGCCGAGGCGCGCGTGGAGCGGACTGTTGCCGGTCCCTGGCGACGGAGGATTCGAGTGGAGTGGTTTCGTACCCGGCCTCAAACTGCCTCGCGCCTACAATCCGGCGTCGGGTTTCATCAACACATCGAACGACAACATCCTGCCGAAGGGCTACACGACGCCGATTTCTTACGAATGGGCCACGCGCCATCGCGGTCAGCGCGTGCGTGAGGTCCTGGGTGAGACGCGCAAATTCAGTGTCGAGGATTTCGGCAGGCTGCAGCACGACGACCTGTCGATGCTGGCTGCGGCGCTCGTGCCATCGTTGCTGGGTGCCGCGCAGCGCGGTGGCCAGATGAGCGCGCCAAGTGTGCGGACTCTGGCCGCGTGGAACTTCCGGATGTCACGAGAGCTCTACGCGCCCACTCTCTTCGCGGCCTGGGCACCGCTCGTCTATCGTCGAGCCGTCCTGGCTGAAGCACCGGCGACCGGTGCCATCGCAGCGCTGCTCACGTCGCGGCCATCGTACGGGTGGCTGGAGGCGTATCTCACACGGACCCAGGGCACACCGGCAACGGACGCGCTGTTGCTCGCCGCACTGACCGACGCCGAAGGGCAGTTGCGCGCGTTGCCGACCGGATCCGATACACTCACCCTGCTCTGGGGCACCATGCACACGGCGAAGTTCCGCCATCCGCTCTCCGCGCAGTACGATCTGCCGGCCGCCTCGCGGAGCGGTGATGCATTGACGGTGAATGCCACCGGCGGCGCGAACTTTTCACAGACCGCCGGCGCGTCGTTCCGCGAGGTGATCGACCTGGCCGATTTCGACCGATCGATCGTCACGAACGTTCCGGGGCAGTCGGCAGATCCGCGGAGTCCGCACTACGCCGACCTGCTGCCGCTGTGGGCCACCGATCAGTATTTCCCCCTCGTATTCTCGCGCGCACGCGTCGAACAGGAGACGGAGCGCGTGACGTGGCTCCGGCCGCGCAGGCGCTGAGTGACGCGATGACGTCCAGCTCGCGCCTCCTTGCGTCCCTCGCGCAGGTGACGCGAGATCACCCGCATGCGCGCAAGCGACTGCTCGGCGTGGACGTGAATCATGGCCGCGAGCTGTTGCTGGCGCTGGCGCGGGATGGTGGCGGGTGGGTCGGCTGGGAGGCGACGACGTTGCGCAGCCTGGCGGATGACCTTGCCTTCGTGCCGCTGCACGCGCGCGGCTTGCACATCGCCACCGATGTCGAATTGACGGCATTGATTTCGACGGCGCTCGAGCGTGCGATTGCCGGGGGTGCAGTCCGCGAGGAATTCTCGGTGATGACTCGGCATCGCGGCTTTCGTACCGCGCTGCAGGACTCGCTGCTCGAGCTCCGCATCGCTGGAATCACTCCGCATGATCTGGCCGCTGCGGCACTCCC
Organism: Gemmatimonadaceae bacterium; assembly: GCA_014379355.1. GTDB lineage: Bacteria > Gemmatimonadota > Gemmatimonadetes > Gemmatimonadales > Gemmatimonadaceae > JACMLX01. The sequence continues at coordinate 7,983 of JACMLX010000290.1, forward strand.
TGGCAGCCCGGCCGCGCAACTCGTGCCAGTGCTCGAGGCATACGAGCGCGTGCTCGTGGACGCAGGCGTCGTCGATCCGGCCGGCGTGTTTCAGGTCGCGCTCGAATGTTTCGACGACGAGGTTCCGTTTGTCCTCGACGGTGTGACGGCGTTGGTGCCGACGTTGTCCACACGTGGCGTGACCGGGGCGTTCGTGCGCCGGCTGATCTCGCACGGCGCGGTGCTGCTCGAGGTGGATCGCGCGTGGATGCACGGCGACGGGACGCCTGAACCGGATTCGGCGATGTCGCTGCTGTCGCAGCAGGACGATGTCTTTCCGCGCTCGGTGCTCGGCTGGTCTCTCGCAACGCAAATTCCTGAGCGATCGGATCCTGCGTTCGATGCGTCGCTGGCCGCCGTCGATCTGTTCGGCGCATCGACACCGAGCGAGGAATTGCGCGAGGTCTGTCGCCGCGTGCTCGCCGAAGGCCTGCCGTGGGACGCGGTGGAGATCGTGACGACCGATCCTGATGTCTATGGCATCGCGCTCGATGCGCTGTGTCAGCAGCTCGGCATCGGCGCCACGATGCTGAAAGGCATTCCGCTGATTCGAACACGCATTGGTCGCGCGCTCGTGCGCTGGTTCTCGTGGCTGGCGAACGGACTGCCGGCGGATGTGCTGCGGCAGGCACTCGAAGCCGGCGAGATATCGGTGGCGGGCACAGACGTGCCGGCGCATGACATTGCGCGCGAATTGCGCGCCGCGAAAGTCGGCTGGGGTCGCGCGCGCTACGCTGCATTGATCACCCATCTCGCCGCGCAACACGCGGCTCCACCGGCGGATCACGACGACGATGTCTCGAAGGACGAACGCGTCGCGCGATCGACCGAACGCAAAGAGCGCGACCGTGCGCTCGAATCGGTGGTGCGCTGGATCCTGTCGGTGACGCCCGAGGTTCCGGAACGGGGTGCGCACGACACTGTCTTGACCACGACGGCGACCCTGGCGTCGCACACGCTTTCGTATATCCGTGAATTGACGCTCCACACGGTTGCCGAGCGGCAGACGATGGAGCGTCTCACCCGCCGCCTCGGGCGTCTCGCAGAACTCGAGGAAGCCCCAGTCGCATTCGAATCGGCGTTGGCTGGCTTGCAGGATGCGTTGTCTGATCTTCGCGCGTGGCCTCCGACCGGTGAAGCGCGAAAGCCCTATCGCGCGGACGGTGGACTACTGCATCTCACGGACATGGAGCACGCCGGCTCGAGTGGACGCGTGCGCACGTTCGTCGTCGGTATGGATGCCGAACGCACCAGTGGCAGTCCGAAGCAGGACCCGCTGCTTCCGGATGTCCTCCGCCGCGCCATCGGCCGTACCCGGCTGCCCGACGTGAACGAGCGCCGACACCTGGCGCTGGAGCGCATCGGCGTCGCGCTCGCCTCACTGCGCGGACGTGTCACGATGTCGTGGTCGACGCGCGGTGGGAACGATGGTCGCGATGGCGCGCCGTCACCACTCGTGCTGCAGGTGTTTCGTGTGCTCAGCGACGATCCGCGGCGTGACTACGCGCAGTTGCGACTCGCGACGATGCCTCCCGTCTGCGCGGTGCCTCGTGCCGCCACTGCCACCTCGCGCCCGCTCGATCGACGCGACATCTGGCTCGAGGCGATTGCCAGTGCGCCAGTCTTTCTCGAGGCGCAGGCGATCGTGCAGCGCGCGTTTCCACTGCTGGCGCACGGATTGGCGGCGCGTGCCGTGGCCGACGCGCCGACGCTGTCGGCCCATCGAGGCCTGATGGCGTTTGCCGGCCCGCTGCTCGACCCGACGCGGTCGACCGCGCCCGCGATGTCGCCATCTGGCCTTGAAACGCTTGGCAAGTGTCCACTGCAATGGTTCTACAAATACGGTCTCGGCATCCGTACGCCGGAAGATCCGGAGTTCGACGGTGAATCGTGGCTCGACGCGATGCAGCGTGGCAGCCTGCTGCACGAAGTGTTCGAGTCCTTCGTCCGACAGTTCCTCGGAAATCAGGAGGCGCTGCTCGACTTCGAGGCGTCTTCAGCTGCGATGCAGCAGATCACGACGGCCGTGATTGCGAAATGGCGCGAGCTCGAGCCACCACCGAGTGAAAGCGTGTTCGATGCCGAGATTGTCGAATTGCATGCGGCGAGTCGGGCGTTTCTCCGGATGGAACGTGATGCGCTCTCGCGCGGCGACGAGCTGCGCTGGTCGGATGTCGAGTATGGCTTCGGCGAGGACACGCCGGCGTCGTATCGCCTGACCGACGATCGCACGATTCGGCTCCGGGGCCGCGTGGATCGCATCGACGTCGGCACGGATGGCGCGCTGCGCATCGTCGACTACAAGACCGGCGCACCGTCGCACTATCGCCCGAATCCGAAGGTCGGGCCATTCAACGGTGGCCGCCTGATACAGCCGGCCGCGTACGCGGAGGCGGTTGGCACTGCGCTGCAGCGCGCGGTGACACGATTCGAGTATCGGTTTCCGACGGAGCGCGGTGGCAACGCCATCGTCGGCTTCGACGCGTCCGACATCTTGAATGCGCGCGGCGTCGTCACGGCCCTGGTGGATCATGTCTCGAGTGGCCGTTTTCTTCCGACCACTGACGCGCATGACTGCCAGTACTGCGACTATGCGGCGATCTGTCGGGTGCGCATCGGTGAACATGCAGCAGACTCCCCGCGCGCCGCGTGGGCGAAGGCGAATGCCGCATCGCTCGAAGAATATTCCTCGATGCTGAGACGGCGCGGCGCCGTGATCGAGGACGACCAATGACGGCGCCAGCGCCCGATCAGGACGCACGCGACCGCATCGCGCAGGATCTCGTGACGAACCTGATCGTCGAAGCCGGCGCGGGCTCCGGGAAGACGACGGCGCTCGTGGGCAGGATGCTGCAACACGTGATGCGCGGAACGCCGGTGGAGCAGCTGGCCGCCGTCACGTTCACGCGCAAGGCGGCCGATGAACTGCGCGAACGATTCCAGTTGGCGCTCGAAGACGCCGCACGCAACGGGGCGAGCGACGCGATGACGCAGGCCCGCTGTGCCGGTGCGCTGCGCGATCTCGAACGCGGGTTTCTTGGCACGATCCACTCGTTCTGCGCGCGGCTCCTCCGCGAGCGGCCGATCGAAGTCGGCCTCGATCCCCAGTTCGTGGAGATCGCCGACGCGGACGTCGAGCCGATGAATCGCGAATTCTGGCGTCGGTGGATCGACACGATGCGGCGCGAGGGCGACGACGACGTAGCGGCTTTGTATGCATGCGCGGTCGATCCCACGGACCTGCACGACGCATTCAGGACGGTGATGCAGTACCACGATGTGGAGTTCGTCGCGACCGAGGTCGCACGGCCTGATCCCGCATCGTGCCTGGAGCATCTGCAGCGCCTCATGGCACGCGCGGCGGAGATGCGCGCCATCGCGCCACCGTCCGGCCGCCAGGATGCGCTGATGCTGACGCTCGACCGGCTGCAGTTCCACCAGGGCGTGTCGGACTGGAGTGATCCGATCATCGGGTGCACGCTGCTGGAGACGCTCAGCGAAAATCGCTGCAAGATCACGCAGCTGTTGTGGGCCGAGACGCCGGTGGGAAAGAAGGCCGCGAAGGAGCTCGAGACGGCGTTCCTCGACTTCTTCACCAACGTTGCTTCGCCGATGGTCGAACGGTGGCGGGAGTACCGATACCCGATCGTGATGCGTGTGCTGCAACGCGCGGTGCGCGACTTTGCGCAGGAGCGCCACGACAACGGCACACTCGGATTCGACGATCTGCTGTTCCTGTGTGCGAAGCTGCTCCGGGAACACCGCCAGGTCCGCAACGAACTCGGTGCACGGTATCGGTACCTTCTCGTGGACGAGTTTCAGGATACGGATCCCGTCCAGGCCGAGGTCTGCCTGCTGCTGGCGTCGGAGGCGAGCGAAGGGAGTGACTGGCAGGCAGTCACGCCACGTGCTGGCGCGCTGTTCGTCGTCGGTGATCCGAAGCAGAGCATCTACCGGTTCCGCCGCGCCGACATCCAGATCTACGAACGGGTCAAGGCGCGTTTCGGTGAATTCGGCGCGACGCTCGCACTGACGGCAAACTTCCGATCCACGAATGCGATCGGTGCGCTCGTGAATCGCGCCTTCGCCGCTGTGTTGCCGGTGAAGGCAACGGCGCAACAGGCAGCATTCAGTCCGCTCGAGACGCAGCATGATGGCAGCGGCGCGCACACGGCCGGCGTCTTCCGCTATGTGCTCGCGAGCGAATCACGCAGCAACGATGCGCTGATCGAGCAGGATGCGGAATGTGTCGCAGCCTGGATCGCCACTCGCATTGCTGCGGGTGAATCGCCGGGCGGCTTCCTCGTGCTTACCGATCAGCGCCGCCCGATCACGGCGCATGCGCGCGCCCTGGCATCCCGCAACATTGCCGTCACGACGACTGGCGCTGACCTGATGCAGGAGTACGAACTCGACGAGCTGATGATCGTGCTCAGCGCGCTCGCGGATCCGACCAATCCCGTACTGGTCGCGGCAACGCTGGAAGGGCTGTTCTTCGGGTTGAGCCCGGCGGATCTGCTCTCGGCGAAGCGCGATGGACTCCTGTTCTCGATCGCGACGCCCGCGGCGGGCGCGGAGCATCCGGTGCGAGAGGCTCTCGCCGTGCTGCGCAGGTGGTGGGAATTTTCGCAGCTGCATCCGACCGACGTGCTGCTGGAGCGCATCTTCGACGACACGGGACTGCTGTTTCTCGCCGCTGGCTCCGAACTCGGCGATGCGCGTGCCGGCGCGCTGCTGCACCTGGTCGAAACGGTGCGTGCGTCGGCGGTGGTCGGCCGGAGTGGATTGATCGACGCCATCGCCGTGCTGCAGCAGTTGCTGGAATGCGAGGCGGACGACGCTCCGTTGCGGCCCGGTCGGACGGACGCCGTGCGCGTGATGAACCTGCACAAGGCGAAAGGCCTCGAAGCCGAGATCGTGATACTCGCGTCACCAGTCAATCGCACGGTCCACGAGCCGATGGTGCACGTGACGCGCAGCGCGCATGGAGGCGCGACGGGCGGCCTCCTGATCGGTATCAAGTCCGGAAGCAGCATCACGCGCATCGCGCAGCCGGTCGGCTGGAGCGCGATGCAGGCGGAGGAAGCGGCGTTCGCGCATGCGGAAGCGGATCGCCTGCGTTATGTGGCGACGACGCGAGCGAAACGCGCCCTGGTCATCGGACAGGCGGTGACGACCGGCAAGTCGCCGAAGCCCGACACATCGATGTGGCGTCCGCTCGCCGCGACAGCGGACGTCCTGGCGCCCGAGCCACTGGACATTCCGATCACGACGCTGCCGGAACGTCGCACGCTCGACGGCGATGTCGCGTCGTACGCCGCGCAGGTTGATTCGGCGGCGCAGGCCGTCGCGCTCGCGTCTCGTGCGTCGGTGCACGTACAGACCGTGACCGGTCGCGTGAAGGGCGAGACCTCGGACGACGAACCGCTCCCGCGAAGACAGCGGGAATCCGGACGCACGTGGGGCACTGCGGTGCATCGGTGCCTGGATGCGCTGGTCCGCGGACGGCGGGGTGCATCATTGCACGCGTTCGTTCGCGCGGTCGTGGCGGACGAAGGTCTCGACGACACGGCCTCGCATCGCCTGCAGCTCCTGCTCGATGACGTCGCGTCCTCGGCCCGCTGGCGCGCTGCGACGGAAGCCGGATCGTTGCAGTCGGAGTTGTCCGTGATGCTGGCCGAGCCGGGCGATGCGGGCGTTCTGGTCACGGAAGGCGTGATCGACCTGGCGGTCGTGGGTGCTGCCGGATGGCGTGTGATCGACTGGAAGTCGGATCGCGCCAGCACCGAACAGTGGTCGCGCCTCGCGCCGACGTACGAGCGGCAGGTGGCGCGATACGCGGAGATGCTGTCGGCCATCACGGCGCTTCCGGCGCGTGGCACGATCGAACGCGTCGGGCAGGGATGACGACGACCCGTGGATGGCAGCATCCGCAGCATCCGCAGTTCGAGACGCGTGACGGTGCGACCGCTGCATCCGAAACCATTCGCAGGTCGAAAGCATTCGCCAGCAAGACTTCGGCGAGGGTGACGTGGAGCAGACATGGTTCGGGCACGACCCAATCGGATGGATGAGATGACGCGCAGCGCCAGCGCCGATGTCGCGCGTGCGCATCTGGCGCTGGTGGCCGATGTCGTGGGTCCGGGCCCGGCGCCGCTCGAGCCACTGCTGCCGCGTATCGCCGCCGGCGATGAGCGCGCCGTGCGCGATTGTGTGGCGCGGTATGGTGCGCTGGTCTGGTCGCTGGCGCGTCGCTGGTCTCCAGACGACGGTGATGCGGAAGATGCCGTGCAGGAGATTTTCATCGACCTGTGGCGCACTGCGGCGCGTTACGACCGGTCGCGCACGAGCGAGGCCGGGTGGGTCGCGATGATCGCGCGGCGTCGGCTGATCGACCGGGCGCGGAAGCGCGAGCGCCTGCCGGCACTGGAATCCATCCCTGACCACTTCGACGTAGCGAATGAGTCGGAGCGTGACCTCGATCGCGAATGGCGCGCCGAGCAGGCGCGCGCCGTGCTGCGCGAACTGCCGCCGGCGCAGCGCCGGATGCTCGAGCTCTCGCTGCTGCACGGACGGACGCACGATGAAATTGCGCGCGAGACAGAAACACCACTGGGCACCGTGAAGTCGCACATCCGCCGCGGCTTGCAGCGCGCTCGCGATCTGCTGGCCGTGCGCGCCCAGGATGATGCGGGAGAGGCATAGTGGAGAACGACAGCGAGGATACGCGCCTGGGTGAATTGCTGATGCAGCGCGCGACGGGTGCGCTTAGCGCACCGGAGGCTGACGCGCTCGCGCAGGCCCTGGCCAAACTGCCGCCGGGCGAGCTCGCGCGATGGGAGCGTGCCGCAGCGGAGTTGGCGGCCGCCTTTGCGGCGGCGGATCCGGCGATGCGTGAGGCAATGCCCGATTCGCTCGCGGCGCGCGTGATCAGCAGTGGTGAAGCGATCGTACGCTCAGAGCCACGCGTGCTGCCGATCGCAGCGCCGGCCGCCGCTGCGCTTCGGTCGACGGCACTCGCGTGGACCGGCTGGTTCGCGGCCGCCGCCGCCGTCACCCTCTGGCTTGCGGTCCCGAGGACGAACACACCGTCGGACCGCGTCGTCGTCGCACCGATGGCGTCGACGCCGATGCAGTTGCGTGATTCCCTGCTCGCCGCCGACAGCGCCACCGATCGCCTCGCGTGGACCGCGACGAAGGACAGCAGCGCGCGCAGTGCGAGCGGCGACGTGGTGTGGAGCGCACGTGCGCAGCGTGGTGTGATGCACATCGTTGGCCTCCAGGCGAACGACCGCAGTCGCTGGCAGTATCAGCTCTGGATCTTCGACAAGACGCGCGACGAGAAGTATCCCGTCGACGGGGGCGTCTTCGACATCCCGGCCGGACAGACCGATGTCTACGTGCCCATCGATGCGCGCGTCCCGGTCGGTGACGCCGTCATGTTCGCCATCACCGTCGAACCCGCCGGCGGTGTCGTCGTCTCGACACGCGAACGCATCGCGCTCCTTGCAACGCGGAAAAGCTGAACTGCCTTTGAAGGATAGGGCGGGGGAGACGGGGAGTGCGTTTTCATTCGAGGGTCCTCTCTTAGCGCTGATCGCAAACTGCTTGGGAAGCGGAGAGCACTGAGTGCACGGAGGGCTCGCGCTGCACGGATCTGCCCATTGCGTGTCGATGATTTTTTGTGAACAGCAGTTTCATCAAACAGTCAGCGATGCTGCGCGCTACATAGATGGTTGCAACGGCCGCACTCTCCGATCTCCCCGTCCTATCCCCCCGAAAGTCAGCGATTCCTCGCGCGGAACGGATCGTTGCAACGGACGCACTCCGTGACCTCCGTGCGCTCCGCTTCCAGAAAAGTCGGCGATAGCAGGACGCGCACGGATGTGAGCAACTGACGCACAGCGCCCTCACGCAATCGCGAACGGCTGCTCGAGACTCTTCGACTGCGGTGTCAGCAGGCGCGCCGCGGTCTCCGTGATCACCATGTCGTCCTCGAGCCGGATTCCGAATTCACCGGGGATGTAGATGCCGGGTTCATCCGAGAACACCATGCCGGTCTGCAGCGGCATCGTGTTGCCCTTCACGAGGTACGGCCACTCGTGCCCATCCATGCCCATGCCGTGGCCGACGCGATGCGTGAAGTACTTGTAGCCGGGGCCGAAGCCGCCATCCGCGATCACCTTGCGCGCGGCCGCATCGACTGACGCCGCCAGGACACCCGGACGTGCCGCCGCGAGCGCCGCCGATTGCGCCCTGAACTCGATCTCGAACACATCCTTCATGCGCTGCGTTGCCTTGCCGAGCACGAACGTGCGCGAGATGTCGGAGCAGTAGCCCTCCACCTTGCAGCCGCCATCGATCAACACGATCGATCCTTCGCGGATGATCTGCGGCTTGGCAGAGCCGTGCGGCAGCGCGGAGAACTCGCCGACCTGTGCGCCCGCACTGCCATCGTAGCCGAGCTGTCGATGTGCATCCTGCACCAGCACCTGGAACTGCGACTGTGTCATGCCATCGGTCAGCGACTTCCACGCCGCTTCGTACGCCGCCAGCGTGACCTTGCTCGCATGCTCCATCAACGCGATTTCGTGCGCGTCCTTGACCATGCGGCACCCTGCGCTGATCGGGGTGCCGCTGACGAATTTCGCGCCGGGCAGCGAGGTCGCCATGCGATCCGCGAAGACGAAGCGCGTCGTTTCCTCCACCCCGACGGTCGCCGCAGCGAGTCCGCGCGCGCGGAAACCCTGTGCAACCAGCGCGTGCGGATCTTCGTCCTCCTCCCACGCGTAGACCTGCGCGTCCACACCGAGCGGCCCTTCACGCGCCTGCTCCATCGCACGGCCTTCCTCGAACTTCGGTGTCACGAGGAATGCGCTGCCCTTCACGGGAATCACGGCGGCCAGCAGGCGCTCGCTGACGCCCCATCGAATGCCGGTGAAGTACTCCATCGAGGTCCCGCCGGTGAGCACGAGCGCATCGATCTTCGTCTCGCGCATCAGGCGTTTCGCCTTCTCGATGCGCGCCCGTCGTTCCTCGACCGAGATCGGCGTGACGCCGGCCGTCATCGGGGTGAGCGCTCGGATCGCCTCGGGCATCGCGTCGTCCACGTCGCGCGAGGCCTGTGGTGTATGAAGGCCGAGCGCGGCGCCGGTCAGCGCAACGGACGAAGCGGAAACGAACTGGCGACGCGTGGACATGTGGGCAGCGGGCATGGGGTGGCCGATCGACGGCGGGCAGCGACGCCGACCGATCGAGAATATGAGCCGCAACCGCAGTCCGCGCACGGGCCGCGACCGCCAGCACTACGAACTGCGTCCGATATGGACTAGCATCACGAAGACTGCCGTTGTCCGGCACGCGCACCCTTTCCCTCCACCGGATCGGACCATGTTCAGCTCCCGACGTCTGCTCGCCTGCCTGCTGCTCCCCGTCACGGCCGGCGCCCAGGCCGCCCTCACGCCGCACCAGAAGGCGGCGCGCGATGTGTATGAACAGCTGGTCGAGATCAACACCGTCGACTCGGTCGGATCGGTCACGACGGCGGTGCAGGCGATGGCCGCGCGTTTCCGCGCCGCCGGATTTCCGGCGGCCGACCTCCACATCGTCATTCCGCCCGGCGCGCCGACGAAGGGCAACCTGGTCGTACGCTATCGCGGGCGCGGCGGCGCACTCAAGCCGGTGCTGCTGCTGGCACATCTCGATGTCGTCGCGGCGCTGCGCACCGACTGGTCGCGCGATCCGTTCGAACTGCAGGAAGCGGATGGATTCTTCTACGGTCGCGGGACCGCGGACGACAAGGCGATGGCGTCGATGTTCGTCGCCAATCTGCTGCGCTACAGGAAGGAAGGATTCGTCCCGACGCGAGACCTGATCCTCGCGCTGACGGCCGATGAGGAAGGTGGCGCGAGCAACGGTGTCGAATACCTCGTTACGCATCATCGCAACCTGATCGATGCCGCGTACGCCATCAACGAAGGCGGTGGTGGCACGCTCAGCGGCACGACGCCGCTGTTCCACTCCGTGCAGGCGGCCGAGAAGGTCCCGGTGAACTTCACGCTGACCGTGCTCAATCCGGGTGGCCATTCGAGTGTGCCGCGCCCTGACAATGCGATCAACCAGCTCGCACAGGGTCTCGTGAATCTCGCGCACTACACGTTCCCGGTCGCACTCAACGCGATCACGAAGCCGTTCCTCGAGGAGACGGCGAAGGTCGAGAAGCCCGATGTCGCCGCTGCCATGCGTGCCGTCGCTGCGAACCCGCGTGACAGCGTCGCTGCCGCCACGCTCTCGAAGGATCCGCGCTACTCCTCCATGCTGCGCACCTCGTGCGTGGCGACACGACTCGGCGGCGGACATGCGTACAACGCGCTGCCGCAGACCGCGACGGCGAACGTGAACTGCCGCATCGTGCCGACGTCGACCCTCGAGGAGGTGAAGGCGAGCATCGAACGTGTGCTGAACGACACCTCGATCCACGTCGCGCTGATGAAGGAGACGACCGAGAAGTTCGGTGTCGCGCCGGATGCGATCGATCCGACGCTGCTGTCCAGCGCGACATCGCTGACGAAGCAGAAGTGGGGCGATATCCCTGTCATTCCGACCATGAGCACCGGCGCGACGGACGGGCGTTTCCTGCGCGCGATCGGCATCCCGACCTACGGCGTCAGCGGCATCTTCTCGCAGCCGGGTGAGAACAACGCACACGGTCGCGATGAGAAGCTCCGCACCCGGTCGTTCTACGAGGGACTCGATTTCCTCTACGAGCTCGTGAAGCAGGTCTCGGGAACGATCGCAATGTGAAACTTTGTCGGCACCGGTGTAGTCGTGTCCGCCGTGAGACAGCACCCCCGATCGCCTGCGCATGATTGAGCTCCCGCCGGATTGTGTTCAACGCGTCCGGTCGGGCGATGTGCAGGCGTTCGAACAGCTGTTCCTCGTGATGCACAAGCCGCTGCTCGCGTTCGCCGCGCGCTTCCTCGGCGACCTTGCGCGTGCGGAAGAGCTGCTGCAGGACCTGTTCTTCGAGCTGTGGCGCACACGTGCCGACTGGCGGGTGTCGGGCAGTGTGCCGGCGTACCTCTACGCGGCGGTACGCAACCGGGCGCTCAACATCCGCCGCCGCGATGCGGTGGAAGCGCGATGGACGGAAGAGGAGGGGCGGGAGGAACTGCGCGCAATCAGTCCGTCACAGGGTGCCGACACACTGCTCGAGGACGCAGAGCGTCAGGCGCAATTGGAGGCTGCGATCAATCGCCTGCCACCGCGCTGCGCGCTGATCATGCAGATGCGCTGGCATGGCGGTCTCAGTTACAGCGAGATTGCGAGCACG
>JACMLX010000291.1 GCA_014379355.1 Gemmatimonadaceae bacterium
GGCGCGACACAGTTCACGCGCACCTGCTTCGCGGCGTAACTCGCGGCGGCGGACAGCGTCAGGCTGATCACGCCACCTTTCGCGGCGGCGATCGCTTCGTGATTTGCGAGTCCGATCCGCGCGGCGGCGGATGCCACCAGCACGATGCTTCCGCCCGGTGGCTCGCTGTTGCTCATCATCACGCGTGTCGCCGAGCGCACGAGTGAGAACGCGGACCGGAGATTCACGCTCAGCACATCGTCGAACTCTTCCGGCCGCGTGAGATGGGCGGGCTTGAGCAGCAGCGACCCGACGCAGTTTGCTGCACCATCCATGCGTCCGTGTGTGGAGGCCGTGACCTCGACCGCGCGCTCGATGTCCACCGGTGATGTCGCATCGATCACCACCGGTGTGGCGCCGAGTTCTTCAGCCAGCGCGTGTAGCGCGTCGGCCTTCCGCGCAGCGAGCACGAGGCGCGCTCCCTGCGCACCCAGGAGCCGCGCGAGTGTGGACCCGATGGCACCGGTGGCACCGAGGATGAGATGAACCGGAGTCGTCATGCCATGCGAATGAGTCGGCACACCGCGCGGTTTCCGCGCACTGTGCTGTCCTCAGGGACTCAGTCGCTCCGTGCGCCAGCCGTCCGCCGTGAGTCGATATCGGATGCGATCATGGAGGCGACTCTGTCGGCCCTGCCAGAATTCGACCTGCACGGGCGCGAGCAGATACCCACCCCAGTGCGGTGGCAGCGGTGGTGCGGTGCCCTCAGGGAAGCGCGTCTCCACCGCGTGCACCTGCGCCTCGAGCGCACGCCGATCGGTGATCACGCTGCTCTGCTCACTGGCCCATGCGCCGATGCGGCTGCCGAGTGGGCGCGAGTTGTAGTACGTCGCCGACTCCTCGCGATCGAGCATGCGCACGGTGCCGCGGATGCGCACCTGACGCTCCAGCTCCTGCCAGAAGAAGACCAGCGCTGCATGCGGATGCGCGAGCAGGTCACGGCCCTTCTGACTGCGATAGTCGGTGAAGAACGTGAAGCCGCGCTCGTCCACGCCCTTGAGCAACACGATCCGCGCGTCGGGCGCGCCATCGTCCGAGACGGTCGCGAGTGTCATTGCGTTCGGCTCGGCAATCGCGGCCTCGGTCGCGTGCGCGAACCAGCGCCGGAACTGCTCGATCGGGTCGGCCACGACATCGGTCATGTCGAGCGACGTGAGCGCGTAGTCGCGCCGAAGATCAGCCAGGGAAGTCATGTGCGTCCGTCGGGAGTCAGGCGGTGCGGCGCGGGATCACACGCTGCAGGCCGCACGATTCCGCCGCCGTCAGGAGTTCACCGCGATCGTGAAACGACTGCACATGCGGCAGGAGCACCACCGGACAATTCAGCAGTGCGGCGATCGTGTCGCGCATGGCTGTGATGTCGGCGTCGTCGAGATCGTGCTGCGACTGGTGTCCGCTCAGCAGCACACCGCCTACGCGCAGGCCGCGCGCCGCGACGCTCGCCGCCAGCAGACGCACGTGACCAACGGCCCATCGACTGAGCGGTTCCACGATCAGGACCTCGAGCGACCAGCGCGTGATCAGGTCGAGCATGGTCAGCGACGGCGTGATCGGATCCATCAACCCGACCGCATCCGCCACCACCAGCACCGTCCGGCCATCGCTCAGCGCTTCGCGCGCGCGATCGAAGGCGGCGCCATGCAGGAGTGTGCCGGACGCATCGGCCGCCAGCATCGCCGAACGGTCCGCCTCGAGCGCGAACGGCGTCACATGGCGCGGATCATCCAGATGCCCGGCCGCCCAGCGGATCAGGGCACCCCGGCTTCCCGCTTCACAGGGATCATCGAGACCCGTCTCAACCGGTACCATCGCCGCCACGTTCGCGCCATCGTGGGCGAGCAGCGCGATCAGCATCGCCGCCGCAACCGACGTCGCCTCATCCGGTGTGACGGCCGTCACGGCAAAGCCAGGCAACAGTGTGTCCGCACCCACGCCGGCAGCACCCGAATCACTCATCATCGTCATGCGTGCAAGCTCACGTGCGGACGCTTCGTCGCCAACTCCCGGCTCGGTCTGGGGGGATCGCGATGTGCCTACTGCAATCTGAAGTAGAAGCCCGAGTAGGGGATCGCCAGCGGCTCGGTCACGTACGGAATCTCCGTGCGCCGCACCGGATCCTCCCACGCGTCGACGAGCTCGTAGCCGAGGTCCGCCATCGACGAAAGAATCGAGTCGTGGCGCGCAAGTCGAACAATCGCTGCGAGACCGGCATGAGGCGCGACCGCCAGAACAGATCGCAGGGTCCGCTGAAACTCAGGAGGCCCGTGCGGCCGTACTCTGCTCACGCCTCGTCCACTCGCCAGGGAGCAGCATCATGATCCGTCATCGATTCGCTGGAATCGCCGTCATTGCGGCCGTCGTGCTGCCCTTGGCCACGTTGCCGGCCCAGCAGACGATCCGTCTCACCCCCTCCAACGGTCGGGTGGCCATCTGGAATCTGCTCGGCACCGCACACATCGAGCAGGGCACGTCGTCGGAAGTCGAAGTCGAGATCACACCGCGCGGCGCCGACGGCGCACGGCTCATCACGCGGACCGGGCTGATCGACGGCCAGCAGTCCCTCCGCATCTTCTATCCCGCCGATGAAATCCGTCCCGCCGGTGCCGATCGCCGGCAGGACCGACGGTCGTCCACGACGCTGCGGATGCGTGACGATGGACGGTTCGACGCCAACAATGGCGGGCGACGCGTCAAGGTGTGGTCGGGCGCGTCGTTCGAGGCGTCGGCCGATCTCGTCATTCGTGTCCCGTCCGATGTGGCGCTCGACCTGCATGTCGCAGTCGGTGACGTCTTTGCCGCCGGGACCTCGCGCACCATGTCCATCGACACCTACAGCGGTGACGTGCACACGAGTGCGACTCGCGGCTCACTGGACATCGATACCGGCAGCGGTGATGTCGAAGTCAAGGGGCACAGCGGAGACCTGTCGGTCGATACCGGCAGCGGCGACGTCGAGGTGTCCGATGTCTCGGATGCACGAAGAATTTCCCTCGATACCGGCAGCGGCGCGGTGTTCGCCGATCGGTGCTCGGCCACCGACACGCTGACGATCGACACGGGCTCCGGACGCGTCACGGCGCGCAACATCGAGGCGCCGCAGATGAATCTGGATACGGGCAGTGGCGCGGTCGAAGTGGCACCCACGTCGGCTGCCGGCGCGTTGCATGTCGATACCGGCAGTGGCGCGGTCACACTCATCGCGCCCGCCAACTTCAGCGCCGCACTCGAGATCTCCGCCGGTTCAGGCGGCATCCGCAGCGACCTGCCGCTCCAGACGCTCCGGCATTCGGACGGCGAACTGAGCGCCCGCATCGGCACCGGCCGTAGCCGCGTGTCGATCGAGACCGGCTCAGGCGGCGTGTCGATCCGCGCGCGGCTGTAGGCTCAGGCTCGTTCGACCGATCGTGTGGCGCTGCCACGTGACGAGAGGGCGCGCACCGCGACGGTACGCGCCCTCTTTTTCCATCAGGATCCGGGGTCCTTGAACCCTGAATTCTGGATCCGATCAGTGTTCCGCTGGGGCGGCCGTCGCCGGCTTCACCGTCGAGGTCTGCGGTATCGACCCCTTCGCGTGAAACATCGGGTCCGTCGGATTCCGATATGTGGCCTTGTGGATACCCCACGCGCCGAACCACAGGGCGATCGCCACCACGGTCGTGAAAATGGCGTACGGCCATCCTTCCTTGGTTGGATTGATCGGGACGTGACGTCCCTCAGTCGGGCTGGCCATTGGGAGAATGCTCCTCGTGCGACGGAATGCCGGGGCAAATCCGCCGGCTGACAGAACGATAATACGCGCCGGAAGTCGGCGGTGTCCACGGACCACGATGACCTCAGTGCGCCGGCATGCCCTCGACCACCGACACCAGCTGATCGATGGTGTACGGCTTGGCCAGCAGCCCGTCCACACTGAGCGCTTCGGCGCGACCCATCATCGGCGAGCCCGCACCGTCGCCGGAACTCAGCACGTAGCGCGTCACCGTACAGGTGGGCAGCATCCGCATCCGTCGGATCAGCTCCACGCCATCCATTTCCGGCATGTGCAGGTCACACACCACCACGTCGAACGTGAACTGCTCGGCGATGCGCAGCGCGTGCATGCCATCGCTCGCACTCACCACGGCATGGCCGCGTGATGTGAGGAAGCGCGTCAGGAAACTGATGATGGCCGCCTCGTCATCGACGATCAGGATGTCGAGCGCCCGACCGATCGGTGTCTGCTCCAATCCAGGCGCCGTCGCCTCGTCACCGGTCACCGTCACCGGCACGACATTGTCCGGCGCGCCGACCGTCGGGATTCGCACCATGAATTCCGTGCCGCGACCGAGTTCACTGTGCACGTCCACCACACCGCCGTGTTCCGTCACGATGCTGTGCACGACGCTCAGCCCGAGTCCTGTCCCGACTCCTTCTTCCTTGGTCGTGAAGAACGGATCCCAGATGCGACCGAGCAGCGACGGCGAAATGCCGGCGCCGTTGTCGGACACGCGGATGACCACGAAATCGTCGTCGTCGATGGTCGTGCTGATCTGCAGTTCGAGTGACGCCTGGACCATCGCCCGTTCGCCGCGCATGGCCTCGAGCGCCTGTCGCGCATTCACCACCAGGTTGAGCATCACCTGCTCCAGGCGGCCCGTGTCGCCCTGCACGTACACCGGCTCGTCCGCAAGCGTCAGCAACACGCGAACACCGCGCGTGTCGAGGGCATAACGCTGCGTATCCACGATGTGCCGGATCACACCGTGCAGATCGACCAGCTCGCTGCGCGTCACGGTACCCTGTCGCGCGAACGTGAGCAGGTCGCGAACGACGCGTTCGGCGCGGCGCGCCTCGCGCCCGATCGTCTCAAGCGCCTTGCGATCATCGTCGGGCCACGAGCCCCGCAACAGCAGCTGCGAAAATCCGCTGATCGCCGCGAGCGGGTTGTTCAGCTCGTGTGCCACACCGGCCAGCATGTGACCCAGCGACGCCATGCGCTCGCTGCGCCGCAGCCGTTCGTCGCGACGATGCCGCTCCGTCACATCCTCCGCGATCCCCTCGAAAACCGGCGGACCGCCGTCCTCGTCCTCCACCATGCGCAGTGAGAGGCGCACGTCGATCAGTTCCCCATCGCGCCGGCGCCACGTCACCTCGACCCAGTCCTCCAGCTCGCCATTCTGCGCCGTGCGTACGAGCCACTCGTGATCCGACGCATCCGCATAGACGTCCACCGACAGGTCGAGCGCCATCAACTCTTCACGCGTGTCGTAGCCGAGCAATTCGAGCATCGCCGGGTTGGCATCCAGCATGCGCTGGTTGCGTTCGGCGCGATACACGCCGTACACGGCGCGCCGCACCAGTGCGTCGTAGTTCGCGCGCGTGCGGGCCAGCATCTGCTGCGCCAGCCGGCGTTCGCTCATGTCGCGCGTGACCGTGATGTAACCCGTCACCGCTGCGTCCGAATCGCGGATGATCGTGACGCGTGTCTCGACCCAGATCGCGGTGCCGTCGGCACGCCGCAGCAGCCAGGTGGCGATCGGGAAACGCTCTCCGGTCGTCATCTTGTCGAGCAGCATCATCGCGATCGCACGTTCCTTCGTCGTCATCAGCGACGTGAAGTGCTTGCCGACGAAGAGGGCGAGGGGAAATCCGAACAGCTCCTCGAAATAGCTCGAGGCGTAGGTGACCGTGCCGTTCCGATCGATCGCCGCCACTGACGCCTCGATCGTCTCGGCGAGCAATCGTGACAGGTCGCGCCCCGGCGCTCCGATGGCGTCGAAGGCGGCCGGAGTGGGGCGGGAGGGCCGCGCGTCCATCAGGGCACCGTGACGGTCGACATGCTACAGAACCTACACAGTCAGCCTGACAGCGCGACCCGGTGGCAGCGACGGACCCTGGCGTCCAGCGACTGCCGTGCGCGACCGACTACTGCGCGCGGACGAGTGCCATCTCGATCGCTGAACGCAGCTCGCGATCACCGGCGCTGATCACACCGGAATGTCGCCACAGCAAGGTGCCGGTCGAGCCGATCAGCCATGTCTCGGGAATTCCGACGGTCCCGAACTGTCCGCGCACCTGATCCTCCGGGTCGCGACCGATCATGAACGTCGCACCCATCGCGCTCGCACTCGATGCCACCACGCTGTCCGCCTCGGTGTCGATCGACACGGCCAGCAGGCGCAGCCCGCGCGGCGCATACGCCGTGTGCAGCGCCTGCAGTTCCGGAAACTCCGCCTTGCACGGGCCGCACCAGGTCGCCCACACGTTGACCAGTGTCACGGGCTGCTTCCGGTCACCACCGACGCGCGCGGAATCACCACCGATCGTGGAGACGCTGAATGCGGGCGCGATCTCGCCCAGTGCCGCCGGCTTGAACGCGGCAGGTTCGGCTGCCGCCGGCACCGGTTTCGGCTCAGACGTGCCGCAGGCGGCGATGGTACAGGCAAGGCTCAAGACGGCGAGGACACGGCTCATGGGCTGGTCGGAAGTTCGGGTACACCGCCATGTGGGGGCGGTGCTGAAAAACGGTCGTAGTATCGGGGCGTCGTGGCGATCGGGCCTTCGCACTTGTCGCTGACCTTCGCCGCCTCATGAAGATACGAGACGTTCCCATCTGGCCGAAAGCTGGCGGCGCGCCACATCTGGAGTTACACTCCACACATGGAGCACAGTTCTGCACGACGCGTCGCCGACGATGCACCCGTCATCGCCCTCCGCGACCTCGCTGCCACCGAGTCGCGTCGACTGGGCGCCGCGGGGATGCGCACGTTCCTCGCCATCGCCGACGAATGGCAGCTCACGGTCGCCACGCGACGCGTGTTGCTCGGCGGCATCGGTGAATCCACCTACCACAAGTGGAAGCTCGGGGACGTCGGCACCCCGTCACGCGATCAGCTCGAGCGCCTGTCGCTACTGCTCGGCATCTACAAGGCGTTGCGGCTGCTGTTCTCCGACGATGCCACGGGAGTGCGCTGGCTCAAGGCGCTCAACACCGATCCGGATTTTGCGGGCCGGTCGCCGCTCGATCGCCTGCTGCGCGGCTCGATCGAGGATCTCTATGCCGTGCGACGATATCTGGACGGATGGCGCGGCAGCTGGCCGTGATGACGAACGATGTGCCGCCGACGATGCGTGTCCGCGGCCGCATACATCGTTTGGTCCCGTCGCGATTCCCGCCGATCGGTGTCTTCGATCGCGTTGCCACGCCGGCCGATGCAATGGCCGCGATGGAATTGGAAAGCCTCACCAACGATCGCGTGCGCATCGCGATCGAGCGCGGCGCGATTCTGCCCGACAGCGAGTGGGTGGTCGGTGTGCCGGGCGCCACCCTGGTGATGGCGGCCTTCCTGCATGCGGCGCCCGAGGGTGGACGTTTCAACACGCCGCAGCTCGGTGCATGGTATGCGGCGCGCGACCTGCAGACCGCGGTGCGCGAAACGATCTACCATCACACGCAGCGTCTCGCGGCGTCCGCACTCGGATTCGACGCCACCATCACGATGCGCGAACTCGTCACCTCGCTCGACGCACGGCTGGTCGACCTGCGCGGCCGTCAGGCGGACCTTCCAGCGCTGTATGATCCGGCGGACTACTCGGCGTCGCAGCCGTTCGGCGAAGCACGACGTGATGCCGGCGACATCGGCATCGTGTGGAACAGTGTGCGGCGACCTGCCGGCGAGTGTGTCGTGATCTATCGGCCGCGTGTCCTGCTCCCTGTCACGCAGGGACAGCATCTCGAGTATCGCTGGCACGGTGCGCCTGAACCTGAGGTGCTTCGACTGGAATCGATCGTCGAGCGACTCCTGTAGCGCGGCAGTGCGCATGACACCGGTCGTTACTCGCCGGGCAGGGGTGTGACGACCAGCATGGCCGTGATGATCAGCACGAGCAGCGCGAGCAGCAATTCAGTCACCAGCGATTTTCGCATCGCCGACACATCGGCGTGCAGTGCGAGGCGAGGGCCGAGTCTGCGCCAGTTGAGCGCGCCGAGCGCCACGATCACACACACCAGCACCGTCTTGGCGAGCACGTAGCGGCCCCACGCCACCAGCCACAGATCCGACACCGCCTGCAGGTGCATGACCGTCGCGACGACGCCGCTGACGATCAGGAGAACTGCGCCAGTCAAGGCGAGTGGTGGCACCAGCGGCACCAGCGCGCGCAATCGCGCGTCGGCGCGGGCAGAGTGGTCGGGATCGCGCACGCCGTCCGCATTCGGCAGCGTGATGCTCAGCCACGCAATCACGCCCAGCGCACCAAGCCACACACTGCCTCCGAATACGTGCGCAACATCCGCCGCGACCGCGAGCGCGGTGCGCTCCTCGCTGCCGATCGCGTGTCCCTGCAGCGCCGGTGTGGCGCAGAGACCAAGCGCGCCAGCCGTCGCCACCAGCCACCACGGAGTGGCGCGTGGGTGTCGCGCGGCGAGCCAGCACCCGATGCCGGCAACGAGCGTCGCGGCGCTCTGCCAGAGGAACCCCGAGCCCCACGTCGTCGACATCAGCAGCACGTCGACACCCTGGAGGATCGGATCACCCGGTGAGCGCAGCGCCATCACCTGATCCGCAAGCCGCAGAAACGATGCGGGGATCAACGCCAGTATGGCGCCGATCCCCAGTCGCGCGGCATCGCGTGTCATCGCATGTCGCGTTTCCTCGTCACCGGTGAACCGAGGGGCCAGCGCGAGCGCCACCGCGCAGGCGCCCGTCACGAGTAGCGTTGCGACGAACGTCACCCATCGTGCAATGATCCATTCCACGATGGCGCAGCGATCAGTGCGCGGCGCCGACGTCGAATGGAATCACGCCGTTCAGCACGTGTCCATCGCGCGCCATCGTGCGCCACACGACTTCGTAGTGACCGGGTGCGAGGGCCGCACCGACCGGCGCGGTGATCGGCGAGTTCGCGGCGGCGGCACGCGCCAGTGGCGCCAGTGCACGCTCGACCGCCGTCGTTCCAGTGCCCGACTTCACCTTGATCGACGTCACCGTCAATTCCGGGCGCTGGGTGAACCACAGCTTCACCGTCGTCGGCGACGCCGTCAGGTGGGCATTCGCGAGCGGCTCGCTGCGTATGAGTTTCAGGTGACGTGCCGCTGCGAACGTCACCACCGGCAGGCTCGCCAGCAGCGTCACACCCGCAAGACGGGTCAGCAGGCGCCGGCGCATCACTGGCCGAGCACCAGTGCGAAGACCAGCGGTGCAACGATCGACGCATCACTCTCGATCATGAACTTCGGCGTGCTCACACCCAGCTTCCCCCACGTGATCTTTTCGTTCGGCACGGCGCCCGAGTACGACCCGTAACTGGTCGTGCTGTCGCTGATCTGGCAGAAGTACCCCCACAACGGCACTTCGTCGCGCTGCAGGTCCTGATGCAGCATCGGCACCACGCAGATCGGGAAATCGCCGGCAATGCCGCCTCCGATCTGGAAAAAGCCGAGCGAGGAATCCCTGGTGATCTGTGTGTACCACTCTGCCAGGAACATCATGTACTCGATCCCCGTCTTCACCGTGTGCACGTTCTTCACGTCACCGGTGATCACGTGCCCCGCGAACATGTTGGCGAGCGTCGCATCTTCCCAGCCCGGCACGATGATCGGCAGGTTCTTCTCCGCGGCGGCGAGCAGCCACGAGTTCTTCGGATCGATCTGATAGCTGTTCTTCAGCTTTCCCGAGAGCAGGATCTTGTACATGAACTCATGCGGGAACCAGCGCTCGCCGGCCTTGTCGGCGGCGATCCACTCCTCCAACACGACGCTCTCGATCCGACGCATCGCCTCCATTTCCGGGATGCACGTGTCGGTGACACGATTCATGTGCCGATCGAGCAGGTCCTGCTCCTGTGCGGGCGTCAGGTCACGCCAGTTCGGGATGCGCTCGTAGAAATCATGCGCCACGAGGTTGAACACGTCCTCCTCGAGGTTGGCGCCAGTGCAACTGATGCCGTGGATCTTGTCCTGCCGGATCATCTCGGCCAGTGACACGCCGAGTTCCGCGGTGCTCATCGCGCCGGCGATCGTGACGAACATTTTTCCGCCGCTGGCGAGATGCGCGGTATAGCCGTCGGCTGCCTCGACCAGTGCGGCGGCGTTGAAGTGACGGAAATTATGACGCAGGAAGGCGGAAACGGCGCCGGTGCTCGGTGAGGTCATGGTTCATGAATGCGGTCGGCGCCGCACGCGGCGCGGGAGATCGGACGGAGGGCTGTGAAAGATAGCGCCCGATGGTGGGCAGGCCGGTGCAGGCTGCTACACCTGTACGGCACATCGGTGTCAGGTCGGCACGACCTGACTGATCACCGCAATGAAATGACAGGCACTTCCGGCCAGCACGAACAAGTGCCACACCGCGTGCGAGTACCGGAGTTTTTCATTGTGGTAGAAGACCGTGCCGCCCGTGTACGCGAGACCACCGGCGAGGAGCCACATCAGCGCGGAGAGCGGGATCTTCACGATCATCGGCTGAATCGCAAAGATCGCCATCCAGCCCATGCCGATGTAGACGAGCGTCGAGAACAGCTTGAAGCGCCCGGTGAAGAACAGCTTGAAGGTGATCCCGATCGCCGCCAGGCCCCACGCGACGCCGAACAGCCACCAGCCCACCGTGCCCCGCAGGCCGATCAGGGCAAACGGTGTGTAGGTGCCCGCGATCAGCGTGTAGATCGCACAGTGGTCGAACACCTTGAGGCGTCGCTTGGCCGCTGCGGACGGAATCGCGTGATAGAGCGTGGACGCGGTGTAGAGCAGCAGCATCGAACAGCAGAACACGAGTGCGCTGATCATCTGCAGGCGCGTGCCCGACTGGATGGCGAGCGTCACGAGCACGGCGCCTGCCGCTGCGCTGGCCAGCGCACCGACACCGTGAGTGACGGCGTTCGCAATCTCCTCGCGATGCTTCATTTCGGCTGTGACTGCCATCGCGCTGCCGGCTAGAAGAGGATCGGGAATGTACTTACTTGACGACGTAGACAATTGTCTTGCTGGCCGCATGCGCAGAGCAGAAGCCGGCGTACGTGCCCCGCTCGACACGATAGTTCCGGACAGAAGTGGCCGGGGCGCTGAACAGGCCCAGCGTCTGGAACGTGGTGTCGTTGTTCACGACCCGGATTCTCGTCACCTGGCCTGTCGCCTTCACGAAGACGGTTTCCGGCAGCGTGGTGGTATTGCCCCATCGATCCACAATCAGCCCCCGTCCGCCGAGATCGACCCGAAGATTCAACGACGGTCGCGGCCAGAACCACCATGCGACGAGCGCGCTCACGGATACGATGCCGAAGATCGAGAAGGCACGCCGCACGGTGTCACTCACGAATGGCGGCCCGAAGTGTGTCCACGCGCGCCGGTCTGATCAGGATACGCGCCACGATCGTGTCGCCGACATTGATCGCGGTGTGCAGATCCGTGGCCATCACATGCAGGCCACGTTCGGCGAACGCCACACTCCCGTGCGCCGGCACGACGACGGAATCCACCTTCGCCATGGTCGCCATGCCGTTGTGATCCATCGAGTTGTGGAATGACGACGCGCCGGCGACGTCGATCTCGACGCCGTACAGCACCATCGGCAGGCTGTCGGGATTTTGCATCGTGAAGTACAGCGCCGACGCTTCTCCCTGCGCGGCCGGTCGCATGTGCGGCGCACCGGCACTCGGGTCTGCGACGGTGTTGCCGCCGCGACATGCGCCGAGCACGACTGCGACGCCGGCAATGCGGCTGATGCCTCTCGCGTTCACAGCAACGCCCGGATGTCGGACGTGATTTGTGCGACCGTCATGCCAGCACTTTGCATCAGGACGAGTTTTCCGGTGTTGTCGATCACGAACACCTGTGAGGGATGACTCACGGTGTAGGTGGACGAGGTGTCGGTGGGATTGCCATCCCTGAACGCCGCGATGTGCCAAGCGCTCTTCAATGAGTCGATGGCCGCGGTCGCTCCGGTGAGCCCGACGAAAGTCGGCGAAAAACGCGCAGCATATCGCTGTACACTGGCCGGCGTGTCACGCTCCGGGTCGACGCTCACGAAGACGAAGCGCACATCGGCGGCTTTCGCGCCGAGCGAGTCCGCCACGTGCCGCCAGTCGACCAGCGTGGTCGGACAGACATCGGGACAGTGCGTATAGCCGAAGAACACGAGCACGACCTTGCCGCGCTGTGCCGTCAATTCGAACGGCGTGCCGGTCGAATCGAACAGCGTCAGTGCGGGAGCGGGCTCGGCCGGATCGAGTGCAGCCCCGTTGAAGCTGGGGCTGCCGCAGGCGGTCAGCAGCATGGTGGCGACGAGGGTGAGACGCATTGTCCGAAGATAGCGTCTCCGGCCCTGTGCCTCCGGACGCATCATCACTATCATTATCATATCATTCTCAATAACAAATTCGTTCTCAATACGGGCTGGTTTGTAACGGCCGGATGAGATCGTCCACCCGATGTCGTTGTACGGAGGCCAGATGGAGCGCAATACCAGGCAGCGCGGCGCCATTCGACGAGTCTTCAGCGCATTGCACCGCCCGCTGTCGCCGGCCGAGGTGCTCACCGCGGCGCAGGGCGAGGTCCCGTCGATGGGGATCGCGACCGTCTATCGCACCATCAAGACGCTCGTCGAGGAGGGCGAGATCAAGAGCATCGATGTGCCGGGCGAGTCACCGCGGTATGAGGTCGCACATCTTGGCCATCATCATCACTTCCATTGTCGCGCCTGTGACAAGGTGTTCGAAGTGGAGGGCTGCCCGGCCGACATCCAGAAGCTCGCGCCAACGGGGTTCGTCACCGAAGGGCATGAGGTGATGCTCTTCGGTCGCTGCACGACATGCAAGGCGGCGTGACTTCGCCCGCGATCGGGGCGGCCGCCTGGCACGAGCGCCGTCTTTCGGCGCACTGCACGGCCTGTGCTAGCTGAGACCGTACCGCTGCGTAATGCTGGGCACACGACGGCAATTCGAGGTCACGCCGTCCCGGAGTTCCGGCGACGACGGCCTGGGGCTCCTTCATGTCGGCAAACCGAGACACGAGGAAGTGACGATGCGCAGCGCGTTGGCGGGTGCAGTGATGGTGCTGGGAGTGTGTGCCGTGCCTGCGACCGAGGCACGGGCCCAGGTGGCCCTTGGCTACACGGATGCCGGTGTGGTGCTGGGTCTCGGCAACGTCGGGAATGCGAACATCGCCTTCGGCGGCCGCTTCGAGCGCATCTTCAGGAAGTTGCCCGACCTGGGTGACGGGCTGCTCGGCATTGGCGTGAGCGCGGACTACTACAGCTATTCCAATGGCGGTGGTGGATATACCGCGAGCGTGAAAGTGCTGCCGATCGGCGCGACGGCGAACTACCACTTCAAGATCGATCCGAAGAAGAAGCTCGATGCGTTTCTCGGCGCCGGACTCGGATACCAGGTCGTCACGTGCTCGTACAATGGTCCCGGCGGCTCGACGAATTTCTGTTCCAACAGTGCCGTGTACTTCATCGGTCGTGCGGGCGGGCGCTACTTCCTGAAGCCGAATCTCGCCGTCTATGCCGATGCCGGCGCCGGCGCCGCCACCCTCAGCGTCGGGCTCACGTTCAAGCTCAAGTAACCTCGCGCCTCGCGCGCGTCGCGCGTCGCTTGCTGGGTACCGGACGTGCGGTATGATGACGTGCAGCAGTCCGCTGCAGTTGAATCATTCATACCTCACGGTCAGGTGTCCTACATGATGACAGGCAAGTTGGCTGGACGAATCGCGTCGCTGGTACTCATCGCTGCCGCCGTGGCACCACAGGCGCGCGCGCAGGTCACGAAGGGATATTCCGACGTCGGCGTCGTGCTCGGCTTCGGCAATCTCGGCGACGCCAATCTGGCGTTCGGTGGACGCTACGAAAACGTGTTCAAGAAGCTGCCGGACCTCGCCAACGGGCTATTGGGCTTCGAACTCAGTGCGGATGTGTACAGCTTCTCGCGCAGCGGCGCATCGGTTCGGTACATCCCGATCGGCGCAACGCTGAACTATCACTTCCCGATCGATCCCAGGAACAAGGTGGATCTGTTTCTCGGCGCGGGCCTGGGCTTTCAGACGATCAGTTGCTCGTACGCCGGCAACAACAACTTCTGCGGCGGCTACGACAGCAACCTGTACGTGATCGGGCGTGCTGGTGGGCGGTACTTCTTCAGCCCACGCACCGCATTGTACGCCGATCTCGGTGCCGGTGCCGCGACGATCAACGTCGGACTGACCTTCAAGCTGAAATAGTCGCGCAGCTCGCGCCGACTGAAAAAGGGCGGGCGGTGCCTCTCGGCACCGCCCGCCCTCGTCACAGCCGCATTCGACGCAGACTCAGCGCGCGTAGCGCTTCTTGAAGCGATCGACGCGTCCCTGCGTGTCGATCATGCGCTGCTGGCCCGTGTAGAACGGGTGCGAATGGCTGGTGATTTCCATCGTGATGACGGGATACGACTTGCCGTCGGTCCACTCCATCATCTGCTCGCTGGACTGCGTCGAGCGTGTCACGAACGCGAAACCCGACGAGGCGTCCTTGAAGATCACCGGGTGATACGCGGGATGAATACCGTCCTTCATGGCCAATAACTCGTCTTGAGGGTCACGCGCCGGGGTGCACTGGTTCCCGGCAAGCCTGATAATGTATCCCGCGCGGTCGTCGCTTTGCAGGGGGCTGAGCGCCGCGTATCTCCTCGAGTGCGGATCCTGACCTCCCGGTCCGCCGCTGCCCGCCCTCGACTGCCCACTTGCGCAACCGCGGATACCCTGCCTTATTGAGAGTTGTATCTCAGAAACTCGCGCCAGAAGAGTTCCTGACTCTCGGCTGCCTGTCACACGCTGTCTGACGAACCCCGATGAATCCGATGGGCTCCGCACCGCCGCCGCATTCCAGACCGTCACTCGACTCCGTCGGTGCCTCGGCGTCGTTCGTCTGCGCGGTGCATTGCGCCGTCGTCGCGCTGTTCCTCGGTGCTGCACCGGCAATCACGTTCCTCGCGGCATCGTGGGTCGAGTGGGCGTTTCTGGCGACGTCAGCGGTGCTGGGACTCGCGTCGCTCGTGCCCGGCTATCGCGTGCACGGCCTGCGACGGCCGCTGGGCCTTTTCGCCGTTGGGATGACGCTGCTGATCTCACTCCGTGTGATCCACGCGAGGCCGTCCGTCTCGGAGATGATGGCAGTGGCGTTTGCCGCCGGCTGCCTGATTTCAGCCCATTGGATCAACCGCGGTGCACGACATCGCTGCGCCTGCGGTCCGCTGCATCATTGACCGGATCGTCACGCGCTGGATGGCCGCTCGCGCGTTCACGCGTCAGCCTGATGCCCCCGCCAGGCGCGTCGCACCAAGCTCGCCGTTGAGCACGACGCTGTAGTGAATCGGCAGTGCAGGGTCGAGGGAATCGCGAACGCTGCAATACTTCGTGATCGCCAGCTCGGCGGCGCGCTCCGCATGAACGCGATCCACGCCCTCACCGGTCAGGTGATAGGTGAGGGCGACGGCCACGATGCGTTTCGGCACCGTCGTCGCGCGTTCTCCAACGGCATCGATCGAGAGTGCGGCGAGCGGCGTGCGCCGCTTCGCGAGAATGTCCACCACATCGACGGCCGTGCAGGCGGCCAATGCACTCATCAGTGCATCGACCGGACTGGGCCCGGTGATCGCGTGACCGTCGAGACGAATCGTCGGGCCATCCGGCCGGCCCACGTCGAAGCGTCGGTCGCCATCCCATGCGAGTCGTACGGTCGATGACAATTTCGGTGTGTCCATGCAGGTATCAGCTCGCCGTCGGCGTGCTGCCGGTGACGATGGGGGTGCGCACGGCGTTGCCGTACTCGGTCCAGCTGCCGTCGTAATTCTTCACGTCACGGTAGCCGAGCAGGTACGTCAAGGCAAACCAGGTGTGTGACGAGCGTTCACCGATGCGGCAGTAGGTGATCGTCGGCTGGCCGGGACTGAGTGCCTGTTCCGTTTCGTAGATCGCGCGCAGTTCGTCCGCCGACTTGAAGGTGCCGTCCGCATTCGCCGCGCGTGCCCACGGCACACTGCGCGCTCCCGGCACGTGGCCGCCGCGCATCGCACCCTCCTGCGGGTACTCGGGCATGTGCAGCTTCTCGCCCGTGTACTCCATCGGAGAGCGCACATCCACCAGCTGGCCGTGCGCGCGCGAGTGTGCGAGCACGTCAGGGAGGAAGGCGCGGATGCGCGCATCGTCACGCTCGCTCGCGACGAAGGCGGACGATGCGTACGCCGTGCGCTCCGACACGAGCGCGCGACCCTCCTGTTCCCATTTCAGCCGTCCGCCGTCCAGAAGGCGCGTATTGCGGAAGCCGAACAGGTGGAAGACCCAGAAGGCGTATGCGGCCCACCAGTTGTTCTTGTCGCCATAGAACACGACCAGTGTGTCGTCCGAAATGCCGAGTCGACGCAGCAGCGCTTCGAACTGTTCGCGGGAGACATAGTCCCGCATCACCGGGTCGTTGAGATCCATGTGCCAGTCGATCTTCTGCGCGCCCGGAATATGCCCGAAATCGAAGAGCAATACGTCTTCGTCACATTCGAGCAGCCGGAGATTCGGATCGGTGATGTGCTCGGCCAGCCACGCGGTGCTCACAAGGACTTCGGGTGTGGCGTATCCGCGGCCGGTGATGGCCTCGTCGGGGATCTGCAGTGTCGTTATCATGCGATTCGTAAGCCGAAAGAGATGCGGTGGTGCACGGCGCACGCAGCGAGCAGGTGCGCCCTGTACGCAGACGCCGCCATGTCGCGAGCGGCGCCATGTGTGGCATGCGCATGCGTGGCCTGTCCGGAACATAGGGCTCAGCGCAGCGGGTGGCGACGGAGCGCAGTCGTGATCGGAGCGAAGGCCTGACTGCGGTCTCCGACCGGCCACGGTGGCTACTTTGTTCAATGCATCGCGACGCACTTCCCGGCCAGGGATCGGCCGCATTGCCCATCATGACGGCCGATGCGCTGCGCGTCGACGGCGACGCGGTCGTCTACCGGCTGTTCGACGTCGGTTACGAGATTTCGCTCGATCGGGTGCTCGAACTGCTGGCCACGCAGGCGCCGGAGCGCGTCCGGCCGGTGCGCGGTGAAGCGCAGGCGCTGCAGATCCCCAATCCCCCGATCACCGTCATCCTCGGCTCCGAAGACGTGGTGCTCGGCGGCGATCGCCTGACGGTCGAGGTCAGTGCGCGCATCTTCGACTTCGGCGTCATCAGTCTCCGCGCGCGCGTGCCGGCACCGCACAGCAGCAGCTGGCACGGATTCGTGGATTTCGGTGAGCAGCTCGACGGTGCGGACGTGATCCCTTCGCTGCTCGACGGCCATCTGCGCTCGCTCGTCGATCGCATCCGCACCTGCATCGATCGGCCTGCCATCGCGCAGCAGACCGAGGACTACATCGTGTATCGCGTCGCGCGCCTGACCGATGCGCAGGGTGTGCCGGTGCTGCCCGCGATGCTGCACGACACGCTCGTCTCGCCGCTGCTGCTCAACGATCGTCGCGCCCTGAGTGTCGAGGCGATGCGCGAGTTGCTGCCGCATCGCTTCAGCTATACGGCGGAAGACCTGGCGATCCTGACCTGGGACAACGCGCTGATCGTCGACCCGTCCCAGGTGGACACGGACGTGCAGTTCATCCTCGAGTTCGCGAACGCGCAGCTGCTCGAACTGCGGTTCTACGACGCGACACTCGATGCCGAGTTGCCACGGATGTACGACCGCATCGAGGCGGCGCGTCCCGGATCGCGGAAGTTCGCGTTCTTCAGTCGCCGCTTTGCGCCACTGCTGGCGGAGCTGCAGCGGACCGTGGCCGACAGCACCGAGCTGGTGGAGCGGGTCGAGAACGCACTCAAGGTGACCGACGATGTGTATCTCGCACGCATCTACGCGTCGGCACTCGAGCTGTTTCGCGGTCGCACGTGGCGCGCCGGGATCGATCGGAAGCTGGCGATCATTCGTGAGACGTACTCGATGCTCAACGACGAACAGCAGTCCGCACGCAGCGAAGCGCTCGAAGTTGCGATCGTGCTGCTGATCGTCCTCGAGATCCTGCTCGCCATATTCCGGCACTGACCTGATGCTTCCCGAGATGGACCCGTACGCGCGTCATGTCCTGGTGTGCACCGGCTCGTATTGTTCGCCCGACCGGCGCGGCCGCCAGATCTACGCGGAGCTGGCGCGACTGCTGCAGCGGGAGGACCTGCTGTTCGGGCCGACGCGTGTGAAGCGTGGCGAGACGCCGTGCCTTGGCGTGTGTGCGGCCGGACCGATCGTCGCGGTGTATCCGGACGGCATCTGGTACGCGAATGTCACCCCGGCACTGATGGAGCGGATCGTGGTCGAGCACCTGAAGCACGGCGTGGTGGTGGAGGAGGCCGTGTTTCACCGCATGGGCGGCTCGCGTTGAGCCTGCTCACGACGGCGTTGCCCCGCCACCAATGCGTCGTCCAGCGTACGGAGATGACGTGGCCAGACGTGTCGCGCGAGCTGTCGGAAGCTGGCGAGCGCGCCCGGCTCATCGAGCAGGAACTCGGCCAGCCGCCGGTGCCCTTTGCGCGAATTGCAGCTGGCACAAGCGGTCACTACGTTGCCGCCGGAGTTGTCGCCGCCCCGCATCTGCGGTTGCACGTGGTCGACGGTGAGAGACGCCGGCGGGAACTGTTCGCCGCAGTAGACGCAGCGCCAGTCGTCCCTGGCGAAGATTTCCTCGCGGTTCATTGACTCGATGTTCGAGATTCCGGATCCGCGGCGCAGTTTCATCGCTGCGGCGCGCAAGCTGATTTACGATTCTGATGGTCCTGCGGCATCGCTCGATGGTCCGCAGGACATGCCGCGTCTGACGTCCAACACCCTCGACAAGGTCCGCATGGCACGCACCCGCGATCGCATTCTGAGCAACCTGGAAGAGATGTACAAGGAAGCCTTCGACCGGGCGAGGGCCAGCGAGGATCCGTCACAGATGGTCGCACTCGACTTCGCGTATCGGCGCGAGCAGCTGTACTTCGAGATTCTGCTGGACCTGCGTGATTCCATGGATCGCCGTCAGGGGTGATGTGACAGCGATATCGCTCGTCTTCGTGAATGGTCGCATTCGCACCGGTGATGTGCGGCGGCCGATCGCGGATGCCATCGCCGTCTCGGGCCGGGAACTGGCGCTGGTCGGCTCGGGCGCTGAAGTGCGCAAGCTGGCGGGCGCTGGTGCGAAAGTGGTGGATCTGCGCGGCGCCGCCGTGCGGGGTGTGCCGACGGATGCGGTGCTGCGGCGAGGGGC
The DNA here is from genome assembly GCA_014379355.1 of Gemmatimonadaceae bacterium. Lineage (GTDB taxonomy): Bacteria > Gemmatimonadota > Gemmatimonadetes > Gemmatimonadales > Gemmatimonadaceae > JACMLX01. The sequence goes on from JACMLX010000291.1 coordinate 19,253, forward strand.
GCCGGCATCGTTCGTGGTGCTCGAATCCGGCGACGGCGGCAAGGAACTCATTCGTGTGATCGACGGCGCCATCGTGGCAGTGCAGAACAGCAAGTGAGTCGTTCACCGGCGCATCGCTGCGCCGCTCTCGTCACGACCGTGGTGCTGGCGTGCGGTGGTCTGGCACCGATGGCGAGTGCCGCCGCGCAGGCCGCCGCGCCTGCGCCAACGGCGTGGCGCTTCACGTGGACCATTGCACCAACGGCTGACGGCAAGCCCATCGCCGGCGGCTCGATGGTGCTCGATGTCGCCATCTGGAAAGGCACCGTGCGGATCTCGTCGCAGGACGGGCCGTTGCGCACGTTGACAGGCGCAGACGGCACGATCCTGCTGCGCACGACTGACAGCACACTGTCCGTCATCAAGCCGGCGCGACAGGAAGTCCTGTCGGCAGCAGCCGGTGACCTCGGCGCGCTGATCGGCGGTCCGGCGTCCGGTTTCCCGCTCGAGGTCTCCGACGTCAGCAGCACCACGCGCATGACCGGCACCGGCGCACGCGCCTTCGGCTACGCCACGCGTCGCGTCGAGCTCACGCAGCGATACACACTGCAGGTGAATACGCCGACGGTGCGTCGGTCATTGCGCACGGAACAGGTGCACGATCTCGAGATCAGTCGCGAGATCGCACGCCTCGATCCGGGTTTTCGCACCTTCGCCGAGCAATTCGCGCGTTCGCTCGGGCTACCGAGCGCGGTTCGCACGCGGTTGCGCGCGATCGAGCGTTCGATGCCGGAGGGCGTTCCCGTGCGCGCCATGACGACCGCAGTGACGGTGAGCGGAACCGATACGTTGCACACGACCACGCGTGCGGAGATGTCGGCACTGCGCCAGGAGCGTGTCGATACGATGACCTTCCTCATCCCGGCCGCATACCGCGTGACCGACATGAGTCGCTTGCTGCAGCGCGGGCGCCGTCCCTGAAAACACAGCGAGCCGCGGCGCACAGGCACCGCGGCTCGCGTCAATCCGGACGCGACGTGACTCAGTATGCCACGATCTTCCGATACGCCTGCCGGAACGTCTCCTGCTGGGGCAGGATCGCGTCCTCGAGCTGCGGTGCGTATCCGACGAAGGTATCGGTGCTGGCCACACGCATCACCGGCGCATCGAGATATGCGAAACACTCGTCGGCGATGGCGGCGGCGATCTCTGCACCGTAACCCCACGACAGCGCATCCTCGTAGCCGACGATGACACGATTCGTCTTCCGCACACTCGCGAACACCGTCTCCCTGTCCCACGGAGACAGTGTACGCAGGTCGATCACTTCGGCGCTCACGCCTTCGTCAGCCATCTGATTCGCGGCGGCCAGCGCGCGCTGGACCGTGGCGCCGTACGTGACGACCGTCACGTCAGTACCTTCGCGCGCGATGCGTGCCTTGCCGAACGGGATCATGAAGTTCGGCCCCGGATTCATGGCCTTGTTGTACGTCTGGCGATACAGGTGCTTGTGCTCGAGGAAGATCACCGGGTCGTCACAGCGGATCGCGGTGCGCAGCAGGCCGCTCGCGTCGAGTGCATTGCTCGGGCAGACGACACGCAGGCCCGGCGTGTGCGTGAAGAGCGACGCGCCGGTCTGCGAATGATAGACGCCACCGCGGATGTACCCGCCATATGTCGTGCGAATGACGACCGGTGCCGAGAATGCGTTGTTGGAGCGCCAGCGCATCGTGGCCAGTTCATCGCGGATCTGCATGAATGCAGGCCAGATGTAGTCGAAGAACTGGATCTCGACCACGGGCTTGAACCCGCGCAGCGCGAGACCGATCGCCCGTCCGACGATGTTCGCTTCTGCAAGCGGCGTGTTGAACACGCGGGTGCCGCCGAACTCCTTCTGCAGGCCCCACGTGACCTTGAACACGCCGCCCTTGCCCTTCACGCGATCGAGCACCTCGGCGCGACTCGCATCGGCCACGTCTTCGCCGAACATGAGGATGCGCGGATCACGGCGCATCTCGTCCTTCATGCACGAATTGAGCAGCTCGACCATCGTCGTCTCGCTGCCCGAGAACTGCGGATCGTCCTCCGTATCGAAGTGTTCACCGGTCGGATCGACGTCCGGCGAATACACACCGTGGAAGATCGTGCTCGCGTCCGGCTGTGCGGCCACCAGCGCATCGTCGGTCGCGATCAGCAGTTCCGCCTCGACGCCATCCGCGATCACGGCCAGCTCCTCGTCCGTCGCGAATCCATGCTGAAGAAGCCAGGCCGGGAAGGTCTTCAACGGATCGCGTGACGCATCGGCCTCACGCTCCTCCGTCGGCCGGTACATTGTCTCGTCGTCGGACAGCGAATGCGAGTACGGGCGGATCACCTTCGCATGCACGAGCGCCGGACCCTCACGCTCGCGGGCGTAGTGCACTGCGCGCGCCATCGCCTCGTAACTCGCGAGCAGGTCGCAGCCATCGACTTCCTGGATGTAGAGCCCCGGAAATCCCTTCACCAGCTTCGAGATCGACCCACCGGCCGTACCGACTTCCACCGGCACGCTGATGGCGTAGCCGTTGTCCTCGACGAGATAGACGATCGGCAGCTTGAGGTTGCATGCGGTGTTGAGTGACTCCCAGAATTCACCTTCCGACGTGGTGCCGTCGCCGGTCGTGACGAGCGTCACCTCGTCGGTGTTCGTGCCCTCGAGCAGTCGCTGACGCATCGACGCTTCGGCACTGCCGACGGCCTGGAGAAACTGTGTGCCGGTTGGCGACGACGTGCTCACGATGTGCATCGACGGACTGCCCCAGTGACTCGGCATCTGCCGGCCACCGGAGTTCGGATCACGCGCGGCACCCACGGCCGAGTAGAGCATGTCGGTGATGCTCATCCCCAGCTGGAGGCACAGGGCGCGGTCGCGATAGTAGAGATAGAACCAGTCATGACCCGGCCGCAGCACGAGGCCGGCGGCGGTCAGCACCGCTTCGTGTCCGGCGCCCGAGATCTGGAAGAAGATCTTGTTCTGGCGCTTGAGCTGAACCTCCTTGTCATCCACTCGGCGCGACAACAGCATCGTGCGATAGGCGGCAAGGAGCTGCTCGCGGGAGAGCCCGGCGGTATATGTCTCGGACGTGGCGAGGGAGGTCATCCCGCTCCTCTGTCAGAAGTGATGGACGGCGGCCCGCGGCGCGGTGCGCCCGGCGGGCTGGTCAGGATTCGGTCACGATCCGCGACGCTCCTGAGCAAGGTAAGCGCCGACGGACCTCCTACATACGGGCGGAGCACCTGTTTCGTCGCCCGCCGCCCGCCGCCGAGAGGCGTCGTTGGACCTGACGGCCGAGGGCGCCAGATGAATCGACGCGTGGAACTGGTCAAGCGTCGGTCACGGCTGTCACTTGTGGGAACCACGGCTGCGTGGCGCGTGACCTGATCGCCGGAGCGTCGTGTATCCTGCGTGAGGTCATGCGCCCTGGTGTCGCCGTTTCCTCCACGCTCCAACCGGTATCTGCGACGTGCCAGCACACTGTGTCTTCTGTGACCTGATCAAGGGCGCCGGCGAAGTGTCCATCTGTTACGAGGACGCCGATGCCGTGGCGTTCATGGACATCCAGCCGGTGAATCGCGGCCATGCGCTGGTCGTACCGCGCGAGCACTACGCGTCACTCGAAGACATTCCCGGTCCGCTTGGCAAGCATCTCTTCGATGTGGCGTGGCGACTTGGCGAAGTGATTCGCGATGTCACGCGCTGTGATGGCATGAACCTGCTCGTGAGCAGCGGCAGTGCCGCAGGACAGGATGTGTTTCACTATCACGTGCATGTCATTCCGCGCATGCACGGGGATGGCTGGGACGTGCCATTGCCGTTTCTCGGCGGCACGCCGGTGTCGCGACAGCATCTCGATGCGACGGCGGTGCAGGTGCTGACTGCGCTGCACGATCCGATGCGCGTGAAGGACTCCGCCACACGATACGCGCGGAGAAAGACGGACGCGTCATGATCGGATCAGGGAGTGAGCGGTCCTGATCGTCTCGCGATCATCAGCGCAGGCGCCTGGATCACGGTTACGCAGTTGATGTCCGGTGGGCCTTGCGCAACGCGAGGCGTTCATCGAAGATGTTGCTCAGACGCACGTGCACGCACCAGGGACGTCATTCGGCCAACGAGGGCTGTAGATGATTCGTTCAGGACTGCGCTTCGGAGTTTGTCTGGCGGCAGCGGCATGACCGCCTTCTGGCACAATCACCCCCTGCGACGTCCGCTCGGACGCGCACCACGCGGCGACCGCTTCGAGCGGCGCGACAGCCTGCCCCCCTCCGTGCGACGGGCGCTCAAGACGGCCGCCTACCGCGATTGTGATCAACGCTGCGTGTACTGCGGCTGGATCATGCCGTTCTCGGAAGCGACGCTCGACCATGTGCAGCCGATCGCGCGCGGGGGCCGCTCGCAACCGGGCAACCTGGTCGTCGCCTGCGGACCGTGCAATCGGCTGAAGGCCGATCAGCATCCGCAGGACTTCTTCGCGAGATGGCCGTCGGCCGGCGAGAATTTCATGCGCTATGCTCGCGCGGTGCATCGCGCGCTCAAACGCTCGGCGCGACGCGCAGTGAGCCTGGCGTGGGCTGAAGCCGCATGACGACCCTGCCGCGTTTCCGCCTCGTGCGAAGTCGTCACACGGGGCGGAGCCGTCTACCGAACGTCACTTCACAGGGCGCGCCGGTGCGGTGACCCGCTGCAGCTTCTCCGCCAGATCACGCACCAGCGCACCGGCACGCAGCGTCGGACGACCCCACTGCTCGCCATCGACTTCGATGACGGCTCCCGTGCGCACGGCGCGCAGGTCGCGCCAGCCTGGCGTGTCACGCAAGTGTATGAGTTGCCGACCACCATCATCGCGATGGCCCACGATCAGCACGTCGGGATCGCGTGCGACGAACGCCTCGAGCGACAACGTCGGGAATTCACCAGACACATCGTGGAATGGATTGTCGGCGCCGGCCACGCTGATGAGTTCACCCATGTAACTGCTCGCCGCGGAGATGATCACCGGTGAGCGACTGATCACGTATACCGCGCGCAGCCGTCGTGCCCGCGCACGGTGCGCCTGCACCGCGCGCAACTCGGCGCGCAGTTGTGTCGCGGCGGCTGTGGCCCGTGGTGTCATGCCGAGCAGTGCACCGAGATCACGCACCGTGGCAAACAGCGCGCTGGTGTCCTTCGTTTCGACGAGATACACAGGCACGCCGAGCGCGCGCATCCGGCTGACGACCGTCGATCCGGCCTGGCCTTTCCAGACCACGAAGAGATCGGGTCGTGACGCGACGAGTGCCTCGACGCTCGGGTCGATGCCGCCGCCGACATTGGCGGCGCGCGCCACTGCACTGGCCGTGTCGTACCGCGTGCGCGCTGCGATGCGATCGGCAGCGCCAAGTGCGACGATGATGTCGACCGCGGATGAAAGCAGTGCCGCGACGCGATGCGCGGGCGCCTTCAAGGTCACTGTCAGGCCCGCGCCATCCCTGACCGAAATCGGTTGGGCACCGAGCGAAGTGGCGAGCGACAGCGCAAGGACGCCCGTCGCTAGAATCCTGAGGAATTCCATCTGATCAGCGAAGCACCGCGAGTCGAAAGGTCGAATGTGCTGACCGTCGCGTGGTCGAGCGCGAGCGTGAAGGCACGCGATGGTGGAATGCCGAGCAACGCGACCGCCGCGGCGCGAATGCTGCCGGCATGTGCCACGACGAGATAGTCGCCGCCATCGTGCGGCAAGGACTCGAGCCACGCCGTCACGCGCCGGACGACGTCGTCGAACGACTCGCCACCGGGAGCACGAATGCTCGTCCAGTCCTCGGACCACGCGTCGGGATCGGACGGCGTCTCGAGATCGAGCTCGGCCCAGGAGCGCCCATCCCAGTCACCGAAGTGCATCTCCCTGAGGCGCGGCTCGGTGCTGATCGCCGCAGTGCTCAACAACTGCGCCGTTGCCTGCGCCCGCCGCAAGTCACTGCTGATCAGCCGCACGTCCATCGCCGGCATCGCGTATGCCAGATGTCGACAGGCACGCCGTCCAGCGGCGGAGAGGTGCAGGTCCGTGTGCCCGATGCACCGACCGTCGCTGCCGAACGCGCGTCCATCACGCACGAAGTGCAACCGCGTCGACGTCGCATGTTCCGATGTGGCGTCGTATCCGGATGCGGCCATCAGTAGTCCACCGGGCGGAGATAACTCTCGCCGATCGCGGTGGGGCCGATCAACGCC
>JACMLX010000036.1 GCA_014379355.1 Gemmatimonadaceae bacterium
ATATCATCGCGGGCAATATCTATCTGACGCTGCGAACAAGGATGCGCGGACGGCCCTGCATGGCTTATCAGAATGATATGCAGGTCGGTTTCGCGGGCGAGGAGGCGTGCTTCTATCCCGATGTGGCGGCGGTCCGCGCCGCGCGGGCGATGGCCGGGTGATCGGCACCGTCGTGTCGGCCGAAGGCGGTCGCCCGCTGTCTGGCGCGCGCATCGGGATCCGGAATGGCCCGACCACGCAAGCCGACGAGCGTGGTGCATTCACGTTGAGCGGCATCCCGACCGGCACACGCATGCTCGATGTCCGTGCCGTGTCGTACGCGCCGGTGGCGCTGCCGGTCGACGTGGTCGAGGGTGGCGCACCACTGCGCATCGAACTGGCGTTGTTGAAGTCGGTGCTGGATACCGTGAAGGTGCGCGCAAATCTGAGCGTGAATCGCGACTACGAAGGATTTCTCCGGCGCCAGAAACACGGTGGCGCTGGACGCTTCATCACCACGGACGACATCGCACGGCGCAACCCGATCCAGGCCGTGGACCTGCTGCGCAGCATGCCTGGCATTCTGATCGCGCGTGATGACAATCAGCTCGAAATCCTCGCGCAGCGCTCGCCGCAGAACGTCTTCGTTCCGTTCTGTCGCGTCGCCGTGATCGTGAATGGCAATCCGATTCGCGAGCCGACGGTGAACGACATCAATGGGTATCTGCGGCCGAATCAGATGCTCGGCGTCGAGATCTACGATGCAGGTGCCGCGCCTGCGGAATTCTCGCGGCGAAACGGGTGCGGAGTCGTGGTGATCTGGACGAGGTGAAGGAAATGACGATCGCATGCGCTGAACCTGGCGTCTGTGCGCTGAGCCTGGCGTATGGGTCTTCAACGTACGCGCCAGTATGATCCGTAGTTCAACGTCTGTACGGTCCACGTCACCCTGCGACTGCCTCCGCCCATGCTGCGCCTCTCACGCACTCTCCTGCCCGTCGCCATCGCGCTCTCGGCCGCCTCGCTGCCGGCGCAGTCGTCGCGTGGTCTCAGCGACGCTGATCTCCTCCGGCTTCAGGTCGTCGGCGGCGTGACCATCGCGCCCGCCGGTGACCGCGTCCTCTACACCGTCACCGGCTGGGAGCATCCGAGCGCGAAGGCGGACACTGTGTTGGGCGACAAGCATGACCGGCGCTCACATGTCTGGATCGTGCCCTTTGCTGGCGGTGCGCCCCGGCAGCTGACGTTCGGGGAACGGGGGGAGTCGCAGCCGGCCTGGGCGCCGGATGGCCGTACGATCGCGTTCGTGTCGGCGCGCGGCACCGGCACCGGCGACGATGCGCCGAAGCCCCAGGTCTGGGTGCTGCCGGCCGACGGCGGTGAGGCGCGGCAGCTCACCACGCTGCGAGACGGTGTGGTGGCGTACGCGTGGTCACCCGATGCGAGCCGCATCGCCGTCGTCACACCGGACACGCTCTCGCGTGAGCAGGAAGCGCGCACGCGCCGCCGCGACGACGCCAAGGTGTACGAGAGCGACTTTCGACTCAATCAGCTGTGGGTGGTGACGGTTTCCTCCGGTGCCGCGACCAAGCTCACATCGGGCGCATTCACCGTGCGCGGCGCGCCGTCGTGGTCACCCGACGGGACTCGTCTCGCCTTCGACGCATCGCCGACGCCGATGATTCGCGACGAACGCCGCGATGCCTACGTGGTGGACGTCGCGTCACGGCGCCTCGACAACGTCACGACCAGTCACGATGTGCAGAGCACGCCGCAGTTCTCGCCTGATGGCAAGTCGCTCGTGTTCACGGCGCTTCCCAGTGAGTTCAAGGCACACGGCGACAGCATCAGCGCGCGTACGCTGCGCAATGATCGGCTCGTCACGTACGATCTTGCAACGAAGACACTGACGAACCACGCACAGCCGACCTTCGATGTGAGCGTCGGTCAGCCGCGGTGGTCGGCTGACGGCTCGTCGATCTGGTTCTCGGCCAGCGACCGTGTGTACAACACGATCTACAGCTATGCCGTTGCAACCAAGCGCTATTCGAGCACGACGAAGGACCTGATGGTGCAGGGCGTGAGCGCGAGTCGCGATGGATCGAGGATGGCGTTCGTGATCGACTCGCCGACGTGGCCGAGCGAAGTGTATGTGCAGGACGCGTCACTGCCGCAGCCGAAGCGGATCACGACCACGAATGCGTGGTTGAGCGAGCGTGCCCTAGGGCAGACGCGTGTGATCTCGTGGAAGTCGAGCGACGGAAAGCCCGTCGAGGGAATTCTCCTGCTGCCCGTGGACTATCGCGAAGGCACGCGCGTGCCGACGATCGTATCGGCGCATGGCGGGCCTACCGGTGCGTGGACGAACGGCTTCAAGGGCGGCACGGGCGCACCCGGCCAGACGTGGGCCGCGCGTGGGTGGGCGGTGTTGTATCCGAATCCGCGCGGATCGACGGGTTACGGCGAATGGTGGATGCGCGCCAACACCGGAGACTGGGGTGGCGGCGACTATCGCGACATCATGACCGGTACTGATGAAGTGGTGCGCCTCGGCGTCGCGGACCCGGAGAAACTGGCCTTCGAGGGCTGGAGCTACGGCGGGTACATGACGTCGTGGGTGGTGTCGCAGACGTCGCGCTTCAAGGCCGCGATGATGGGCGCCGGGTTACCGTCACTGCTGTCGATGGCCGGCACCACCGACATTCCCGGCTACATCAACACGTTCTTCGGTGATCCGCAGTACGATGGCTCGATCATCAACCCGAACATCCGGAAGTATCTCGAGCGCTCGGCCATCAGCTACACCAGTCGCATCACCACGCCGCTGCTGATCCTGCACGGTGGCAACGACGAACGCGTCCCGATCGGGCAGCCGATGGAGTTCTATCGTGCGCTGAAGGATCGTGGGAAGGCAGTGGAGCTGGTGTTCTATCCGCGTGAAGGGCACGGGTTGTCGGAGTACTATCACCAGGTCGATCGCATGAAGCGCGAATACGAGTGGATTGCACAGCATACGCTCGGTTCGACGCGGGCGACGGTGCAGCCGTAGCGCGTGGATGTTCGGTCGTGATCGGTCGCGCTGTCGAATGTCGCCGGATTGCGGACACTCGTGCGCGTGGCGGATCGCACGATGAGCCGTGTCGACTCGGCCACGCCTGCTGGTGGTGGCCGAGCGCGTGGAGATGGCGGAGCAGTCGGAATTGCTGATCGGCCACGGCTGTCCGTTGCGTGAAGATTGTCTGTCCGCCGCGTCGCTGCCGAAGGCTCCAATCCCGGAGAACTCAAGACAGGCGCGGTGCGGACGACCGTGGCGGCGGCCCCCTGAAGCCTGCTTGCGAGGCCAGGCTCCAAGCGACGCTGCCGAGTGACACGATTCTCGCTGAAGCGAGTGTCCACGACAGCAGCCGACGATGCCCGCATGTCCGTCCCGTCGCCCGGCTCAGGTTTCATGGCCCAGTGCCGATAATTCTTGACAGACGGAACGGTGCAGGTGCCCACATGGATGCAGCGCGCCGGCCTCTGGCCCAACGGTGTCCGGCAAACGATGAATAGCGTTGTAATTGAAGCCGGTGCCACGCAGGTCTCCGATGGCGAAACGCGCACCGCGCGTCGCGCGCTGTGGACCATGCTGCACCAGGCCTGCATCGCCGCGGCGCTGGCGCACTTCGTGTTCCTGCTGCTGTTCGCGTATATGGGCCTGACGTTGCTCGTCTGGGCCAACATCGGCGGCGTCGTGCTGTTCATCTGCAGCGGCCTACTGCTCTTGCGGCGCCGAAACGCAGTCGCGATGGCGCTGGTCGTCGGAGAAATACTGCTGCACGCAAGCCTGGCGTCGGCGCTGCTGGGTTGGGAGAGCGGATTCCACTACTACCTGCTCACTCTCGCCGGACCGCTGGTGGTGGGAGCGGGCGGCACGACGATGAACAAGCTCGCGCGGCTGCTGGCACTGGGCGTGGCGTACGCGGCCCTCGACGCGTGGACACGGCAGGTGCAGCCGGTCTACCGGCTCGACCCTGGCATGCTGGCTTCGATCAGGTATCTGAACATCGCGGGGATGCTGGCGATCATCGGCTTCGTCTCGCTGACCTACGCTCGGCTGATGGCGTCAGCGGAAGGCGCCTTGCAGACGCTGGCCCGCACCGACGCACTGACCGGCCTGCACAACCGCAGGCACCTCCTGGAGATCGTTCGCACGACGCGCAGCGCCGGCGCTGATGGGCCCGGGCTGTACGTGCTTCTCTGTGATGTCGATCACTTCAAGAAAGTGAACGACACCAACGGGCATGAAATGGGTGACCTCGTACTGCAGCGCGTCGCCGACGCCGTCACGACCACTGTGCGCACGACCGATTCGGTCGCACGTTGGGGCGGCGAAGAGTTCATCGTACTGCTGCCCGGTGCAGGCCGCGTTGGCGCGATGCAGATGGCGGAGCGCATCCGCGGCGCAGTAGCGGCGCTCTCGCTGCACGGGCATTTACTGCACGCTGACGCGCGGCAAGCCGGCGGGTCTCTGGCGTCGATTCGGCTCACCATCACCATCGGCGTAGCGCGCGTCGAGCCGGCAGAAACGATCGACGCCGCCATCGCGCGCGCGGACGCGGCGCTGTACCGCGGCAAGGCGGCCGGTCGCAACCGCGTGGTCGACGCAGGCGACGCAGCAATCCCGTCTTTCGCGCAGGCCGTGTAGCGGCGAAGCGGCAGCCGTCTGGTGCCCGGCACTTCCTCTCGCACAGCGCAGGCTCGCGGGATCGCCGCCGTGTACGCAGCGCCGGCATCGGGCACGCGCTGCATGGTGGTGAAGCAGGGCACTGTGCTTGGGCCGATCCTGAAATCAGTCGATGCACCACCCGCGTCCGCACCCGGCGCCGCCTGAATTCTGCGAACGTGACGGCTGCGGCGGCGTCGTGATCTGGACGAACTGACAGGGTAGCGCTCGAGCCCGTCCGAGCCACGCGCGGCGCAGTTTCTCGAGCGTGCCGAAGCCCTTGACAAGAAAAACTGTCAAGGCTACTCTTTGCCCATGTTCGACGTCCACGTCATTGACGATCCCGCGGCAGCGACAGTCGCCCTCGAGCCGGTTCGCAGCCGACTGCTGTTCGAACTGGCGGCACCCGCCTCCGCCGCGACGCTCGCCATGCGCGTCGGCCTGACCCGACAGAAGGTCAACTACCACCTGAACTCGCTCGAGACGCACGGACTGGTGCGACTGGCCGAGGAGCGGAAATGGGGAGGGATAACGGAACGGCTGCTCGTTGCGACTGCGGCGTCGTATGTCGTGTCGCCGAGCGCGATGGGCCCGGTCGCCGTCGACCCGAATCGCGACATGGATCGGCTCTCAGCGAGTTACCTGATCGCGCTCGGTGCACGCGTCGTGCGTGAGGTCGGCGATCTCGTACGTCGCGCAACCGATGCGGGCAAACGGCTCGCCACGCTGTCGGTGGACGCCGAAATTCGCTTCCGGTCGCCGAAGGATCGGGCCGCGTTCAGCCACGAACTCACCGCGGCCATCGCCGCCCTCGTGTCGAAGTACCACGATGAATCCTCCGCCGACGGACGCACTCATCGTCTGCTGGTCCTGGCCCACCCCTCTCAACCGAAATCCGATTTCAAGGAGCCATCATGAGCGTGAATGTTGAACCGTCCGGACGCCGTTCAGTGCAGGTCGAATTCGAGGTTCCCGGCACGCCGGAGGACGTCTGGCATGCGCTCGCCACCGGCCCGGGGATTTCGTCCTGGTTCGTGCCGACCGAGGTCGAGGAGCGCGACGGGAATCCCGTCGCGGTGAAGTACTTCTTCGGTCCGGGCATGGAGATCCCTTCTGTCGTGACGGCCAGCGACAAGCCAGTGATGTTCGCACAGGAAGCAGCCGGCTGGACGCCGGACTCACCGGCTATGGCGACCGAGTGGCGCATCGAGGCGCGCAGCGGCGGAACCTGCATCGTCCGCATTGTCCACAGCCTGTGTTCCAGCACTGACGCGTGGGACAATCAGCTGGAAGGTGCGGCGTCCGGCTGGTCGGGATTTCTCGGCATCCTGCGTCTCTATCTCAAGCACTTCAGCGGCCAGCGCTCGGCGCTCATGCAGGTCACGACGCCCATCGCAAGCACCGAGGCGGAGGCATGGGATACGCTGACCACGGCGTTGGGCGTGAAGGGCCTGGGTGTCGGCCAGCGCTGGGCGACGCCGGCCGGTGTCTCACCACTCAGCGGCGTCGTGGAACTCGTCACCGAGAATCCATACGATGCCCTGTTGCGGCTCGACACGCCGGGGCCTGGCATCGCCGCCCTTGGCGCCGTCACGTATCCGCACGGTGCGAGGGTGGTGGCCATGAACCTCTACGTGTACGGCGCTCAGGCGGCGGAGACCGTCGCCAGTGCAACACCGGTCTGGCAGGCGTTTCTCGAGGAGCACTTCCCGATGCCAGCCGAGCCGGTCGCAAGCGAATGAACAGGAGTCGGTGACAGTGCGGTCGCATCGTTGCGACCGCACTGTGGCAGTCCCCGCATTAACGTGTCATCAGGCGATGCAATGCCTCCACCCCTGCTCGTGACTCGCGAGTCCGCCGATGTCGCTTGACCTTCGATACGTCCTGCGTTCGCTGTCGCACGCCAAGGTGTTCACGATCGCGGTCGTCCTCACGCTCGGCCTCGGCATCGGCGCCAACACGGCGATCTTCTCGGCAGTGCGCGGCGTGTTCTTGCGCCCGCTGCCGCACGCCGACGGCGATCGGCTCATGTACCTGCGCCACCACACAGTGAACCAGGGACAGACCAACGTCGCGTTCTCCGTGCCGGAGATCAACGACTTCCGTGCGCAGTCACGAACGATGCAGCAGATCGCCGAGTATTCGCCTCTGACGCTGTCGCTGCTCGAGGCGACCGATGCGTCGCAGATCGACGTCGGTCTCGTGACCGGCAACTACCTGAGCGTGATGGGGCTCAAGCCGATTGCGGGCCGCGGTTTCACATCGGGTGATGACGGCGCGGGAGCGGCGCCGGTGATTCTGCTCAGCCATGCTTATTGGTTGACGCATTTCGCGGGCGACCCGAAGATCGTCGGTCAGACCATGCGCATCAGCAAACGCGCGGTCGAGGTGATCGGCGTGCTCGAACCAGCACCCTTCTTCCCGGGCAGGATCGATGCGCTGATGAACATGTCGATCAGCGAACATCATGTCAGCGCGATGATGGTGCAGGGACGCTCGCACCGCATGACGGAAATGATCGGGCGACTCGCGCCGGGCGCAACGGTGAATCAGGCGCGGCAGGAGATGGCAATCATCACGCAGCGGAGAAACGCGCAGTATCCGGAGTCATACGAGAAGGCTGCGGCATACACGGTGGAGCTGACGCCGTTCAAGGAAATACTCGGCCGCGACGCGCGCATGATGCTCTGGATGCTGATGGGTGTCGCCTCGCTCGTGCTCGTGATCGCGTGCGCCAATGTGGCGAACCTGACGCTGATGCGTGGCGTCCGCCGCGAACACGAGATGACGGTTCGAGCGGCACTCGGCGCCGGCGCGTCACGGTTGCGACGGTTGTTGATCGTGGAAAACCTCGTGCTGGCGGGTGCCGGTGCCGTGCTCGGATTGCTCGTCGCGTTCGCCGGTGTCGGGACCTTGTCGACATTCGTCGCACGGTTCTCGCCGCGCGCTGACGAAATTCACGTCGACTGGATGGTGCTTGCGTTCACCGCACTGCTTGCGATGCTGATTGCGTTCCTGTTGTCGTATGTGCCGCGGGTCGGCACCGAACATTCGCTCGGCGCCGGACTGGCCGCGGGCAGTCTCAAGACGATCGGCAGCGGTCGACGCAAGCGGTTGCAGCAGGCGCTCGTGATCACGCAGGTGGCCGTGTCGATGGTGCTGCTCTCCGGTGCGGGCTTGCTGGTGCGCTCGATGCAGCGCCTCGCGGCGGTCGATCCGGGGCTCAACCCGAAGAACGTGCTGACGATGGAAGTGCCACCCGACTTCACGTCACCCGACATTGCGCGCGCCGGGCAACGCTACGAGGAAATGCAACGCGCCCTGTCGTCGCTGCCAGGCGTCGAGGTCGTCGGACTCGGGTCGACGGTGCCGTTGCGCGCGAGCCAGGTGCAGCTCGAGATCAAGGCCGAGTCACGTCCGATCGAGAATGGTGCGACACCGACTGCGGAGTATCGCACTGCCGATGCGGGGTACTTTCGCGCGGCAGGAATCCCGCTGCTCGCGGGTCGCGAATTCACCGCCGGCGATGCCGCATCGTCGGGCAAGGTCGTGATCCTCAACAAGACACTCGCCGACAGGCTTTTCGCGGATGTCGATCCGATCGGACGACGCGTGGCGTGGACCGGTGACGTGCTGCGCTTCGTCGGCATCCCGGAGAACGATTGGCGCACCGTGGTTGGCGTCATGCGCGACACGAAGGACGGCGGACTCGATGCGACGCCGATGCCCGTCGCATTCCTCCCGGTGTCGCAGGCGGAGTTTCCGCCCGGCGGGCTGGTCATTCGCAGTACGGTCGATCCCACCGGATTGACGACCGCGGCGCGCGCGATCGTGCGGTCGATCGCCCCCGAGCAACCGATCGAGAATGTCATGTCGCTCGAGGCGGTGCGCGACGAGAGCGTCGGGCCGCGACGACTCAACGCCCTGCTGCTCGGTGGCTTCGCGATCCTCGCGCTGGTGATCGCCGCGATCGGCATCGCCGCCGTGCTCGCGTTCAACGTGAGTGCACGCACCAACGAGATCGGCATCCGCATGGCGCTGGGTGCGGCGCCGGGCGCCGTGACGACGATGATCCTCAAGGAGGGTTTCCTCCTGGTGGGGCTTGGACTGATGCTCGGCGTGGCAAGTTCACTCGCGCTGTCACGCACGATCGAGAGCATCCTGTTTGGCGTCGCCTCGCGTGATCCCGTCACGCTCGCCGTGGTCGCGGCGACCATGAGTACCATCGGGTTGATCGCGTGCTGGATGCCGGCGCGTCGGGCGAGCCGGATCGATCCGAGCGAGGCGTTGCGGGCGAGTTGAGAATGCGGGTGCGCGCTATTGACACCCCCGGGGCGTCGGCACCGCTCAGGCGGAAAGCACCGGATGATTCAGCCGCGCGATCGCCAACTCAGATCGTCCGCCGGTTCAACTCCGCCACCGCATGCGCCGCGGCGCGCGCGGTGAGCGCCATATACGTGATGCTTGGATTCTGGCACGCGCTGCTCGTCATGCAGGCACCGTCGGTGACATAGAGATTGTGCACCGCGTGTGCGCGGTTGTGCGCGTCAAGCACACTCGTTTTCGGATCGCGACCCATGCGCGCCGTTCCCATTTCATGGATGCAGAGGCCCGCCTCGGCGCCGTACTCCCCCGCCTTGTGGTTGTCATGCGTCGTGATGCCGCGACAACCCGCCGCCTTCAGCATCGCCGCCACCTGCGCGACGGCATCCTTCCGCATCGCGAGCTCGTTCGGACCCCACGTGCACTTCACGCGCAGCAAGGGGACGCCCCATTGGTCCTTCTGCGTCGTGTCGAGCAGGGCGTAGTTGTCCTCGCGTGGAAGTGTCTCGCCCCACGCTCCCATGTACGCGTACCACGGACCCGGGTCGTGCAGACGGCGCTTCAAGTCGACGCCGATCCCTCGCTCTCCGGCGCCGCGATTCCAGCCCGCGCGTCCCACCGAGCCCTGGTGTCCGTACCCACGCAGGAACCCGAGACGGTCCGAGTCGGGAGCTGAGAGATTGCGATAGCGAGGGACATAGTAGCCGGTTGGCCTGTTTCCTTCGTAGTACCGATCGAGCAGTCCGGGAATCTCCCCGGATGCACCGAGCTGATAGTGGTGGTCCATCAGGTAGTGACCCAGCGCACCGCTGTCGTTGGCGATACCGGCAGGGAAGCGTGCACTGATGGAATTGAGCATCACGCGCGTGGTGCCAAGTGTGCTCGCGCAGAGGAAGACGACGCGAGCGCGCACGACGTGCAGTTCGCCGGTGTCGAGATCCACATACCGCACGCCGGCCGCTCGGCCGCCTGCTTCGTCGTACAATACGCTGTGCGCCATGGCGCGACTGCGCAGCGTCAACCTTCCGGTGCGTCGAGCCGCCGGCAGCGTCGACGCCAGACTCGAGAAATACGATCCCGTCGAGCACCCGCGTTCACATGGGCCGCAGTAGTGACACGCGGCACGATCGCCGATGGCGCGCGTCAGCACTGCCACACGCCCGATGGTCAGGTGGCGACCAGGAAAGCTGCGCGCGATGGCGTCGCGCAGATACACCTCGCCAGCATTCAGCGCCATCGGCGGCTGGAACTCGCCGTCCGGCAGATGGGGAAGGTCGAGTGCTTCGCCGCTCACACCTGCGAACTTCTCGACGTAACTGTACCACGGCGCGAGATCGGCGTAGCGAATCGGCCAGTCGACGCCATGACCGTCGCGCAGGTTCGCCTCGAAATCGAGATCACTCCACCGATAACAGTGGCGTCCCCAGAGCAGCGATCGCCCACCGACCGTGCGTCCCTGAATCCAGGTGAACGGTGCGTCCTCGACGTACGGATGTTCGAGGTCGTCCTGATACAGTGGCAGCGCCGCCTCGTCCATCCACGGGATGCGCGACTGCACACGTTGCGTCGGTGCGTGCGCGGGCGAGACGCCGCGATTGCGATGCGTGAATTCCCACGACTGCTTGTGTTCGTTCGCGTACCCGCCGTGACCATGCACGATGTCGCGGCCGCGCTCGAGCACGAGAGTGCGGAGACCTTTCTCGGTGAGTTCCTTTGCCGCCCACCCGCCGCTGATTCCGGACCCGACCACCACGGCGTCGAACGTCTCTGGCTGCTGAAGAAACATCGGTCAGGCCCAGCCGGTGCGCAGTTCGCCATACGGCACATCGGCACGCCAGCGACCCATCGGATTGACGCGCAGTTCGCGCGTGGCGCCCGCTTCCGAGGTGTAATAGCCAGCGAGCGTGAGTTCCTTCAGCACGGCATAGAAGGCTCGTGTGTCGATGTCGACTTTCGCATCACGCGCGACCGGTCCAGCGTCAGCTGATGATCGTGGTGTCTGGGTGACATGCACCGTGCGCGGACCGAACACCTGCGCGTCCAGGTCATCGACGAGCGCGAACTGCTGTGCTGCGGTGCATTCCACGAACGGCCGTTCATGTTGCGTCTGCGCCTTTGCATCGATGCGCACGAGACCGGCGAGAAACGCTTCTCGCGACTCGGCTGTGTGGTAGTCGGCCAGCATACGGTCCACGAAGAAACTGACGCCGACATCGCGCGCGCCTGGCGTGTCGGTGGTCGGCAGGATCACCTCAGCCAGTGCGGCGACGAGTAGTTCCTGTGCAGGCGTGAACGCACGCAACGTCTGCGCGGCAGACGCGACGTTGCTCGGCCGCTGGTCGCCACATCCGGCCAGCACGCCGGCGATGGTTGGCGCAGTGAGTGCGCTGCCGAGCAACGCGGCGGTGCGGACGAGTGCCTCGCGGCGCGTGAGCAGTGCTGAACTGGTCGGTGGATTCGGCGGACGTGTGCGCATGCGCGTATATGTCGCTCGGGGAACGACCTCTGCAAGGGGACGGCAACTGGCGCTTGGCTCGCGTTGTCGCGCACGATCGGGAGCGTGCTGGCGCGCGATCCGTTCACGCGGTTGGCTGCGGCGGCAACAGGCGGCGCGCCTGCACGCCATTTTCGTGGGCGGGGCCAGATCATTCACGGACCGCAGGTCGCGCTGAGCACGTCGTCTGGGCTGAGAGAAATTCATCGAATCCAGCCCACCTGTCGGCGCCACGCCAGCTCCTCCGCGCGATTGCGATCAACCGATTCCTGGCTCAGGTGCTCGCTCGACATGGCTCTCATCTCATCGAGCGTAGGCAAGCCGAGCGCTTGCCGCCTGTGATTCACGGTGCTCCAGTCGTCGACAGGATAGGGCTCGAGACCGTGAATGCCGCCGCGCCATTGCGTCCCATGGAGCTGGGGCAGGCCCTCGTAGACGCGGATGCGATCATCGATGTACGCAAACTGCTCCGGTAAGATGTCGCCCCGAGTGGTCGCGGCCAGGATCAGGCTGCGGCAATGGC
Source organism: Gemmatimonadaceae bacterium (assembly GCA_014379355.1). Taxonomy (GTDB): domain Bacteria; phylum Gemmatimonadota; class Gemmatimonadetes; order Gemmatimonadales; family Gemmatimonadaceae; genus JACMLX01. The sequence goes on from JACMLX010000036.1 coordinate 12,025, forward strand.
GCATGAAGTCAGGGTGGTTGATCGAGTGCTGGGCAATCCGATGCGCGGCTTTCGTCCCATCGGGGCCGACGAGCGCCGTGGTCGGCCATCCGACCTCGTCGAGTAACGTCTTCAGGCGAGCGGCGTTCGCGTCGTGCACGGCGGCCATCCGTGGATGGTATCCGTGGAACAGGGATCCGTCGGCGGCCAACGCTGCACGAACTGACTGATCGTGTTCGTCCATCGCGATGAGTTCCGCTCGCAGCGACTCGTTCAATGCAGTGCCTCCGTCTGAGTGACGGCAGGCGCCGAGCGGGTCCGGCGCGCCGCGCGAGCCCGACCACCTTGGTAACACCGCAGCGGAGAACCCGACCGCGAACCCGACGTCATGTCACGTGCTGGTCCGCTCGATCCCGTCTCGCATCGCCGCTTCGAGGATATCGACGTTGATGTTGCGGAGTGCGCTGAACTTGATGCAGTACCCCGTCACGCTCGCCTTGCCGATGTCAGCCCCGTACGTCGCCGGCAGGTACGTCTTGTCGTCGAGACCCATGATGTAGACGGAGATGCCGGTGGTGTTTGCACTCACCCCGATCTGGTAGAACTCCCGCGTGCGCCCATCGGTGTACGTCATGGTCTGGAGTCCGTATCCGATGTTCGGATTCGAGACCGTTCGACCGCGCTCGTCCTTGCCATCGAGAAACCACAACCGGCAGCCCGGTATCAACGTGAGCACGATGTCGTGCAGTGTCTGGATGTCACGGCGTTTTGGCTCCGGCTGGGCCGCGACATAGTCGCTGATCTGCGTGTGTACGCTCATGTCGCGCTCCGTTCGTGGTCGTGCGCCGATGTCGGACTCACCTGACGGGACAGGGTGCTCCTGAAATGCGACCAACCGAGCCCCCTTGCAGCGTCTCCACCGCGTGGCGCAACCGGTGAACGTACTGCGATCGCGGCCATTCATGCCGCGTTCACGGTTTTGGTGGTGGTCCGCCGATCGAGAAGAATGATGACGCGATGGTCAATGCGTGCTCGGCCCTGAGCGCCGTGCGCTCGGTCTTCCCCTTGCTCACCGTGCCGAATGCGGAGAAGACGCTGTGTTCTTCGCGATCGTGATCGACGATCCCGGGTTTGGAGCAGTGCACCATCTCGTGAATCAGCGTGGCGTTCGACACGTCCACCTGCTCGGTGTTCAGCAACGCGAACGGGAGAAACCGCTGGCTGCCGACGCTCCTGTTCCGGATGGTGTGTCCGAAATCGAAATTGCCGAGGTGACATACGATGACGCGAAGGACGCCGGGCTGTCCCGGCACGAGGTCTTCGCAGCGTTTGCGCAGCTCGTTCACGTTGTCGCCGGCGGCGAGCGGATTGACGAGGACACGCTCCACGAACTGGACGACACCGGTGACACCAATGCTGCGCTCCACGACGAGTTGCACGCCGTGTTCCGTCAGGCAGTCGCGCGCCCGCGTGATTTCCCGGCCGAGCGGAAATCCGTCCTGTGCTGCATTTGATGCGAACAACACGACGATCCTGACGACGCCACCGAGCTGTCTGGTTGCCACCGTGGGGGCGGTCGGCCCGACACCCAGCGCGTCACGAACGCCTGAGGCGCGAGGTACGATCGACGAGGCACCCGCGGCGGTTGCCGCGCCGATGGCGCCGGGGACGCAGTCGCTGCCACTCGTCGGCACGCGCTCTCGCAGCTGCATGTCGGTATCCAGTGACGCGATGGTCATCTTGCCGACGATATTGTCGGCGACCTGCTGATAGCTGCGGTTGATGATCACGCGCTTCGTCTTGTAGGCCAGCACTGCGGCCGCGGTGGACGTGCCGTAGCGCTGTGCGAGCAGTTCACTGCGATCGATGTTCAACCGGTCGATTGCGAAGAGCGCGAACTGGATCTTCGCGACGTGTTCACCGACGGCGCCGACGACGACGTGGGCGGAGTTCTGGACGGCGCAGGCCTGCAGCTTGTCGTTGTTCCTGAAGAGGCTTGAAGCGAGCGGCATGGCTGTTCACGGAGCGGGAGAGCCGTAGGGGCTGGCGGAACAATGGAGTGGTGCGACGGCGGGTGCCAGCGGTGTGCGGGGAAGGAGCATGTCGAGACTCGACCTCGTCGCAAATCGCATCGGTGACAGGTACTGCGCACAGAGTGATGGTATCGAGCCATGCTCGCGCGATTTCGTCGTTACGGATCGGACGTGCAGTCATGTCTCGCGCTCCCCGAACGTGAACAGCGTCACCGACGCGGGCATGCCGCCGAGACGTCGATAAAAATCGAGGGCGTGGCCATCCTCGTTGTCAGCGAGGACGAAAGCCACGGCGATCCCGGCCACCGCGGCCTCCGCGCGAAGCGCCTCGACGAGCGCGCGCCCGACGCCCTGCCGCTGCCGCGCCGGTACCACCGCGACGTCGTAGATGAAGAGCTCCGACTCTTCCGCACGGGTGAGCGGCAGCGTGAAGGCGGTCAGGCCGCCGACGAGCGCGCCCTCCACGGTTGCTGCCATGGCCCAGAAATCGGGCCGCTGCAGGAGCGTCGTGAGATAGCGGTCGTCGAGCGTCCCGACTTCGGTTTCGAAGACGTCCGCGATCGTGAGGAAGAGTGTTCGGGCGTCGGCCACACGTGCCGCCGTGAGTCGTGCGACGTCGATGGCTGACATCACGCCTGACCGCGGATTCGGGGATGAGTGTGCGCGCTGAGTGATGTGCGCATGTCGGGACTTGAGTCTCTTGAGACGTTTCGAAACTTCATCCGTAGTCCGTTTTTCGGCGGCAACCCGTGCGAGCTGGAGCTACTCCCCGCGCGCGCGGACCTAGTATCGGAAGCCCACCGCGAGCGACAGCCCACTGCGCCGACTCGCGTACAGGCTTGCGGGTGCGCTCCACTCCGGCGCAGCGAGCGCCGCACCAATTCCGGCCCCAAGCCCGCCGCCAAGCAACGCCACCGGCACGGCCAGGACCAGTCCGATCGGTACTGCGCCATTCTCGTTCGTGTTTGCCGCCGTGAGGGCCGCGACCACACCGAGTGCAATACCGCCGCCGATCAAGAACCCGCGTTTTGCGCCGTGCCGACGATCCACGCGCAGCACACTGTACGTGCGCGCCAGAGTCAGGGGCACGGCAATGATCGAATCGCGCGTGGATTGACGGAGCCGGATGGAATCTCGCGACCCTTCGAGCAATGTCCCGCGAAACTCGCGATGCGTTGATGTCTCGATGCGAACTTCACTGCCCTCCCGGACGGGAAGCGTCGATTGCGCACCGAGTGGCGCGACAATGGGCGTAAGCGCTAGAACAGTCGCGAGGACCTGGCGGTACATGCACACCTCGAATGCTGAACCATCACACTGAACACGGCTGACGAGACAGGGTTGCTGCTGCGCTGCGACGGGCATTCGACCTCTCTATGACACCCCCCGTTCAGGTCGCACCCTACGTCTGAGTTTCTCAGGCTACGCTCCGCAGAGAAGTGTACGCGCCCGGCAATCGCAAACGGACCCGCTGCGCCCGACGGCCCCACGATGCCGCGGACCTGCCAGCCCGTCTGCCGCATCGCCAGTGCGAGGCGCGCGAGCGCGGCGCGACGGCGGTCATGTCGGCGGTCCTGCAAGGCCGTTAGCGTTCGTGCTCGAGAACTTCACGTTCACTCCGGTATCCTCACCCGCGTCATGCCCAGCACGCTCGTTCCGACGGTGCTCAACCCACCGGAGACGGTGCCTTTGCTTCCTGCGTCAACCGGCCCCGCAGCGCCGCCGGTCTGGATCTATCGCTACGTCGAACCTGAGAACGGCTGGCGCCTCAGTATCGCGACGTGCGCCGCGCCAGACTCTGGCCAGCTGTCGCTCGGCGGATTCCGCATCGCCACAGAGGAGCGCACCGAATCACCCGGATTCGACACGGATCGTGAAGCGATGGGGCTGGCGATCGGCATGGAGGGCAAGGTGCAGTGGTCACGCGTGCTGGGCATCGCAGGACCGCTCGCTCGACGTGACATGGGCCGCATCGTGGGTGGAAAGTGTGTGTTGCATCCCACGCCCGGTTCACGCATCGGCCAGCCGGTTGACCGTGCAATGCTCGACTTTGCACTCGCCTGCTTCTCGGACGCGGAATCGCGCGGCGGATTCCGCATCACGACGGGGCAGGACCTTGGTCATGGATTGATGTCCGACGGCGTGACGACCTCGTTGCAATACCTGAGCGAGCGCTTCACGGGGTGTGTGGTGTCCGACACGTCGCAGCCGACGGGCATCGGCAACTTTCACCTGCTGCGCGGCATGCTCCGCGGCGAGGATATCGAGGTGGAGGCAGCCACGATCGGCTTGATCGGCTGCGGCAACGTGGGAAGTCGCGTGCTGGAGCGGCTCCGCGAGTGTGGCACGACGGTACTCGTGATGGATGCCAGCCCCCGACGTCGCGACGAACTCGCTGCCCTCGGCATCACGACCTTTGCGCCGGACCGGAAACGCGAGATGCTGGCAGCGCCGATCGACGCGGTGGTCGTGAATGCCGCAGGCGGCTCACTGGACCTGGCTGCGCTTGAGATTCTCGCCAGAAATGCACGCTGCACCGTGGTGTGTGGCTCGGAGAACCTGGCGATGCCCGACGGAGCAGTCGGTGCCGAGGTGCTGCGGAAGGCGCGAAAGGCGTATGCACCGACCGAGCTTGGCGGCATGATGGGTTATCTCACCGCGGTCGAGGAGTTCCTCGCACGAATCGAAGGCGTGCCGTTCGACATCGGTTCGATGGTCGATGCAGCCGGGCTGCTGACCGGTCCGGGTGAAGCCGGGATGCGACTGCTGCGGGAGCGTGACTTCGCGATCACGTACGAGGCTGCGCTGCGAGAGGTGTGCAGCGTCAGCTGACCGTGGTGTATGAGCGAGACTACTTCGCGCGGAACTTTGCGATCGCGTTCCGCGTGAACTCCGACAGCACCAGTGTGCCGCTCATTCTCGCACGCTCGGCGAGCAGAGACTGCCACTCCTCGGTGCCCTGCCACGCCACACCCTTCATCAAGCGCATCGCTTCCGGATTGGACGCCGCGAGCGTCGCGCTGAGCGCGTCGATGGCCGCGTCCATGGCAGTCGCGTCGTCGAACAGTCGCGCGTACAAGCCGTGTGACTCGCACCACGCTGCATCACGCCAGTCGGCGTCGACGGACATCGCCATGAACGGTCCCATGCCGATGCGGCGCGAAATGACGGGGCCGACCACGAACGGACCGATGCCGACTGCGAGCTCGCTGAGTTTGGCCGCGGCGCTGCGCACCGCGAAGGTGTAGTCGCCGGCCGCTGCGATGCCGATGCCGCCGCCGGCAGTCTTGCCGTGCACCCGTACCAGCACGAACTGCGGCGTGCGGATCATCGCGAGAATGACAGCCGCGAATCCGCTGAAGAACCGTTCGCCTTCGTCGGGATCGGCGATACTCACCAGCTCATCGAAGCTCGCGCCAGCACAGAACGGCCCGGTGCCCTCACTCCGCAACACCAGCACCCGTGCCTCCGCGTCGCGGCCCACGGACTCGATCGTCGCCGCGAGGTGCTGCAGCAGGGCGCCGGGGAGCGAATTGCCCTTGGGATGGCCAAAGCTGATGGTCGCGACGCCACGCGAAACGCCGACGGAAACGCTCCCGCCTGCGACGGCAGTTCCCTGATCCTGATGTCCGTCTCGTGTTCCCTTGTCCATGCGGCCAAACTACCGTCTGCGCGGCGTGGCCGTCCATTGTCCGGCGGGTGACCGCCGGTAGATTTCAGGCATGACCCAACCACGAGCGATTGACGCCACGGCCGAGGATCCCGCAGCCGTCTCCGCCTTCGAGGCACGCATCGCCAATGGCGAGAGCATCGAGCCGAAGGATTGGATGCCGGAGCGGTATCGCAAGCAGCTGATCCGGATGATGTCGCAGCATGCGCACAGTGAGATCGTCGGCATGTTGCCGGAAGGCAACTGGATCACCAGGGCCCCATCACTGCGTCGCAAGGTCGGCTTGATTGCGAAGGTGCAGGATGAGGGCGGTCACGGCCTCTACATCTACTGCGGCGTCGAGACGCTCGGCGTGGATCGCAGCGAGGTCGTGGCGCAGTTGCTCGATGGTCGCGCGAAATACTCGAGCATCTTCAACTACCCGACGCTCTCCTGGGCGGACATGGGTGTGATCGGGTGGCTCGTGGATGGCGCGGCGATCGTGAACCAGACGGTGCTCGCCAAGGCATCGTACGGTCCATACGCGCGCGCCATGATCCGCATCTGCAAGGAAGAGAACTTCCACAAGCGCCAGGGCTACGAGATCGTTGCGACGCTGGCGGCCGGCACACCGGCGCAGAAGGCGATGGTGCAGGATGCGGTGAACCGCTTCTGGTGGCCATCGCTGATGATGTTCGGTCCCAGTGATACCGACTCGCCGAATTCGGCGGAGCTGATGCGCTGGCGCGTGAAGCGAAGGACGAACGATGAGTTGCGCCAGCGATTCGTGAACCTCACCGTTCCGCAGGCGGCTGCCGTCGGCCTCACGCTGCCCGATCCTGCGCTGCGCTACGACGCGGCGACGGAGAACTGGGAGTTCGGTGAGATCGACTGGTCCGAGTTCCACCAGGTGGTGAAGGGGAACGGTCCGTGCAACCGCGAGCGTCTCGAGACGCGACGCGCCGCGGAGCGTGACGGTGCCTGGGTTCGCGAGGCCGCCATGGCGCATGCGGAGAAACAGCGCGCGAAAGACAGATCGGCAGCGGCGTGAAGCCGGCCGGGAGCCAGAGATGAGCACGAACATCGAAGTGGCGGCACAGGCAGCGACCATCGCCGCTGACGGTCAGTGGCCGTTGTGGGAAGTCTTCACGCAGAGCGAGCAGGCCGCGCCTCACGAGCACGCAGGGTCGCTGCATGCGGTGGATGCCGAGCAGGCAATACAGAACGCCCGCGATGTCTATGCGCGTCGCGGCGGCGTGATCTCGCTCTGGGTGGTGCCGGCCGGCGCGATCACCGCGTCGAGCGCATCGGATGCGGGACCGCTGTTCGATCCCGGCGCGGACAAGGCATATCGTCATCCACAGTTCTACAAGGCGCCGCGCGGCGTGCGCGTCTTTTGACCGCGCCGAATTTCTCCGTGGTGCCTTTGCCGACCGCACCAGTCAACGCGTTGTTCGAGTATCTGCAGCGCCTTGGCGATGATCGCCTCATTCTCGGCCATCGCATGAGCGAGTGGTGCGGCCATGGCCCGATCCTCGAGGAGGACATCGCCACGGCGAACGTCGCCCTCGACCTGATCGGCCAGGCGACCATGCTGTTGCGCCTCGCGGGCGAGGTGGAAGGGAAGGGACGCGACGAGGATGCGCTGGCGTATTGGCGCGAGGCGGTCGAGTTCAGGAACTGCCTGCTCGTCGAGCAGCCGAATGGCGATTTCGGTCACACCGTAGTACGGCAGTTCCTGTTCGACGTGCACGCGGTGCTGCTGCTGGATGGGCTCACGCGCAGCACGCACGACGGCCTCGCTGGCATCGCAGCGAAGTCGCTGAAGGAAGCGAAGTACCATGTGCGCCACAGCGGCGACTGGATGCTCAAGCTTGGCGACGGCACCGACGAGAGCCATCGCCGCGTGCAACGCTCGCTGGATGACCTGTGGCGCTTCACGCCGGAACTCTTCGTCACCGACGCCATCGATCGGGAGATGATCTCCGCCGGCATTGCACCGGATCCGGCAGTGCTGCAGGAGCAGTGGCAGACGATCGTTCGCGACGTGATCGAGCGTGCGACACTGCAGCACCCCGGTGAGGCGGCGCCGCCAGCAAGCGCGCGCGGCGCCCGACAGGGCGCGCACTCCGAACACCTGGGTCACCTGCTGGCCGAGATGCAGATCGTGGCCCGCTCGCATCCGGGTGCGACATGGTGACAACGTGACGGTGCAGCAGGACACAGTGGTGCCGTCGCGCGACACGATCCTGGCGATCCTCGACGGGGTCAAGGATCCTGAAGTGCCAGTATTGAGCGTGCGCGATCTCGGAGTCGTGCGCGACGTTGCGGTGAGCGACACAGGCGCGATCACCGTCACGGTCACGCCGACCTATTCGGGCTGTCCTGCGATCCTCGTGATCGAGAACGACATCACCGCCGCCATCGTCGCTGCAGGCTACGGACCAGTCACGGTGCACACGACCTTCTCACCGGCGTGGAGCACCGACTGGATCTCCGACGACGCGCGCGCCCGCCTCAAGGCCTATGGCATCGCGCCACCGGGCCGCGTGGAATCGAGTGGCCTGGTGCAGCTGATGCGTGCACGGCGCACGGTGCAGTGTCCGTTCTGCGATTCGTACGAGACCGAAGTCCGCAGCGAGTTCGGCAGTACCGCCTGCAAGTCGCTCTGCTGGTGCCGCAGCTGCCGTCAGCCGTTCGAGGAGTTCAAGGCGATTTGAACGGCGACTGCTTCATCGCAGCACTGCACTGCCGCAAGAACGGCCGACGCGGAACTGCGACACGCAATCGGACTCGCGGAAACAGTCGCGAATGAATTCCGCAAAGCTGTTGGCGGCACTCACGTGCGGAGCAGCGTATCGATCGCGGAAGTGATTCGTGCGGCATCAGGAAGGACCGCGGAAAGCAGTGATTCGTGGTAGGGCATGGGGACGTCTTCCACGGCCAGTCGCTCGATCGGTGCGTCGAGGAACCAGAAGGCGTCGCGCGCCAGCACCGCGGCGATCTCCGCGCCGAAACCTGCGGTCATCGTGTCCTCGTGGACGATCAGGCACTTGCCTGTGCGACGAACGCTCTCGAGCACCGCCCCGCGATCCCAGGGCATGATGGTGCGCAGGTCGAGCAGGTGCACGTCACCTGGAAACTGATCCGCGGCGGCGATGCAGCGATGCACCATCGCGCCCCACGAAACCACGGTCAGCTGATCGCCATCGCGCAGGTGATTTGCGCGACCGAACGGCAGCACGTAGTTGTCACCCGGATATCGCGCGCTTCCGTCGCTGGTCATCAGCAGCGAACGATGCTCGAAGAAGATCGTCGGATTGCCACTGCGCATGGCGGCCCGCAGCAGTCCCGATGCATCAGCCGCGTTCGACGGCATGGCGACCTGCCAGCCAGGCGTGTGCGCCCAGGTCACCTCGCCGGACAGCGAGTGCCACGGATCACCCACATCCTTCCCGAATCCACCCGGCATCCGCACGACGATCGGTGCCGCGAACTGATTGGCGGTGCGCCACCGCATCGTCCCGCAGTTGTTCAACTGCTCGTGCGCGGGATCGGCGTATTTCCGGAACTGGATCTCGGTCACCGGCATCAGTCCGTTCACGGCCATGCCGACAGCGCGACCGATGATGCCTTCCTCGGAAAGGCTGGTGTCGAACACGCGATCCGCGCCGAAGCGCTGCTGGAGTCCTTCCGTCACCAGGTGCACTCCACCCTTGCGACCCACATCCTCGCCGAAGACGAGTACGCGCGGATTGGCCGCCAGCTCCGAAGCGAGCGTTCGGCGGATCGCCTCGGGAAGGCGCACGATGTCGCCTTCCTCTTCCGGTACATCGGCACCGCCAAGTTTGTCGCGCTGCTCGCGCGTCAGGCCGCCGAATGTCCGCATGTCGCTGTCGCGTGGCGCTTCCTCGTACACGAACCGTCGCACGTCGGCGGGCTCCGGCGCCGGCCGTTCACGTGCGCGCGCCACGCCGTCCTCGACATCGTGTGCGACTCGCGCTTCGAGCGCCGCCCACTCGTCGTCGCTGAGGATTGCCGGCACGACGTGCGCGCGCAGCCGCGGCAGTGGATCGCGCGCGCGGTCGGCATCGATCTCCGCATCGGTGCGATAGCCCTTCTGGTTATCAGGTCCCGAGTGACTGGAGAGTCGCGGAACGGTGAGGCGGACCAACGCCGGACCGCTGCCGCTGCGCACATGCTCGACGCATTCCGCCAGCAGCGACGCAGACTCCGCCGGATCGCACCCATCGCCGCTTCGCAGGAACAGGTTCCCGAACGAGGCCAGGTTCGCGCTGATATCGCCGCCGGGCGTCTGCATCTCGCCCTTCACGGAGATTCCCAGTCCGTTGTCCTCGATGTAGAAGAGCAGCGGCAATCGGAGCGTGGTGGCCATCGTGAGCGCCGACCAGAAGCCGTTGGTTGCGACGCTGGCGTCACCACCGAGCGCCACCGCCATGGCACCGCCATACGACGAATCGCCGAGTGTGTCGCGGCGGTACATGATGGACTGTGCCCATCCTGCCGCCGGCGTGTACTGCGCGCCGACATCGCCCGCCATCGGCAGCACCGTGACGCCGTTCCACCCCGGTCGGTTGCAGACCACGCCGATGTCGCGGCCATCACTGAAGCCGCCAGCGCGGCCAAGCGGGCTGCCATGTGCGTCGTCGATCGGCAGTCCCACCGAAAGCAGCAGCGGGCGCGAGCGATAATACGCGCCGACGCCATCGTGCACATGGCCCAGCAGTGACCCGAGGATGCACTGACCCATGTCGTGCCCGCGCGCCGAGAACTGATACAGCACCTGATGTTCGCGCGGCACGGACGCACGATTCCGGTTCAGCGTTTCCTCGAGGTCATCCAGCGCGCGCGACACCATCGTGTGATAGGCGATGCGCCGCCAGTCGAAGCGTGTGTCGACCGGGTGGGTGCTGGCGTCGGTGTGGAGACTGGTTGCGGCGTGCGTCACGGAGTCGGGTAGTGGCGGCAGGGCCGCGTCACGGCGAAATCTGGCCGGTGACGGTCGTCGTCGCGAGACGCAGGTCGCGACTCCTGCACGCCGGTATATTCCGCCTCACGGATCGCGCCGGACCTGTCGCGGTCGCCCGTTCCTGCACATCCACTCGGTCACCCGATGGAATCCGACCAGATCCTCACTGCGCATGCTGATGGTGTCCTCACGGTCACCCTCAATCGGCCGCATGTGCTGAACAGCTTCACGTCCGCAATGGCCGCCGCCATGCAGTCGGCCCTTGCAACGGCGGCGCGGGATGACGCGGTGCGCGCCATCCTGCTCACCGCGAACGGGCGCGCCTTCTGCGCCGGCCAGGACCTCGCCGAGGTGCTGCCTGCGGACGACGGCACGATGCCGGACCTGGGCACGGTGATTCGTCGCGACTACAACCCGATCATCCGCGCCATTCGTGCGCTCGAAAAGCCGGTGGTCTGCGCGGTCAATGGTGTGGCCGCCGGTGCCGGCGCAAACCTCGCCTTCGCCTGCGACATCACCATCGCCGGCGAGAGCGCCTCATTCATCCAGTCCTTCTCGAAGATCGGCCTGATTCCGGATGGTGGCGGCACCTTCATCCTGCCGCGCATCGTCGGCCTGCAGCGCGCGGCCGCACTCACCATGCTCGGTGACAAGCTGCCGGCGACGACGGCGAAGGAGTGGGGGCTCGTGTTCGACGTCGTACCCGATGCGGAACTCGCCGATCGTTCCCGCGCGCTGGCCACACGCCTGGCTGCGATGCCGACGCGTGGCCTGGGCATCACCAAGCGCGGCTTCAACGCGTCGCACGGCCATACGCTGGACGAGCAGCTCGACCTCGAAGAGTCGCTGCAGCGCGAGGCAGGCACGACGCGCGATTACGCCGAAGGGGTGCGTGCGTTCATCGAGAAGCGGAAACCGCTCTTCGAGGGGCGCTGAATGGCGCGCACGGACATGGTCGTCGGTGTCATCGGTGCTGGCGCGATGGGCAGCGGCATCGCACAGGTTGCAGCGACCGCTGGACATCGCGTGGTGCTCGGTGACACACACAAGCCGGCGATCGAGCGCGCGCGTGAACTCATCATGGCCGCACTCACGCGCGACGTGACGAAGGCACGCATCGATCAGGCGACGGCCGATGCCATCTGCGGACGCATCAGCGATGCCGGCGACCTCGCGATGGGTTTCGGGGCGTTCGCCGAGTGCGGCATCGTGATCGAGGCGGTAGCCGAGGACCTCGATGTGAAGATGGCGGTGTTCGACGAGGTCGAGAGTGAGGTGTCGCCGGAGTGCATCCTCGCCACCAACACCTCGTCGTTGCCGGTCACCGCGATCGCAGGACAGTGCCGGCACCCGCAGCGTGTGATCGGGATTCACTTCTTCAACCCGGCAGTCACGATGCCGCTGGTGGAGATCATTCCGGCCATCACCACCGACACCGCGGTAACAGACAGCGCACGCGCTCTGGTCGATGGATGGAAGAAGGTCACGGTGATCGCACGCGATACCCCCGGCTTCATCGTGAACCGCATCGCGCGACCGTTCTACGGGGAGTCGCTGCGCCTGCTCGAGGAGGGCATCGCGGATGCGCCCACCATCGACTGGGCATTGCGCGACATCGCCGGATTTCGCATGGGGCCATTCGAATTGATGGACTTCATCGGGCATGACATCAACTTCGCCGTCACGCGCAGTGTGTACGATGGCTTCTTCCAGGATCCACGCTATCGACCATCGATCACGCAGCAGCGGCTGGTGGAGGCCGGGCGCTTCGGGCGCAAGCGCAGTCGCGGCTTCTACGACTATTCCGACGGCGCTGTGAGGCCGAAGCCGGTGCAGGACGCCGCGCTGGGACAGGTGATCGTGAACCGCGTGCTCGCGATGCTGATCAACGAGGCGGTGGATGCGGTGTACCTCGGCGTCGCATCACCTGCCGACATCGAACTCTCGATGACCCGCGGCGTGAACTACCCGAAGGGGTTGCTGGCGTGGGGCGACGCGATCGGGCCGGCCAACGTGCTGGCGCAGCTCGATGCACTGCGGGAAGAGTACGGCGAGGATCGATACCGCGCGAGTGTATTGCTGCGCCGCATCGTCCGTGACGGCGGGCGGCTGCTGGCATCGCACGGTCGCGCTGTCGCTGGAGAAAAAACGTGACCGACGCCTTCATCGTGAGCGGCGTGCGCACCGCCATCGGCAACATCGGCGGGCAGCTCAGCGAAGTGCGCGCCGATGACCTGGCGGCGCACGTGATCGCAGCGCTGGTCTCGCGTCACGCCTCGCTGGATCCGGCTCGCATCACCGACGTGATCCTCGGCTGTGCGAACCAGGCCGGTGATGACAACCGCAACGTCGCGCGCATGGCGGCGCTGTTGGCGGGGCTGCCGGTGACGGTGCCCGGCGAGACCGTCAATCGCCTCTGTGCATCGGGCATGAGTGCCGTGGCCAACGCCGCGCGTGCCGTGCAGGTTGGCGATGGTGATGTCTACATCGCGGGCGGTGTGGAGAACATGACGCGCGCGCCATACGTGATGTCGAAGGCGAGCAAGGCATTCGCGCGGGACATCGAGATGTTCGACACGAGCCTTGGCTGGCGCTTCGTGAATCCGGCGATGAAGGCGACGTACGGTTCCGACTCCATGGGACAGACCGCCGAGAACGTGGCTGAGCAATACGGCATTTCGCGAGCGGACCAGGACCTGTTCGCACTGCGATCACAGCAGAAGGCCGCGGCGGCGCGCGAGACCGGTCGGTTCACGCCGGAGATCAGCCCGGTGGAGATCGCGCAGAAGAAGGGTGGTCCGAAAGTCGTAAATAGCGACGCATTCCTGCGTCCGGACACGACGCTCGAGACTCTCGCGAAGCTGAAGCCGGTGTTTCGCACCGATGGTCAGGGTTCGGTGACGGCGGGCAACGCCTCGGGACTGAACGATGGTGCGGCAGCACTGCTGATAGCATCAGAGGCAGGCGCGCAGTCGATCGGGGCCGCACCGATGGCGCGCATCGTGAGCACGGCGGTGGCCGGTGTCGAGCCGCGACTGATGGGCATGGGACCGGTGCCGGCCACGCAGACGGCGCTGGCACGCGCAGGCCTGGCGCTGGCCGACATGGACGTGATCGAGTTGAACGAGGCGTTCGCAGCGCAATCGCTTGGCTGTCTGCGCGAACTTGGCCTCGCTGACGATGATGCCCGCGTGAACCCGAACGGCGGCGCCATCGCGATCGGGCATCCGCTCGGCATGAGCGGCGCGCGACTGCTGCTCACGGCCGCACTCGAACTGCAGCGCACGAACAAGCGCTATGCGCTGGCGACGATGTGCATCGGTGTGGGGCAGGGCATGGCAACGATCATCGAGCGCGCGTGATGGCGAACATCTTCGCGTTCGAGGAGTGGGTGCCGGTGGTGCACGAGACGGCGTTCGTGCACCCCAACGCGACGGTGACCGGCAACGTCGTCATCGGGCGTGACGTGTACATCGGACCGGGCGCTGCCCTGCGCGGTGACTTCGGCGGCATCGTCATCGAGGACGGCTGCAATGTGCAGGAGAATTGCACCATCCACATGTTCCCGGGTGTCACGGTGGTGCTCGAAGCCGCGGCGCACATCGGTCATGGCGCGATCGTGCACGGCGCGCGGATCGGTGCCAACGCGCTGATCGGGATGAATGCGGTGATCATGGACAACGCCGTCGTTGGCGAAGGCTCGGTGGTCGGCGCGCTGGCATTCGTGCCGACTGGCATGGTGATCCCGCCGCGGAAGGTCGTCGTCGGCAACCCGGCGAAGATCGTGAAGGATGTGAGCGACGAGATGCTGGCATGGAAGTCCGAGGGCACCGCGCTGTACCAGGCGCTACCCGCACGACTGCACGCCTCGCTGCGAGTCTGTGAGCCGCTGCGTGAGGTTCCGGCCGGCCGCGCCGTGCCATCTTCGACATACAGGAACTGGGGAGAGACGAAGCCGTGATACAGATGCAGAACTACGCGTACGGTGAGTGGGTCGCCGGCACCGGTGAAGGCACGGTGCTGCAGAACGCGGTCACCGGCGACGCGGTCGCAAGCACGTCGAGCGCCGGGCTCGATTTCAGCGCGATGCTGGAATACGGTCGCACCGTCGGAGGGCCGACGCTGCGCGCGATGACGTTCCACCAGCGCGCCCGCATCCTCAAGGCGCTGGCACAGCACCTGATGGACCGGAAGGACGAATTCTATCGCATCTCGTCATGGACCGGTGCGACGAAAGGTGACTCGTGGATCGACATCGACGGCGGCTTCGGCACGCTGTTCGCGTACGCCAGCCGCGGACGTCGCGAGTTTCCCGATGAGACGTATTTTGTGGATGGTCCGGTGGAAGCCCTCAGCCGCGGCGGCACCTTCATCGGACGGCACATCTGCGTGCCGATGGAAGGCGTCGCGGTGCAGATCAACGCCTTCAACTTCCCGGTGTGGGGAATGCTCGAGAAGTTCGCGACATCGTTCCTCGCGGGCGTGCCGAGCATCGTGAAGCCGGCGTCGGTGGGCAGCTTCCTCACTGAAGCGGTGGCGCGATCGATGGTCAGCTCCGGCCTGTTGCCGGTGGGCGCGTTCCAGCTGATCCTTGGCAGTCCGGGCGACCTGCTCGATCATCTCACCTGCCAGGATTCGGTGGCGTTCACCGGCTCGGCGTCAACGGGATTGATGCTGCGCAGCAATGCCGCGATCCTCGGCAACAGCGTTCGCTTCAACCAGGAAGCGGACTCGCTGAACTTCTCCATGCTCGGTCCCGACGCGTCACCCGGCACAGACGAATTCGACCTGTTCATCAAGGAAGTCGCGCGTGAAATGACGGTGAAGGCGGGACAGAAGTGCACCGCAATCCGTCGCACCTTCGTGCATGAGAGCATGGTGGACGCGGTGAGCTCGGCGCTGGCGAAGCGACTGTCCAGCGTCACGATCGGTGATCCCGCGCTGGACGGCGTGCGAATGGGGCCGCTGGCCGGTCGCACGCAGGTGCGCGACGTGCAGAAGAACGTCGATCGCCTGCGCAGCGGTGCGGAGCTTCTCTACGGTGGCGGCGATACGCTGACCGTCGTCGGTGCAGACGCCGAGAAGGGTGCGTTCTTCGCGCCGATGCTGCTGTACAGCCGCGATCCGTTCGTCGGCACACATTCGCACGACGTCGAGGCGTTCGGGCCGGTCAACACCATCATGCCGTACACCAGCGTCGATGAGGCGATCGCGCTGGCGAAACTGGGCAAGGGAAGCCTCGTCGGCAGTGTCTTCACCAATGACGATGCCGTGGCGCGGCAGATGGCACTCGGCACTGCGGCGTATCACGGCCGCCTGATGCTCGCCAACCGGCACAGTGCGAAGGAGAGTACGGGCCACGGGTCACCGATGCCCGGCCTCGTGCACGGTGGCCCCGGTCGCGCCGGCGGCGGTGAGGAGATGGGCGGTGTGCGCGGCGTGATGCACTACATGCAGCGCACGGCGATCCAGGGCACGCCATCGGTGGTGACGGCGGTGACACGTGAGTGGAGCAAGGGTGCGACCGAGCTGAAGGACCGCATCCATCCATTTCGCAAGTACTTCGATGAGCTGCGCATCGGTGAGACGTTCATCACCCATCGCCGCACCGTGACGGAGGCGGACGTGGTGAATTTCGCCGGCATCAGCGGCGACTATTTCTACGCGCACATGGACGAGGTGTCCGCGCAGTCATCGCTGTTCGGCAAGCGGGTGGCGCACGGCTACTTCGTGCTGTCGGCGGCGGCGGGGTTGTTCGTCGATCCGGCCCCGGGCCCGGTGCTGGCGAACTACGGGCTCGAGGGGCTGCGATTCACGAAGCCGGTGTTCATCGGCGACACGATCCAGGCGCGCCTTACTGCCAAGCAGAAGACGCAGAAGGAGGATCGTGAGGGGCAGGTGCCGCAGGGTGTGGTGCACTGGGACGTTGAAGTCACGAATCAGGATGGAGAGGCGGTGGCGGTGTACACGATCCTGACGCTGGTGGCGCGTAAGCCGGCGAGCCTGCCTGAGGGCTCGACGGACGTTCACTCAGCGCAGTGAGATGATTAGTTCGATGTCGTGAAGAATTCCGGACGGCACGTCACGCAGCATGACCTACCAAACACGGGAGTCTCCCATGCCAACGCCTTCGTCGCCCGGCCAGAAGCGTCACTCCGTCTCGAATTTCTCATTCAAGATTGGCGGCCTGCCTGCGGGCCAGTTCACCGCGCTCTCGGTCGCGTCGAGCCCCGGCCGCGATACGCCTGCACACGAACTTGCACACTTGATGCAGCAGCAACGTGCACTGCCTGGGAAAGGCCCGTTCCAGCTCACGCTGCTCCGCGGCACGTGTGCGAACTCGACGTTGATGACCTGGAAGGCTGCCGCGAGCGGAAAACCGTGCGAGTTGGTTTACGAAGGGGCCGGTGCCACGGCGGCGACGCGCTGGAAGCTGGAGAACGTGAAGGTTGTGTCGTATCAGACGTCCTCGACGGCCGCTGGCGGGGGCAGCGACATCGCGTTCGAGAAGATCGTCATCATGCACGAGGGTGTGAAGCCGTGATACGGCGCACTGGCTGACCGACGGAGCCGGCCTGCTAGCGCTTGACGATCGCAGCCGCGCTGTCGAGCAATTTGTCCAGCTCCGTCCGCGACAGATAGCGCCCATTCAGCACGACCGCCGCGATGCGCTTCGTATTGCCGATGTTCTCGAGCGGATTCGCGTCCAGCAGGACCAGATCCGCCAGTTTGCCCTCCGCGACCGTCCCCAGCTCCGTCTCGCGCTTCAGAAACCGCGCCGGATTGATCGTCGCACTCTGGAGCGCGGCGAGCGGAGTGAGTCCGCCCTGCACCAGCAACGCCAATTCATCGTGCAGGCTGAATCCGAAGAACAGAAACGGAAACGAGTTGTCGGCATCGGTGCCGGCCAGCGACAGCGCACCACCCTGCTGCAGGTCGGCGGGCATCCGCAACCGGTTCGTCACCTCGCGCGCTCGCTGCGCGAACACGGTGTCCGGGCCGCGAGGTCCATAGCTGAACTGTCCTTCGACAACACCCATGTCCAACGCCATGGACGTGCGCCACTGCAGGACCTTGGCGGGTGGCACGAAGCGCAATCGCGGATCGGTGAATCGAGCCTCGAACTCCTTGCTCAGCGGATACTCGGTGACGAAGCGCGTCTGCATCTCGACAAGCGTCGGCACGAACCACGTGCCATTGCGGGCAAACCGTTCTCCCAATTGCCGGCACTTCTCTGGACTGTAGGTGTCGAGACCAAGCACGAAGGCCGAGTCCTCTGTGGCCACATAGCGCTGGTCGTCTCCCAGTGCACGGATGGTGATGAGGTCTCGCAGCATTCGGCGAATCTCGTTTTCGGCGGTCGCGCATGACATGCGATGCCGGTACGAGTGCTCGATGCTCCGCATCCCCGCGTCCGACGCCTCCGCCGCGGTGATTGTGAGCGGCACATGTCCCACGAGCGGTATGTCGAGGCGCCGCGCTTCATCTGCTGCCGCCAGGAAGACGTCGCGTGAGAGTCGGGTGTACACCTTGATGAAATCGAGTCCGGATTCCCGACGACGCTGTATCTCGGCGCGCATCGCCTGAGGGCTGTCGATCGCCACGTACGTGTCGCGTGACTTGGGTGACCCGTCGATAATCCTGCCGCTCGCGACGAAGCGAGGGCCGAAGGCGTCTCCACGTTCCACTGCGCGGCGCAGTCGAACGATCTCCTGCACGGGCTTTACGGCGGCGGGGTCGCGAACGCCAGTCACGCCATTGGCCACATTGAGCAGAGACGACCACTCCCATCGGTCGAGGGAATGGCTGTGCATATCCCAGAGGCCCGGGATCAAAAACTTGCCCCGTGCGTCGATGACGCGGGCACGCTTCGGCATGCGTGCGTTCAGGCCCACTATCGTGATGCGATTGCCGGACACCACCACGGTGTAGTCGTGGGCCACCTGCCCTCGCTCGACGTCGACAACGGAGACATGGGTAAGCGCGAACGGCGGTGATGCGATGCCGGATCGGAGCGCTGCGGCCGTTGGCGACGATGTCGGAGTCGCCTGCGCGTGGACAACCGCGCCCGCGACCGGCAGAAAACGAACGGCACGTCCGACGTCACGGAGCAGGGTCAGTATGGAGATCACGTAATCACCGTTGTTGATCGTGCGGGGCAAGCGGACGCAGTAGTCCAGGTACTTGGGTGACAGTCAGTTCGGCATCATTGGTAACGCTGCTTCCATACTGCACGGCGACTCTGTCGTGGCGACCGCGAATCGCCGGACGCTAGTCTCCAAGCACGCCAAGGCTTTTCAGCCACGCCTCCGCAAGCTGAGGCCACCCAGACGCGGACACCCCGGTCTGACGGAGGCCGAACGCATGGCCGCCTTTCGCGTACACGTGGATCTCGGCAGGGACGCCCGCCTTGCGCAGCGCAGCAGAGTAGAGCAGCGAGTTCTCCACCGGGTTCACATCGTCGTCGTAGGCGTGGACGAGGAAGGTCGGTGGCGTCCGTGCCGTGACCCGGATGTCAGGATTCGGCGCGAAGTTCGTGTGCCGATACGCCATGCGCCCAGGATAGAGCACCAACGCGAAATCCGGTCGTGAGCTGACGCTGTCTGCAGCGTCGACCGCCGCGTATCTGCGATCGAAACGCGTGCTGCTCATGATCGCCATGTGTGCACCGGCAGAAAAACCCATCACGCCGATCTTGTGCGGATCGAGCTTCCACTCGCGCGCGCGTGAGCGCACGATGCTCATGGCTCGCTGCGCGTCCTGATGCGCCTGCGGGCACTCGCGGTATGCCCCGACGTGCTGGCAGGGAACGCGGTACTTCAGCAGCACGCAGGCGACGCCGTTCGACGTCAGCCAGTCGCACACTTCCGTTCCCTCGATGTCCATGGCGAGGACATTGAAGCCGCCACCCGGGTAGACGATGATCGCAGCCCCTGTGTTGCGCGTGGTCGGAGCATAGATCGTGATCGTCGGCTGCGTCACATTTTCGATGTACGAGTACGGCTTACCGCCGATCAGCTTCACGGCTTTCGTGTCGGGATCTACCGCGTGGTGCACTGCCTCCGCGCCTCCACCCGAACGCGCCTGGGGTGGATTGCCTGGCCACAGCGGGATCTGGGTATGACCTGATGCCGGTTGCCAACCGGATTGCGCGTCAGCGTCCAGCGGCGCGCCAGCAAGCAGGACGAGCGCGATCAGCGCCGCGCCAGCGCTTGAGGAACGATGTGGCAAGTCTGCTCCCGATGTTTGCAAGGATTCTACCGCGTGAAAGCCTGGTGCGCCTCACCGCCCATCCTGTGGCGTTGTGCCCGGTCACATCGAGTGACACCGGCTCGGCGGCACGGCGCGCGCTCAAGATCCCCTGGTCGCAAGGCGCGCCAGTACGCGATCCAGGCTGCCCCGGATCATTTCAGCGTAACCACAAGCCGGAAGGCCGGAGAGTGCGTCGTGACCGCGCCGCGCGACGCGATGCGACTCCCCTGTGCGTCCAGCCAGTGAGGGCGTCCGCCGGAATTCCCTCGCGCTCGACTCCTGCCACGCAGAGTGCCACAACCGGATTCGTGAGATCGAAAGTCATCTTGCTCCTCCCGATTGACGCGGAATGTCGTGGGTCACCAACGAGAACACCTTGCCGTCACGGACGCTGTCGATCATGCTGGTGCGCAAGCTGCCGAAATGTGCGTTCGGACTGACGGACGTGAAACACAGGCGTCGTGTGCAGCGAGGTACTACCGTGCGCCAGACCTTCGCGAGAGCCTCGCGCGAGTGCCTCCATGGCTCTATCCCATCGACCGCGCGCTGGCGCGACGCCGTTGAACCGAGGTGCGAAATGTGCGCGCAGCGTACAATCCTCCAACGTGCGCTCTGATCTGTGTACGTCGCGATAGCACGCGCCGCACGGTACTGTCGCTCTCCTGAGACTCGCCCGGTTTCCTGAACCAGCGCAGCGGAGCGGTACGGTTCGTACGCCCGACACATGCGCAACCGGGCACGGGCGGCCAGCTCGTGCGCCGCCCGCCGCCCGCTCAATGCATGCACCACATGGCGCATACGCATCCACCGAACGGCCGACGCATCTGAGTTCTTCGAGCGATACCGGGCGTGTGGCGAAGGATCGAAGATGCAGGTGCGCGAATGCGACACCACGCACTTCAGTCGGCCTTTATTCCTGCCACATCAGGGATTACAACATGTCACGCAGCACACCGCAACACCTGAACGGTCTCGCGCCCCGCAACTGGCTGTCATTCGTCAGCGCGCTGGCCGCGCCGTTTGCGTCACCGCTTGTCGCCCAAACCGCGCTCGGCACACCCTTCATTCAGTCGAATCACCTTGGCGTCTACGCGGCCGAACTCTCCCGGCCGGGAGACGCCGCCACGACGACCGTTTTCGGCACACTGTACGCGCACGAGTTCGGACGTGCCACGGCCCGCGAGCGCGTGACGTTGATGGCTCGAGCGAGTGCCCGGTCGCTGGACAACGCCAAAGCCGGTGTGCTGGACGTCGCGACGCGCGCCAGGATATCGTCATGCCAGGGCTTTCAATGTCAGCGGCGGCAGGGTACGAAGCGATGGTGTGGAGCAGCGACATCACGAACAGCTCCCGCGCCCTGCTCGCCCTCCCCGGAAGTGTCGGCATCGCGTACGACATGCATATTCGTGGCACCACGATTGCCCCGTTCCTCTCCGGTACTGTCGCGCGGTACGAGCGGCGCACCTACCTCGGCGACGACCGCCTGTCCACCGTACGCGGCTGGGATGCACACTATGCCGGTGGGGTTTCTTTGCGGGTGCAACACTTGATCTTCGCTGCGTCGAGCATCGGAGCTGAGGACCGCACGGCCAGTCGCCGTCGATGGACGTTGTCAGCCGGCGTCTCGTTCTGATGTGCCGCGCGCGTCGCTGGCCGATCGCTGCGAGTGTTCCATGACCGAAGCGCCACTCGTCCTCGCCGTTCTGCTCACCACGGTGCTGCTCGGACTCGCGCTGCTCCACGTGTACTGGGCGATCGCGGGCGTGAATGCCGGCACTGCGATTCCAACCCGCGCGGACGGTACACGGATCATGCGACCTGGCCGACTCGCATCACTGGCCGTGGCAGGGGCGCTGGCGATCGCCGCAGCGCTTGTCGCGGGACGCGGCTGGCTCACCGTGCCCTTGGTGCCGATGCGCGTTTTCCACGTCGGCACCATGGGAGTCGCCGCCGTGTTCGCGCTGCGCGCCATTGGCGACTTTCGATACGTCGGTCTCTTCAAGCGGGTTCGGGGCACGCCGTTCGCACGATGGGATACATGGCTGTTCACACCGCTCTGCGCGCTGCTGGCGGCGACGGCGTTCGCGATCGCGTTCTCTGCCGTCAATCCGCCGCTCTAGCGCGTCAGCCTGATGATTCCCCGCTCAAGGGCAATCGTCACTGCGGACGTGCGGCCATCCACCGACAGCTTTTCGAAGATGTGCATCAGGTGTGTCTTCACCGTGGCTTCACTGATGCGCAGGTCGCGGGCGATGTGTTTGTTGCCGGCGCCTTTTGCAACCATGTCCAGCACTTCGATCTCACGTGAGCTGAGCATGGGACTTGGCGCAGTGCCTCGCGCGCGTCCGACGAGCCTCGACGTGACGGCCGGCGACAGCACAGACTCACCGATCGCCGTCGCACGGACCGCACGGAACAGCTCCGAGCTGGCGGCTTCCTTCAGAAGATAGCCGGTCGCTCCTGCCTCGATCGCGCGGAGAATGTCCGCATCCGTGTCGTACGTCGTGAGGACGAGAACATTCGTTGCGAGGCCGCGCCGCTTGATCTCGCGAATGGCTGCCACACCGTCGAGTATCGGCATGCGCAGATCGCACAACAGCACGTCAGGCTTCAGCGTCGTGACAAGATCGACGGCTTCCTGCCCCGTCGCCGCTCCGCCGAGCACGCTGAAGTCGTGCTGCGTGGCCAGCAAACCTTCCAGCCCGCTGCGAACCATCGAGTGATCATCGGCCAGCACGATGCTGATCACGCGCCTCCCTCCGTCTCCACTGCAATCGTTCACCATGATGCTGTGTCGAGCGAAATGGCTGGAATCGCCGCGCTGATGGTGGAGCCGTCGGCGCTGCTTTCGATACTGAATGTGCCGCCGAGCAGCTCGACGCGCGTCCGCATGCCCGCGAGACCAAAGCCACCAGTACGCTCGGTATCAGCCCTCTCCATGCCAACACCGTCGTCCAGCACGTCAAGCATTACGATGTCATCGAGATAGGAGAGGGTGACAACGACGGCATGTGCGGCGGCGTGCTTCCACACATTGGCAAGTGCCTCCTGTGCCACCCGCAGCACCGCGATCTCCACGTCGCGGTCGAGCGGATGCACATCGCCGGTGAGCACCAGGTCGCAACGCACCCCCGTCCGCTCTGTCCATTCCGCAGCCAGCCGCTCGAGCGCTTCGGCCAATCCCCGTCCATCCAGCGCTTCAGGCAACATGGCACCCATCATCCGACGCGCCTCTTCGAGACTCGTGCGCGCCACCGCGAGCGCGGACCGCGTATGCCGATCAGCGGCCGCGCCGTCACGACTTCTCTCCAGCTCTGCCGTTTCCAGGTGGACGGCGATTCCGGCGAACCCCTGCGCCAGTGTGTCATGAATGTCACGCGCGAACCGTTGCCGCTCTTCCAGTTGTCCGGCCCGACGCTCGGCGCGCGCAAGTTGTGCAACCAGCTCCCGTCGTCGGTCCAGCTGCAGCACGAATGTCCTCAGAAACGCGCCGATCACGACGGAGATTCCGAGCCGGAGCGCGATGAGCCATGCGTACGCCGACGGATCCTGCTGCGCGACGGCCCGAAACGCCATATCGCTCGGCACCAGAATTATCGATGACGCCAGAACGCTCCAGCGGAACGGCATCGTGACATAAAACCGAGGCACGAACGGAACGCAGACAATCATGAATGTGAAATCCAGGAGCACCAGCCAGCCAAGCAGCCCAGCGCCGAGGCACGTGAAGAGACCGTACGCCGCCGTACTGCCGAATGGTGGTTGCTTGATCGAGTAGCGGATCCACGTCAGGTACCACATCACCACCAATGCCGCGACAAGCAGTGGCGCCACCACATCGCGCAGCACCGATGTTCGCAGGATGACGATGGTCAGGCTGACGCCGAGCGGCACAAAGAGCACGCCGTACCGATGCGCGAGGATTCTCGTGAGCATCCGCTCGACAAATCCGGACGCTCCATGCTCTAGCGTCGCATCGGTGTCCGATCTTGTTGGCATATACGGCGTGTAGTATAGGTCGCCGATCGGGAGCGTGGCATCCACCGAATGGCGGACCCCGTATCGATGAATGAGTGATTCCGGAGACCCGTATCGAGGCGACAATCTGATGCCGTGCGGCAGAACGTCCGCCGCCGCCCGTTCGACCTGACATTCGAGTCCTCCATATGCATTCCTACTTTCGAGCGCTCCTGCTTCTCGCGTCTCTCGCGACCATGTCGTGCGGAAATGCCGACGCGCATGTTGATGCAACAGGCACAGTCGAATTCACCAACGTCGACGTCGCGCCCATCCAGACTGCGCGCCTCCTTCGACTCGACGTGGCCGAAGGCCAGACGGTTCATGTTGGCGACACCATTGCGGTTCTGAATTCGTCCGCGCTTCCCTTTGAGACGCGAGAGCTCGAGGCCGCTCTCGGTCAGGCGGCGGCGG
>JACMLX010000292.1 GCA_014379355.1 Gemmatimonadaceae bacterium
CACTGGCGCCGCGCCGCGCACACCCGCGCCGCACGAGGTGCTGATCGAGTTCGTGACGGGCCAACGCGGCGAACCGACCACACTGTTCGTCCGGCGCGGCGGCACGGTGACGAGTGCCGCACTCCCACCGATCGATTCGCTTGCCCGCCGCATCGCCGCGCTGCAATCGCTGCTGGCGGGTGACGCCGAAGCGGAGCTGCTCGCACGTGACCTCGGCACGGTGCTGCTCGCACCGGCGTTGTCGCGCATCGATCGCGGCATCACGACGCTCATCATCGTGCCGGATGGCGCGCTGCACAGCGTCCCGTGGAGTGCGCTGATCCTGCCCGATGGACAACGTGTGCTCGATCGCTTCACCGTCGCGCTGCTCCCGTCAGCACGCTTGCCCCATGCCGCGGGCGACGCGCGAAGTCGGTCGGTCGTGGCCATCGCGGCGGGCGACGGCTCGGAAACGTGGGAAGGACAACGACTCGCGGCGCTGCCGCGTGCCGAAGCAGAAGCGCATTTCGTTGCGGATCTCTCATCACACGGCCGCGTGTACATCGGCCGCGCAGCGACGGAACGCGCAGTGCGCCAGATGAGCGAGACGCCGCCGTCGATCCTGCATTTCGCCGCGCATGCGATCGTGGACGACCGCTCGTCCGCCCGTGCGGCCATCGTGCTGCACACGGGCGATGGTGACGATGGCTTGCTCGAGGCGCACGAGATCGCGGGGATTCGCCTGCCGCTGGATCTGGTGGTCCTGGCCGGCTGCAGCACGGCGTCAGGGCGAGTCTTCGCTGCGGAAGGCGTGCAGGGACTGGTGCGTCCGCTGCTCGACGCCGGCGTGCGCGGCGTCGTGGCGTCGCAGTGGCCGGTGCGCGATGAATCCGCGTTCCGCATCATGCAGTGGTTCTATCGCGAGCTGGCGGCCGGCAACACATCCGCTGACGCGCTGCGCACCGCGCTGCGACAGGCGCGCGCCGCCGGCATTCCGGCGGGCGACTGGGCCAGCTGGAGTTATGTCGGTGAACCCGCCGCTCACGCGTCGGCACGGTTCACGTCGCCGTCACCATCGAAGTCACGCTGGCCACTCGCCGTCACGGCAGCCTGCGTGCTCGTCGCGCTGTCCGTTGGTTATCGCAGCACCACTCGACGCGTCGCGCTGCGCAGCTGAGTTCCGTCTTCGAGTCGCGCCGTGACCCACCAGCGGTAGTCACCAGCCGAAGTGCCTGCAGGCAGCAGGAGTACCGTATCGCGGGTCTGCGTGTGCACGATTTCTCGGCCGTCGGTCGAGTACACCTCGAGCTCGTACGTTGCGCCCGCGATACCGCGCCACAGGAACGTGAGCGCGCCAGACACGCGTGCGCCGTCCGCCGGCGCCACCAACGCGAGCGCAACGGCGCCGCTCCGGAACACTGGTGTCGTGGCGCGAGACACGAGACGCTCGACACCGATCAGCGTGGCGATCAGCAGGGCAGCCGCGAGGCCGAACGGTCGAATCCACTTCGGCAGCGGTCGCGCAATGCGAGTCGGAAATTCAAGGTCCACCTTCGCATCGTGCGTCAGTGTCCGTGGCGCGTGTTCCGCGGTATCGTCACCCACGAAACCATCCCGCAGGGCGCGCAACATGTCGAGTTCGCGCCGACCATCGGGCGTCGACACCAGTCGCGCCAACGTTGCGAGGCGCGTCGCATCATCGCCGTCACCGTCCAGCAGGCCGCGAATCTCGTCAGCGGTCGGTGCCCGATCCGTCGGCACATCGACGTCCGCGTACGCCCGCCGCAACTCGTCGTCGCTGATCGTCATCGCCCCTCCCCGAATCCGGATGAACGCAGACACTGGCGCAGATCGTCCAGCCCGCGGTACAGCAGGTTGCGCGTCTTCGCTTCACTCCAGCACATCAGGCTGGCGATCTCCTCGCGTGGTGCGCCATGCAGATACATGCCGACGACCGCTCGGCGCGCGGTGAGGAGCGCACCGACGCAATGCGTGAGGGCGTCGTGCAGCGCGATGCGATCCAGCGGACTTGTCTCATTCGACGGAACCGGGATGCTCGCGTCTTCGGGCTCCTCCCGTCGCGCGTCGCGTCGCCTCAGCAGGTCAATCGCGGCACCTGCCGCGAGCCGATAGATCAACGCCGGACCGATCTCCGCCAGCGTGCTTCCGCGCTCCGCGAGCCGCCACAGGCGCACACGCGTTTCCTGCAGCACGAGGTCGACGTCGCCGGCATCCACACCATACCGGCGCGCGGCGGCCCGCACCCGCGGCTCGTGCGACGCGACCATGATCTCGATATCACGACTGAGAGTCGTGGTCATGGGCGGAATTCTCGGGCACGTCGCAGCAGGCACACATCGACCTCGGGAGGTTGAGTCTCCTCAATGCCGCACCAGCTGGTCCAGTCTTCTCACTCATCCCTCCACCGCGGCGAACAGCGCTGTCTCGCACAGCGCCACAGAGCCGCAGAGTGCACGCGGCTTCTGCAGCAAATTGCCAGACAGTTTTCACGCGGGGGAGGCGGGGAAGAGCCACTGCAAAATGCTGGGGAACAGCGTCTCGCGTGGGCAGCTACGACATTCTTGGCTGTTCCCCGCTCCCCCGCGGGCCCCGCGTGAAAACTTCTACTTCCACACGAGAGAAACCGCGAGCCGTCCGATTCTCCGTGGCTCTGCGGCTCTGTGCGAGGCAATCAGTCCAAAAAACTCAGGGGTCCCGAAAGAGCGTGACCCGGTGCGACCCGTCGCAGAACGGCGCCTCGCGCGACGCGCCGCACCGGCAGAGCGCCATCGACTCCGCCTCGCGTACCAGCGTCCCGTCCGCCAACTCCACACGAACCGATCCCTGCAGTACCATGGGGCCGTTGTGCCGCAACCGGATGTGCAGGGCCGCCGTAGTATCACTGTCTGCTGCGTCCATGCAGGCAATTTATGTTTCGGCAGACACCACTACCATGGAGCCCAGATGACCGCGGAAACATCCCGCAAGATCGTGATCGCCAGTTTCGCCACTCCGGGGGGCGCAGAAGCCTCACTGAACCTTCTCAAGGCCGCGTCGGTCAGCCTTGGCAACGTCGCCATCGTCGGTCGCAATGCGGAAGGCAAAGTGGAATTCAGCGAAACGCAGGACTGGGGCATCGGCAAGAGCGCGCTTGTCGGCGCGATTGCCGGATTGTTGCTGCCTGGCGTCGGCACCATCACGATGGCAGCAGGCGGCGCACTCGCCGCGTACTTCATCGATCTCGGCTTCCCGGACCCGCTGCTCAAGCAGATGGGTGAAGGGCTCGATCAGAACAGCTCGATGCTCGTCGCACTGGTTGACGAAACCGGGGTCGAGCGCGCAGGAGAAGTGATCGTCCAGGGTGGCGGTACCGTGCTCGGCACAAGTCACGAAACTGATCTCGCGGCCGCGATGGCCACGCTGAAGCGGTAGCACGAGTCGCGGTACGAACGCAGAACGGCGCTCCGTCACTGGAGCGCCGTTTCATTTCCGCATCACGCCGTGACGGCTACGCCGAGATGCGTTCCTGCACCCATCCACGCACCTGCTCCATCGACACTCGCACCTGCGCCAGTGAATCACGCTCACGGATCGTGACACTCTGATCGTTCGCCGACTCGCTGTCGATGGTCACGCAATACGGCGTACCTACTTCATCCTGACGACGATACCGCTTGCCGATGCTGCCCGTCTCGTCGTAGTCCGCGTTGAACGCACGACGCAGTTCGTCAGCGAGCTTCGTCGCCATTTCGGGCTGTCCATCCTTCTTCGTCAACGGAAAGACCGCGGCCTTGATCGGGGCCAGCGCCGGATGCAAACCGAGTACCACGCGCCCTTCGTCTTCTCCCGCCACCGACTCTTCGCGATAGCCGTTCACCAGCGCCGCCAGCGTGGTACGATCGGCGCCGACCGACGTCTCGATGACATACGGCACATACCGCTTGTTGGCCTGCTGGTCGAAGTACTCGAGCTTCTTCCCGCTGTACTGCTGGTGTTGCGACAGGTCGAAGTCGCCGCGATTGTGGATGCCTTCGATCTCCTGGAAGCCGAGCGTGCCACCGAAGTCGAACGTGATGTCGAACGCCGCGCGCGCGTAGTGCGCCAGTTCGCCGGCGTCATGCTGATGATACTGCAGTCGATCGGCGCTCAGGCCCAGCGACTGGTGCCACGCCATGCGATCGGCCTTCCAGCGCTCGAAGTGCTCCATGTCCGTGCCCGGCTCGACGAAGAACTGCATCTCCATCTGCTCGAACTCACGCGTGCGGAAGATGAAGTTTCCCGGCGTGATCTCATTGCGGAACGCCTTGCCGATCTGCGCGATGCCGAACGGCACCTTCTGGCGACAGCTCTGCTGCACGTTGAGGAAGTTCACGAAGATGCCCTGCGCCGTTTCCGGTCGCAGATAGACCGTGCTCGCACTCTCCTCGACGGGACCCATGAAGGTCCTGAACATCAGGTTGAACATGCGCGGCTCGGTCAGCTGACAGGCGTCATGCTGGCCCGGTATCCTGCTCGGCTTCTGCGGACACCGCGCGTCTTCGAGCTTGTCGGCGCGGAAGCGGCCCTTGCATGTCTTGCAGTCGACCAGCGGATCGGTGAAGCCCGCCACGTGTCCGCTCGCTTCCCACGTCTTCGGATGCATCAGGATCGCGGCGTCGAGGCCTTCGACATCGTCGCGCAGGCGGACCATGCTCGTCCACCACAATTCCTTCAGGTTCTTCTTCAGTTCAACGCCGAGTGGACCATAGTCCCAGACACTGCCCGTGCCGCCGTAGATCTCGGAACTCTGGAAGATGAAGCCGCGTCGTTTGCACAATGACACGAGCTTGTCCATCACATCGGGATGGGCACTGGCGGACATCGGATGGCCTCACGTTTCGGCGCCCCTGGATGCCGCGACGGGTGTCGCAACTGGGTGGGGTGCACTGGTGCGACAAATCTAGTGTGTCCGGTCGTGCGTCGCCTCTCGAAGAACGACGATTGGACCTTGGTCCGACACTGTGCGTAGAATGCTGCACGACTTTCATCTCGACCGAGGATGTGATGGTAATGCACAGTGGGCGTTGGATGGGCTGTGTTCTCGGCGTCACGATGCCGGCGCTCGTTGGCGCGCAGTCCAGCATCAGCGGCTTCGTGCGCGACAGCCTGACCGGCACCCCGCTCGGCGGCGCCACCATTCAGCTCGTGCTCAGTGCGACACCGTGGGTCGCCGGCCGGATGGCCAGAAGCGATTCGATCGGTCGCTATCGCATCGACACCGTGGCGGCGGGCCAGTACCTCATCGGCTTCACGCATCCGCGGCTCGATTCGCTCGGACTCGATGCCGTGAATCGCACCATCGACGTCGACAAGGCCATTCGGTACCAGCGTGTCGATCTGGCATTGCCAAGTGGTCGCACCTTCGTAACGACGCTGTGCGGCGCACGGACGGACAGCAGCGGTGTGATCATCGGACGGGTGTTCAGTGCAGACGATGGTGCGCCGAGCAGCGCCGGCAGTGTCGTCGTGAAGTTCGCGCAGATGCGCATCGACGGTGGTGGCGTGCGTCGCGTGCAGCAGCAGATCGTGGCGCCTTTCGGCGAGGACGGGCGATACGTCGCATGCGGCATTCCAACCGACGCACCGGTGCTCGCGCAGGCGCGCACGGGCGCCGGCGAAACTCTCGGAAAGCGCGGACTGAGCGGTGAGGTCGAAATCGTGTTTGCGGCGCGGGTGCCGCTCGTGCACCGTGACCTGCTGATCGCGATTCGTCAGCCGGATTCGACGGTGGCTGGCGGCGCACCGACGGCGCGCCCGACACTCGCGAAGACAGGGACTGCACGACTGGCCGGTCGCGTCGTGACGAGTGACGGCAAGCCGGTGTCCGGCGCTCGCGTGAGTGTGCAGGACACGGATGTCCAGGCGATATCCGACAGCGCCGGAACGTTTCGCGCCAGCGGTCTTCCAGCCGGTACGCGCACCGTCGAAGTCATCGCAATCGGGTACACGCCGATCCGAACCGCGGCAGACCTGCGGTCAGGACGGGAGACGCCGCTCACGATCAACATCGGCGCCAAAGTCACGACGCTGACTGGCGTGAACGTCGTTGCGGCGCCGGATCGTGCAGGATTCATCAAGCGGCGCACGTCGGGCAATGGCTACTATCTCGATGCCAGCCAGATCGAGGCACGCGGCGCGCAAAACGTCGCATCGGCGCTGACATCGGCACCGTCACTGCGCGGCAATGGATTCGACACCGCGAACCCCACGCGCCCACGCATCTCGGGCCGCAACAACTGCACGCCAAGCGCCTATCTCGACGGCCAGCAGATCCGCGACGGGCTCGGCGGCGTCGATGATCTGCTCACCATCCGACGGGTCGGTGGAATCGAGGTTTATTCCACCGCAGCCGAGGCGCCGGCGCAGTTCCGTGGCCAGGGGAATTGTGCAGTGATCGTGGTGTGGACGAAGGCATACGTGCCCTGAGGGACGTCCGCGCTACGCGCCGTGCGATGCCAACCGCTGGAGCCCCGACATGATCGCATCCACGTCTCTGCGCGTCGTCCGCAGGTTCATGAAGCACGCCCGCATGCCGATTCGCCCCTTCACATTCGCCGGCCCGAGAAACGCCAGCCCGCTGTCCACCAGCTGTCGCAGCACGCGGCGATTCGCGTCGTCGTCCATCCCCGACATGCGGAAACAGACGCAGTTGAACGTTACGGGAGACAGCAGCTCGAACGCCGGCGAATCCTGCGCGACCTGTCCCATGTACTGCGCCAGGTCCGCCACGCGATCCACCGTGGCCGCGTAGGCCGTCTTGCCGAAATAACGCAGCGACCACCAGATCTTGAGCGCCTTGAATCCGCGCGACAGCTGCGGCCCACGATCGGAGAAGTTCACGAGGTCGGGATCTGCGTCCTTCGCGAGGTAGCTTGGCGCCACGCGAAACGATTCCTCGAGCGTCGCGGCGTTCTTCACCAGCACACATCCGGCCTCGAACGATGTGAACAGGAACTTGTGCGGATCGAGGGAGATCGAATCGGCGCGTCCGAGTCCGGATAGTTGCGACCGGAATCGTTCACTCATCGCCGACAGCGCGCCGTACGCACCGTCCACGTGCATCCACAGCCCTTCTGCCGCGCAGAAGTCCGCAATCTCGTTCAGCGGGTCGAAGGCACCGGTCGTCACCGTCCCGGCGGACGCGATCACGCAGAACGGGCGAAATCCGTCCCGCCGATCCTTCGCCACGCGCTCGCGTAACATGTCCATGCGAATCTGGAGCGCATCATCGGTCGGAATCTTGCGCAGATGTTTCGTGCCGAGGCCGAGCTGCATGACGGCCTTGTCGTTGCAGCTGTGCACTTCGTCCGATGCGTACAGCGTCAGCGCGGCGCCACCGCCCTGCAATCCATCGGTGCGCGCCGTGTCGCCAAGGGCATGGTCACGCGCGACGGTCAAACCGACCAGGTTCGCCACCGACCCACCGCTCGTGATGATGCCGCCGCATGATGCATCCATCCCGACAATTTCAGCCAGCCACCTCACGACGGTCTGCTCCACCGCTGCAGCACTCGGCGCCACCTTCGCCAACCCGCAATTCTGGTTCAGCGTCGCCGCCACCGACTCGGCATACGGCGAGATGCCGTTCGGTGATGGCATCACATACGACAGGAATCGCGGGTGCGACGTGTGCGTCGCGTTCGGTACCACGAACGCCGCCAGATCGTCGAACAGCGCAGCGAGCGACTCGGGCGCGTCGGGCAGCGGCGACGCCAGCACGGCGCGCACTGCCGCACGATCGATCGTTGCATGCACCGGCAGCGAGGCCACCGTGTCCTGATACTGCGCGATGAAGCGGGACGTCAGCGCGGCGGCTTCAGCGTGTTCTTCGGCCGAAAAGAGAAGATCGTCCATGATGCGCGAACGTGGAATGTGAAAGGCTGAGACCGCGTCGACGGAAGTCTATGCATCCTCTCTCCAGCGTGCAGCATCGGGGACGTGCGCGTACCGACCGTGCGGGAACTATCGCGCGGCGCCAAGCTCCCGATTCCACGCCGTGAACGCCCGTTCGTAGAACGTCGGGCCGAACAACGCCCACGCACCGAGTGACGGAGGCAGCACGAACGCCTTGGCCGCATCAGCTGCCGGCGTGCCCTTCGCGAACGCCGCCCGCGCGCCCGTCTCGATCTCGCCAAGCACGGCGATGTAGCGATCATAGGCTGCGGCATCCGCTACCGCGCCGTGACCCGGCACGTACACCGTGGTCCGCTCGCGTCGCAACGCCTTCACGTGTTTCGCCAGTTGCGTCGGCAGTGCATCGACGAAGTTCGGCACCATTGCGTTCCACAGCAGGTCGCCCGCGAATACCAGGCTCGGATCATCCAGCTCGACGCTCACATCGCTCGATGTGTGCCCTGCCCTGGGCACGATCCGTACACGTCGCCCGCCGAGATCGAGCACGGTCTCACCGGTTGCCGACATCACCATGACGTCCGTCAGCGCGGCGGTGCGCGAATCGACGAGTGGTGTGTTCTTCGCCAGCACCTGATCGCGCGTCGACGCCGTCGTCAGCACGCGCGTCGGGAAACCATCGGCGATGTATCCGTCCACACCGTTGGCATGATCCGCGTGATAGTGCGTGAGCACGACGTGTGTCGGCCAGCGTCCCGTCAACTGTCGCGCCTGCGACGCCATCCAGCGTGCCCCGTGCGACGTGAAGAATCCTTCGATCGCCAGCACGCCATCACGACCCGCGATGATGCCGCCGTTCGACAACGTCGTCCGATCACCGCTCAATGGTGCGGAGATCAGCGCCCACACACCGTCGGCGACTTTTTCGAGCGTTCCCCACGGCTCGCGCGCGACGACGATGCCGAGTGCCTGTGCCGTCCACGCTGCACGCAGTGCCGAAGGCGCAAAGCTGGCCGCCAGCGCGAGATGCGCCGCGCAGCTGCCGGCCGATCCAAGAAATTCACGACGAGATTGTAAATCGTGAGGAGTGCAGTCAGACACCGATGGTCTCGCCCTGTCGCTCGACGATACGTGCCGCAATCAGGTCGCCGTGAAAGCGACCGTTCTCGATGAATGTCTTGTTCGCGTCGAAGCCTGAGGCGAGGACGCCGGCGATGAAGAGTCCCGGCAGCGCTGTTTCCATCGTCGCCGGATTGTGCTCGGGCACACCCGTGTCGGCATCGATCGGTGCGTCGACCTGCCTGAGCAGGGCCGTCTCCGGCATGTAACCAAGCATCGTGAACACATGCTGCGCCGCGACGCGTTCGCGCGCGCCATCTCGTTCGATCTCGACCCAATCGCTGCCAATCTCGGTCACGCGCGCGTTGAACTTCGCCGTGATCGCACCTTCCTTGATCCGTCCGTCGATGTCAGGACGCACCCATGGCTTCACTTTCGGATCGAGCTCCGCATCGAAGTGCACCAGCGTCACGCGCGCGCCACAGCGATACAACTCGAGCGCCGCATCGACCGCGGAGTTCGCACCGCCGACGACGACCACGTCCTGATCGAAGCCCATGTGTCCCTCGATGAAGCGATAGTGCACGTGCGCGGCCATCTCACCCGGCACGCCGAGCCGGTTCGGCAACCCGAAGTAGCCGGTGGCCATCACCACGGCCGACGCCTCGAGCACGCGCTCATCGCCACCGATGGTCTTCGTCGTCAGGCGCCAGCGATCGTCGCCCAGTCGTTCGAGCGTCTCGACGTTCTCGAACTGATGCAGGATCACGCCATGGTGCTGCGCCACGGTACGGTAGTACGCCAGCGCGTCACGACGCGTGGGCTTGGCCGTCGCGATGCTGAACGGCACGCCACCGATCGAGATCTTCTCCGCCGTCGAGAAGAACGTCATCTCGGTCGGATACGACGCGATGCCGCTCACCAGGCACTCGCGTTCGATGATGACGTTGGAGATCCCTGCACGCTGCAGTGCGATCGATGCGGCCAGCCCGCACGGCCCGCCACCGATCACCACGGCACCGACCATCTCCACCATTACACGACC
>JACMLX010000293.1 GCA_014379355.1 Gemmatimonadaceae bacterium
ATCGGACGTGACCGTCGCGCGGCGCAAGTTGCTGCAATCGCTGAACGAGGCGGCGCTGCAGTCACCCGCCGATGACTGGGTGGCCGGCCAGCGCGTGAAGTACGCAGTCGAAGCGAAGGACTTCGCGAATGCGAACGCCGTCGTCAACGACTGCAAGGCGACCAATTGGTGGTGCGCCGCGCTGACGGGCTTCGTCAAGCACGTGCAGAACGACGCGCCCGGTGCCGAGCGGGCCTTCAACAGCGCACTCACACAGATGTCGGCCGCGCAGCGCTGCGACTGGCAGAACATCGCCCCGTGGATGAAGAAGGCCGACAGCCTCGCGTATCTCGCGAAGAGCTGTGACGAGCGCCTCGCCGTCAACAAGAAGATCTTCTGGCTCGGCAAGCCGTTCGCACATCTCGATGGCAACGACCTGCGCAACGAGTTGCTCGCACGCCAGACGTTCAACACGATCGAGATCAACACGGCCACCGTCTATGGCCCGTGGAAGCCCGAGTTTGCACAGACACAGCTGCGGTATGGCTGGCCGGTGGCGTGGTCGAAGCAGAACACGATCGTCAGCCGGCGCGGCGACATGGTGTCGAACTTCATCGGCCACGAGCCGACGCCGAGTCACGATTTCATGCCGTCGGACGGCGCGCTCGCCAATCCGTTCACTGCCACGGCCGCCGACTATCCGTTCAATGCGCGATACGCGCAGATGCGCTATGCC
The DNA here is from genome assembly GCA_014379355.1 of Gemmatimonadaceae bacterium. Lineage (GTDB taxonomy): Bacteria > Gemmatimonadota > Gemmatimonadetes > Gemmatimonadales > Gemmatimonadaceae > JACMLX01. Next base: position 716 of record JACMLX010000293.1, read on the forward strand.
CCGCGCTATGCGCCGGGTGGCTTTCAGGATCTCGGTGCACAACTGGTGCGATTCCGCCGTGGCGATTCGACGATGCTGGTCGCCGCCTACGTGCTCGACGGCAAGGCACGGTACGAGCGCGGCAAGACGCGCGCGGCACTCGTGCTCGAGCGCGGACCGGATGCGCCGCGTGTGACACGCATCGTGAAGGATGGACAGCCGCTGCGGGGTGCGATCGCACTGAACGCCGGCGTGTTCCGGGACACGATGCTGGCGAGCATCGAAGTCCTGAGCGAGACGCGCCGGTTCGCGGGTCGAGTGCGCACCGGCGCGACACCGATCGAGTCGAATGCGATGCTCTCGGACCTGTTGCTGCTGTCGGTGAAAGCGTCGGATGCGGGAGTCGCGGGCCTGGCCGGCATCGCGACGCTCGAGTCGGTGCTCACATCGGCGCTGGGCGGCACGGATATCGGCGACGGACAGTCATTCGGCGTATTCTGGGAATATTACGGAGGGCCTGGTGCGACGGTTACGATTTCGATCACGCCGATGGACAGCATCAGCGGATTCCGTCGTCTGGGATCGCTGTTCCGGCTTGGCAGCACGCCCGGCGGCGGCGCGTCGCTGCGCATTCCCGATCCGGCACAGCCGGATGGTGGACCCGGTCGCCGGCTGACGCTCACGATGCCGGAGGTGAAGCCGGGTCGCTACAAGCTCGCGGTCGAGGTGACGGCCGCTGGCATGCCGCCGTCGCGCCGCGAGCTGATCCTGCGCGTTCCCAGCGGCCCACCGGCAGCGATGCGATAGCGATCCACGAATCGCTTTATCGACGCGTCACGCGCCTGAGAAGGGCGCGCCATTCGGAAAACACCCGTCGGGTTTCCATCAACAGAGCGCAGGGACTCAAGTCCTTGCGCTCTATTGACGTAGCCAGTCCCGCCCGCCAGCTTCGGCCCCACTGATACCCAACGGATCCAGTGGGCCGGCCGCTTCAGCGCGTGCGATTCGCGCGAATGATTCTGGAGTGATACGGCTCGCCTCATCCACACCCCGAGGTGCTGAGTGCTGCATTTCACCGTACGCCGATTGCTGCCCGTGCTGGCGAGCGTCGTCTTTGCCGCTACCGCCGCGGCCCAGGGCGGATCGCTGACTGGTCGCGTGACGACCAAGGATGCCGGTCGCCCGCTCGACAACGCCCGTGTCACCATCTCGGACGGCGCCCGCGCGGTGGGCGTCGCGACAAGTGGTGAGGCGGGTGTCTATGTCGTGCCGAACATCGCGGCCGGGAGTTATACGGTCACGATCAGTCGCATCGGCTACCAGCTCCAGCGCTTTCCCGCGACGGCGATCCAAGCCGGTCAGGCCACGACGTTGAATGCCGTGCTGGATGAGATTCCGACGCAGCTGAATGCCGTCGTCACGACCGCGTCACGCAAGCCGGAGAAGGCGCTCGACGCGCCCGCCAGCCTGTCGGTGGTGACGCGCGAGACGATCGAGCGGAAGCCGTCGATCAGCGTCGCCGACCTGGTGAAGGGTCAGCCGGGTATCGACGTGTCGAATGGCGGCATCGCGCAATCGATGATCGTCGCCCGCGGCTTCAACAACGCATTCAGTGGCTCACTGCTGATGCTGCAGGACTATCGCTTCGCCGGCGTGCCGTCGTTGCGCGTCAACGTGCCGTACCTCTCGCTCGGACAGTCCGAGGACATCGAGCGTGTCGAGCTGCTGCTCGGACCTGCATCGGCACTCTACGGGCCGAACTCCGGCGCCGGCGTGCTGCATGTGATCACGAAGTCGCCGTTCTCGTCGCAAGGCACGACGCTGTCGCTGCAGGGTGGCCAGCAGAGCATTTTCCGCGGCGCGATTCGTCACGCGGGCACAGCCGGCAAGCACTTCGGCTACAAGCTGAGCGGTGAATACATGCGCGGCGACGATTTCCAGTACAACGATCCGGGAGAACCGGCGCAGATCTCGCGGCCGGCCTCGCCGGGCGCGACGCCGACGCTGACGGCAAACCAGCGTGACTTCTTCTTCGAGCGGCTGAATGGCGAAGCCCGAATGGACATCCGCCCGACCGATAACTCGGAGCTGATCACGACGGTCAGCATGACCAAGGTGCCGAGTGCGATCGAGCTGACCGGTGCCAACGGTGCATCGCAGGTCCGCAACTGGACGTACCAGAACTTCCAGCAGCGTGTGCGCATCGGCCGACTCTTCCTGCAGGGATTCGCGAACGTCAGCAATGCCGGCAACGAGAACAAGGGTGATTCACGCGGCACGTTCCTCCTGCGCAACGGCCAGCCGATCGTGGACAAGTCGCGCGTCTACACCGGTCAGATCCAGCACGGCTTCGGATTGAACAAGGGTCGCACCGACTTCGTGTACGGCGTGGACTTCATCAAGACGAATCCGCAGACGGGCAACACGATCAATGGCAACAACGAGGACGTGGACGACGTCACTGAATACGGTGGCTACGTGCAAGGCAAGACGGCGCTGAGCAGCCGCTGGGACTTCCTCGCCGCACTGCGCGTGGACAAGACGAGTGTGATCAAGGGTGAGTTCGTCTCGCCGCGCGCCGCACTGACGTATCGGGCGGCCGACAACCAGTCACTGCGCTTCACGTTCAACCGGTCTTTCAATACTCCGGCGAACTTCTCGTTCTTCCTCGACCTGCCGTCGGTGGTCGATGCCGCCGGCTTCCGTCGCACTGCGTCGCTGACGCCGTTCAACCTGCCGACGTACGATGTGATCGCGACGGGCAACCGCCCGAAGGTCGGCATGAGCTTCGACCGCAGCTGCTCCGCCACGAGCGGATTCGGCAATTTCTGCATGCGCTCGCCGTTCATCAACAACGGTGGTACGGTCGTCGGTGCCAGTGCGGCTACCGCACTGCCGGCGTTCGTCGCATTCCGCCAGCCCGTGTTCGCTGGGGCGCTCGCGCAGGGTTACGCACCGGCACTCGCCGGCTTGTCAGCGATCGGTCTGTCCCCGACGGCGATTGCCGGATTGGCGCAGACACTTGGCGGCGCAGTGGCATCGCGTCTCGCCACGAACTTGCCGACGAATGCGCAGATCGGAACGGTCGGTCGCCTCGGCAGCGCGTCGATCGACGCCAATGCCGTGACGGATCTGCCTCCACTCAACGCCTCGTTCGACAACACCTTCGAGGTCGGTTACAAGGGCCTCGGCATGAACGGCAAGTTGTCGTTCGACTTCAGTGCGTGGGCGCAGCAGCGCGGCGGCGGCGCCATCACGGCATCACTGGTGACGCCGTGGATCTTTGCGAACCCGACCCAGACCGGCGCATACGTCGGCGCGCAGGCTGGTGCCGCGCTCGCCGCCGCGATCCCGGCCTACGTGACGGCAGAAGTCACGGCGGGGCGCCTGTCTCCGGCGCAGGGGAATGCGCTGGCCAGCGCGCTCGGCGCATCGGCAACGGCGCTCGCGACGGGAGCCGCAACGAACCTCACGCCGCTGCTCGCCGGCATCCCGCTGGGCACGGTCGGCTTCACCGACGCGATCAACACGAACTACAACCTGCGGGCGACCTACCGACGCGTCGAGAAGACGGTGGAAGTGTGGGGCTCGGATCTCGGACTGTCCTATCAGTTCACGCAGGATTTCGCGCTCGACTGGACGGCGAGCGTCGTGAACCGCGTCGTGTTCGATGAGATCCAGGTCGGCACGTCACCGCTCTCACTGAACGCTCCGGGCGCCAAGACCACGCTGACGGCGCGGTACCAGGGCCTGGAAAATGGGTATGGCTTCGAGACGCGCTGGCGCTACACGGATGCGTTCCCGGTGAACTCCGGTGTGTACGAGAGCGACGTGCAGAACCCGAGCAATGCCGGTCCGTTCAAGTACGCGCCGGTGGCCGTCAGCAATCAGTTCGACGTGCAATTCTCCAAGCGCTTCCAGACGACCGGCACGAAGGGTGTCGTGTTCAGCGTCAACGTGCAGAACATCTTCGACAACAAGGTCGCCACGTTCGTCGGCGTGCCGGCACTCGGCCGACTGGCGCTCACCAAGCTGTCGTATACGTTCTGATCGCTCCCCCTGCCGGACGCACGGGGCGGCTCGCATCACGCGAGCCGCCCCGTTGCGCATGACCCGTTTCGCCGTGCACCGGCGTCGAGTGCGATGTCGCTGATCCTGAACGCCGGACCGCAGCTCGTGATCGGCCATCGCGGTGCGGCGGCCATGCGGCCGGAGAACACACTGCCGGGCTTCCGGCACGCCATCGAGCTGGGTGTGGATGCCGTCGAGTTCGACGTGCGCGTGACCGGCGATGGTGTCGCCGTGGTGCATCATGACGCGAGCACGTTGCGCACCTGCGGCGAAGACGTGCTGATCGATCGTGCGAGCATCGGCACGCTGCGTCGGCTGGATGCGGCGGCGAACTTCACCGGTGACTTCCGCCCAGCGCGTCGGACGCCGATCCCGCTGCTCGATGAGGTCCTCGACCTGACACGTGGCGTGTCGGTGATCATCGAGTGCAAGACCCTCGATGCCGCGCCGCTGGTGCTCGAGGCGCTTGCCGCGCACGACGCGTCGCATCGGGCGCTGGTCGGAAGCTTCCTGCATGGCGCAATGCGCATCGTGCGCGCCGCGGATGTCGCCAGCGGTGCATCCCGGCGCGATGTGCTCACGTTGCTCGCGCGCGGCTACGTGCGATGGGCACCGCGGCGGCTGCCGTACAACGCGCTGTGCATTCCGGAGATCTCGTCGGGCGTCACGCTTCCGATCGCCAGATTCGCGGCCTGGGGTCGCGCGATCGGCGTACCGGTGCACGTCTGGACCGTGAACAGCGCTGCGGACGCAGTTCGTTTGTGGGACATGGGTGTGACGGGCGTGATGTCGGACGATCCGGAAACGATTCTCGAGGCGCGCGAGACGCACCGCGCGTACTGACTTCAGTTCCGGCCGCCATGCAGGCATATTGCGCGCCGATGACAGCGACACAAACGATTCTCGACGCGCGCGCCTGTGAACGCACCCTGCGGCGCATGGCCGACGAAATCGTCGAGCGGACCGCGGGAACCGAATCGCTCGTCCTGGTGGGGATTCAGCGCCGCGGCGTGCAGCTCGCGGCGCGTCTTGCGTCCCTGATCGAAGAGCGCGAAGGCCGCCCGGTGCCGCGCGGCGCCCTCGACATCACGCTCTACCGTGACGATCTGCAGACGGTCGGACCGCGGCCGCTGGTCGGCGCCACCGAGCTGCCGGTGGACATCGATGGCAAGCAGGTCGTGATCGTCGACGACGTCCTGTACACCGGTCGCACGGTTCGCGCGGCACTCGACGAGCTGGCGGATTTCGGCCGCCCGGCGCGAATCCTCCTCGCGGTGCTGATCGATCGCGGCGGTCAGGAATTGCCGATCCGCGCCGATGTGATCGGCAAGGTCGTGACGGTGCCGGCGGGCTCGCAGGTCGATGTGCGCGTTGCGGAGCTCGATGGAGACGACACCGTGATCGTCGGACCCGCGAGGTCGCGCGGCGCATGACGGGGCTCGGCAAGGATCTGCTCGACCTCGAGTCGCTCAGCGCCGAACAGATCACTGCCATTCTCGACACCGCCGAACCGCTGAAGGCCATCAGCCTTCGGGCGATCAAGAAAGTGCCGACGCTGCGCGGCGAGACGATCGTGAACCTGTTCTTCGAGGCATCGACACGCACGCGTGTGAGCTTCGAGTTCGCCGAGAAGCGCATGTCGGCTGATGCGGTGAACGTGGCCATCGGGAATTCATCGGTGAGCAAGGGCGAGACGCTGGTGGACACGGCGCGCAACCTCGAAGCGATGAAGATCGACATGGTCGTGATCCGACATCAGGCGAGCGGCGCGGCGCGTTTCCTCGCCGAGCGCATTGAGTCGAACGTGATCAACGCCGGCGACGGCACGCACGAACATCCGACGCAGGGATTGCTCGACCTGCTGACGCTGCGCGACAAGTGGGGCACGCTGAAGGGAAAGCGGGTCTGTCTCTGCGGAGACGTGCTGCACAGTCGCGTCGCACGCTCGAACATTCACGGCCTTCGCAAGCTCGGCGCCGAGGTGGCGGTGTGCGGGCCGCGTTCACTGCTGCCGAACGGTGCCGAGGAGGCGCTCGGCGTGACGGTGTTCGACCGCATCGAAGCGGCGATCGAATGGGCCGATGCACTCAACATCCTGCGACTGCAGCTCGAACGCATGACGTCGGGCTACATCCCCTCGTTGCGCGAATACAATCGCGTGTTCGGCGTCACGCGGGAACGGCTCGATCGCGCGCCGCGTGACCTGCTGATCCTGCATCCCGGTCCGATGAATCGCGGCGTCGAGATCGACTCGGACGTCGCCGACGGACCGCACAGCCTGATCCTCGATCAGGTGACGAATGGCGTCGCTGTGCGCATGGCGGTGCTCTACCTGTTGCGGGGCGGTCGCCCCGACCTCGCAGCGGCCGGCACGGCCGCGGGAGAATAGAACGTGACGCGACCCCTGCTGCTGACTGGCGGCCACTTGCTCGATCCGTCGATCGGTCTCGACGGCATCGGCGACCTGCTGCTGATGGATGGCATGGTGGCCGCGGTCGGTGGCAACATCGCCGGTCCGGATGACGCGGAACGCATCGATTGTGGTGGCGAATACGTGACGCCGGGCTTCATAGACGTGCACTGTCATCTGCGCGAGCCGGGCCGCGAGGACGTCGAGACGATCGCGACCGGTGCACGCGCGGCGGCAGCGGGTGGCTTCACGGCCGTGTGTGCGATGCCGAACACCGATCCGGTGACCGACAATCAGGCTGCGGTCGGATTCATTCGTGCGCAGGCCGCGAAGGCGAATGCGTCACGCGTCTATCCGATCGGATCGATCTCGGTCGGCATGAATGGCGCGCAGCTCAGCGAGATGGGTGAGATGGTCGCGGCCGGCGCCGTGGCCGTGAGTGATGACGGCCGGCCGGTGGTGAGTGCACAACTGATGCGCACCGCGCTCGAATACGCGCGCACGTTCGGCATTCCGGTGGCGGATCATTGCGAGGAGCCGACGCTCGCACATGGCGGCGCGATGAATGAAGGCGTGATCAGCGCGCGGCTCGGCCTCAAGGGCATCCCCTCGGAGAGTGAGGAGATCATGGTGATTCGTGACATCCTGCTCGCGCGGCGCACCGGTGGTCGGGTGCATCTCTGCCACATGAGCACATGGGGCAGTGTGGAATTGATTCGCTGGGGAAAGGAGCGGGGCATTCCGGTGACGGCGGAGGTGTGTCCGCACCATCTCACGCTGACCGAGGACCGTGTCGGGCAATACGACACGAATGCGAAGATGAATCCGCCGCTGCGCACGCAGAAGGATGTGGACGCGCTGGTGGCCGCACTGAAGGATGGCACGATCGATTGTGTCGCCACCGACCATGCACCGCATCACAACGACGAGAAGAATCGGGAGTTCTCCGATGCACCGAACGGTATCGTCGGCCTCGAGACGGCGCTGTCGGTACTGATGACGTGGCTGGTTGCGCCCGGTGTGATTTCGCTGTCGCAGCTGGTCGACAAGATGTCGTGTGCTCCGGCACGCGTGTTCGGGCTGCCTGGTGGCACGTTGCGTCGCGGCGCGATCGCGGATGTCACCGTGTTGAATCCGACTGCCTCCTGGACGGTGAAGGGCGCCGACTTCAAGTCGAAGGGCCGCAACTCGCCGTGGCTGGGCTCGACGCTTTCCGGGCGGGTCTCGCAGTGCATCGTGGCAGGACGTCAGGTGCACACGCGCACGATTGCGTCATGAAATTCGTCCGATGACACCGCCGCGGTCCGCGCGCCTGCATGCGCCTTTCGCCGTGCGTGAAGCCGTGGTGCAGGTGTGCCATGCACTGTCGGCGCGCCGGCTCATAGCGGGCCAGGACGGCAACGTGTCGGTCCGGATCGATTCGGATCGCTTGCTGGTGACGCCGGCCGGGTTTTCGAAGGCGCTGCTCGATGCGGACGATCTGGTCGAAGTGTCGATGACGGGTGAACAGTTGTCCGGCAGGCATCGTGCGTCGAGCGAATTGGCACTGCATCTGTCGGCCTACGCGGCGCGACCCGACATCGGCGCCGTCGTGCACGCACATCCCGTCACGGCGACGGCATTCACGCTGGTCGGTGAGGCAGTACCGGACGGTGTTCTCGCCGAGCTCATGCTTACCGTCGGGACGGTGGCTGTCGCGCCGTATGTGCAGCCCGGTACTGCAGAGCTTGGCCGTGCGGTCTCGCCGTTCTTCGCAACGCACGATGTGGTATTGCTCGCGCATCATGGTGCAGTCGCGCTCGGTCGCACGCTGCAGGAGGCACACTTCGCCATGGAGAGCCTCGAGCACGGTGCCCTGATGATTCATCTGGCGCGACAACTCGGAAGTGTGGTTACGTTGGATTCGGCAGCGTGTGATGCGCTGCGCGCGGCCCGGCGTGGGGCCCGCCACGATGCGGCTCACGGGAGCCGCTCTCAAGGAGACATGGAATGACTGACGTGACGAACGCTCTCGAGGCTGTCGGCGCGCTGATTGGCGAGCGCTCGAAGTACGAGGGATGGATTTCCGCCCTGGCGTCGAAGAGTGACGTGCCGGTTCACGTGCTCGAGAAAGTGCGCAGTGACTATACCGGTCGACTGCGTACGGTGCTGCAGGCGTTCGCCGCGCACACGCCATCGCTCGAGTCTGCGCTGGCGGAGTACCAGGCGCGCGATGCATCACTCTCCGCGCAGGAGAAGACCTGTCGTGATGAACACGCAGAAGGTGAGCTGCGCCACATGGTTGGTGAGTACGACAGCGAGCAGTGGGACCAGGTGCGCATTGGACACGAGGCGCTGCTCGGACGACTCGCCAGCGAGCGTCAGGGCATCGCGGCGGAACTCGGCAACGTGCAGCGCAGTCTCGCGGCCACTGCGGAAGCGGCGCAGAGAGCGCGCACTCTTGGCGAGCCTGCCGGTATTCCGATGGCCGCTGCGCGCGATGAATCGCCCACGCCTGCGATCCTTGCCGCGATGAGCGAATCGCCGGCGCCGCCGCTCTCGCCCAGCACGTTCAGGCCCACACCGCCGTCGCCGCCGCAGGAATTGATGGATCGTCGCACGCAGCTCGATGATCTCGGCTTCTTGCGCAGCACACCGCGACCGATGGCGCCGCGAGACAACGGCAGTGAAGCGCAGGCGGTGCTCTCCACCGCGACGGCGTCGCGCTCGGCCGAGCAGCCGGTGCTGCGGATCGTGCAGGACACACCGGCGCCGGTGGCAGCCGTCACGCCGACGTCCAGCGATGCAGCGAAAACATTGCGATGCGCCGAATGCGGCACGATGAATTATGCAACGGAGTGGTACTGCGAACGGTGTGGCGGCGAGCTGGCCGTTCTGTAGCAAGTCGTCGAGTGCTCAAACACAAACGGGCGAACCAGAAGGTTCGCCCGTTTGTCATGCTATCGACTGCAACGACGGTCAGGCCGCCGCGGCATTTGCCTTCTTTGCCATCCGGCTCTTCTGCCGGGCAGCTGCGTTCTTGTGGATCAGACCCTTGCGAGCCGCACGATCCAGCAGCGTGGTGGCCATTCCACGCACCTCGGCCGACGCACCCTCTACCTTGGCTTTCTTGAGGGCGGTGCGCAGCGCTGAGCGCTGCGCGCGATTGCGTGCCTGGGCGGCACGCGACTTCCGCATATTCTTCTTTGCGGAGGCGATATTCGGCACCGAAGACTCCAATTCAGAAAATGAACACCATTCGCCCTTCGTGAGCGAACCGCGAAAGATAGGCACTCAGCTCAGGCTGTCAATCGCGCGCATCGTCTTGGCCATACGCCGAAGGCCTCTTAGGTTGCCATGCTGCCCGAAAGCTGCGGCGCACTTCGCCACGCCTTGTTGTGCCCCTTCGGCGGTCAGCCCACCCATGTCCCGCTTCGCGTGACCGCCTTCCTCGACCAGAGTTCGATGCATCCGTCCGACAGCTGTGCGGTCGCACAGGCGCGGGCCGCAAACGCATGAACGACATGGTCGAGGTCGATGCCACGCATGGTGCCGCAGGTGCGGACGCCGAGCCTGTCGTCCCGGTCGGCTTCATCGTGGACCTGCCCGCCTATGCGGGACCGCTCGACCTGCTGCTCTCGCTGATTCGCGATGAGAAGGTCGACATCTATGATATTCCGATCGCGCACATCGCGAAGCAGTTCCTGCTCCGCATCCGTGTGCTGCAGCTGAACGACGCGGCCGAGTATCTGGAACTGGCGGCGCGGCTGCTCCGCATCAAGGCGCAGATGCTGTTGCCGCGGCATGGCGAGACGGAGACGTGGGAGGATCCGCGCGCAGAGCTCGTGCGTCGGTTGCTGGAGTATCAGCAGATGCGTGAAGTGGTCGACATTCTGGAGCGACGCGGTGACGAACGTCGGAGCCGGTTCGCGCGCGCCTATCTGCCCGAGTCAGGACAAACGGTCGCCGCACCGCTGGCGCTCTCGCTCGGTGAATTGCTCACTGCCGTCGATCGCATCCTGCGGGTGACGAGGGAGCCGACCGTGCACACGGTCGTGGCGCGCACGCTCGATGTGGCGGGTGCGATCGCGATGGTGCGGAGTCTGATCGCCGAACGGCGCAATGCGCGCTGGGGCGAGTTGGTGGCACGCGATGCGGAGCCGTGGCAGATCCTGTCCATGTTGCTTGCATTGCTGGAGCTGGCAAAGCTGGGCGAGCTGCGGCTTGCGCAGCCGCGCCCATTTGCGTCTGTCGAGATAGAACATGATTCCCCTGGTGAAGCTGCTTGAAGCGGCGCTCTTCGCGAGCCCGCGACCGATCCCGGTCGAAGAGTTGAGTGCCCTGGCGCCGGAAGCGAGTCCGGCCGAGGTAGCCTCGGCGCTGGACACGTTGCGCGAGCACTACGACGTAGATGGGCACGGCGTGGAGCTGGCCGAAATCGGTGGCGGCTGGCAGATCCTGACGCGTGCCGAGTACACCGAAGCGATCGAGCGTGCGCAGTTGGCGGCGCGGCCGCAGCGATTGTCAGCCGCAGCGCTCGAGACACTCGCCATCATCGCGTATCGTCAGCCGATCGGCCGCACGGAAGTGGAGGAGATTCGCGGAGTCGCGGTGGGTTCGATTCTCAAATCGTTGCAGGAGCGCGCGCTGATCGACGTCGTGGGTCGGGCCGAAGGGCTGGGGCGTCCGCTGTTGTACGGGACGACGCCGTTGTTTCTGGAGCAGTTCGCGCTGCGACATCTGGAAGAGTTGCCGCGTGCGGATGAGCTGGCGATTGCATTGCGGCCTGCGCCGCAGCCGCTGTGACCGGGCGTCCGCCTCGACGCGCCGGCACTGGCAAGCCGGCAGCGCCGAAGCCGCGCGGCGTGAAGCCACCGGAGCGACCGGCGGCCAAGGGTACCCGTACACCACTCGGCCCGGATGCGCGTGATCCGCGCAAGCGCAGTCCGCGCAAGAAACCGGCTCCCGGCGCCGCACGCGCCGATGCGCCGCTCGAACCGACGGTGGTCAAGACGCCCAAGGATGCGCGCGAAGCGATGCGGCTGCAGCGATTTCTTGCGCGCGCCGGCGTCACGTCGCGTCGTCAGGCGGAAACGCTGATCACCAATGGCCAGGTGACGGTCAACGGCACCGTGGCCACGCTGGGCTCGAGTGTCGATCCGTTGCGCGATGAAGTGCTGGTGGACGGCAAGCGCGTGAAGATGGCCGATACGGTCACCTGGCTCGTGCTCAACAAGCCTGCGGGTGTCGTGACGACGCGCACGGATCCGGAAGGTCGAGACACGGTCTTCGATCTCGTGCCGAACGTGGCGGGGCTGACCTATGTCGGGCGCCTGGACTACATGACCGAAGGTGTGCTCGTGATGACGAGCGATGGTCGTGCGGCTCACCTGCTGACCCACCCGAGCCGGGAAGTGTCACGCACGTATGAGGCGGTGGTGCAGGGCGCTGCGATGGAAGCCCTCGATGAACTGCAGTCCGGAGTGGAACTCGACGAGGGCCTCGTGTTAGTAGATGCGGCACACGTGGACAAACTCGGACGCAGCCGGTGGCTGCTCACACTGACGCTGCATGAGGGACGAAACCGGGAGGTCCGTCGTCTGTGTGAGGCGGTCGGCCTGACGGTCGACAAGCTGACGCGGGTCAAGTTCGGTCCGGTCGGCCTGGGCGATCTGGCGCCCGGCAAGTGGCGTCCGTTGTCGCAGACCGAGTTGCGCGGCCTCGCCATCCGCGGCGGCGTTCGCGAGTAGGTGCAGGGAGACAATGGGCGGGACATCACTTTCAGGCTGGAGAACGCGCGAATGACGGCGGTGCCACTTCCCGCATCCGCCCCGACGGGGGTAGCAGCGGTGCAGGCGATTCTGACACAGGTGGCGCGTCGGGTCGTGGGACAGGATGTGATGGTCGAGCGGTTGATGATCGGCCTGCTGACCGGTGGTCATGTGCTGCTCGAGGGTGTGCCTGGTCTCGCCAAGACACTGACTGTGCGCACGCTGGCCGAGACCATCCACACGACATTTCGCCGGATTCAGTTCACGCCCGACCTGTTGCCGGCCGACGTCGTCGGCACGCAGATCTTCGATCAGGCGTCGGGAGAATTCCGCACCAAGCGCGGGCCGATCTTCGCCAACATCGTGCTGGCCGACGAGATCAATCGCGCGCCCGCCAAGGTCCAGGCGGCGTTGCTCGAAGCGATGCAGGAACGGCAGGTGACCATCGGCGGCACGACGTATCCGCTCGCCGAGCCATTCCTCGTGCTCGCGACGCAGAATCCGATCGAGCAGGAAGGGACGTATCCGTTGCCGGAAGCGCAGATCGATCGCTTCATGCTGAAGCTGCGCGTGGAGTATCCGACGCGCGCCGAAGAGAAGGAGATCATGCGACGCATGTCGTCGGGTGAGGAGATTCCGATCACGGTCGCCGCCTCGCCGCAGACGATTCTCGCGGCGCGCAAGGAAATCGCTGCGCTGCATCTCGATGAACGCATCATGGACTACATCGTGGAGTTGGTGCATGCCACGCGAGTCCCGGCGGAAGCGGGATTGCCCGGGCTCGTGCCGCTGATCGAGTATGGTGCCTCGCCGCGCGCGACCATCGCGCTGGCGCAGGCGTCGCGGGCGCACGCATATCTGCGCGGCCGCTCGTTCGTGCTGCCGGACGATGTGAAGGCGATCGCACCGGACGTGCTGCGGCATCGAGTGATCACGACGTTCGAGGCGGAAGCGCAGAACATCTCGAGTGATGAAATCGTGCGGCGCATCCTGGCCGCGGTGGCCGCGCCGTGAA
>JACMLX010000037.1 GCA_014379355.1 Gemmatimonadaceae bacterium
GCATTTCGAGCCTTTGGATGGGAGGACGGCGAGGCCGGGGAGTGCACCGGTTGCAACGAGCCGTGCATGACGGCTGATCGCTGACTTATTGGGGTGGGGAGCGCACGGAGGGGCGCTACGCCACTCTCTGCCCAACGCGCCCCGAAGCTGTTTTGGGAACAGCAATTCCAACAAAAAGTCACCGATGTCGCGCGCGGGGACGATCGTTGCAACCGTAGCACTCCGTGACCTCCGTGCGCTCCGCCCCCAAAAAAGTCAGCGATGCTACACAAAAACGGAGCGTTGCAATCGACGCACTCCCCGATCTCCCCGGACTATCCCCCCAACGTCGGTGAAGAAACGAAAAACACGGAGCCCCGCAACCGGCGCACTCCGTGTTCTCCGTGACCTCCGCTCCAACGCTGTTACGGCACGACGTTCATCGACACGCGCACAAGGCGTGACGAACCGGGCATGATGTTGTTGTTGCCCTGCGACGTCGCGTAGTAGCGGGTGTCGAACACGTTCTCGACGTTGACCTGCGCTCGCAGCGCCTTCGTGAGGGTGAGGAACGCCGCGCCGTCCACTCGGGTGAACGCGGGGAGTATGACAGTATTGTCGATGGCTGCGAACATCTTCGCGCTCTGCACGATGCCGACACCGACGCCGGCGCGGGGCACGATCTGGTAGCGATTCCAGAGTGACAGCGTCCAGCGCGGAACGAGTGGGACGCGAGCTCCCGCGGCGGCGGCACTGGTGCGCGACATGATCCGCGCCACCTGATTCACGTAGCCGCCGGCGATCTGCCACTTCGCGGTCGGCGAACCGCTCGCCCCGATTTCCCAGCCCGTCGTGCGCTGCGCACCGGTCTGCACGACCACGCCGGCCAGCACGGGATCGGGCGCGGTGGTGTTCGTGCGATCGAGGCGATACACCGCGGCGGTGAGTGCCAGGTCCTGGCGCGCGTCCCACTTGATGCCGACTTCACGATTCGTGAACTGCTCCGGCTCGAGCGTCTGTGTGGTGGCGGTGAGTGATCCGAACTGGTCACCGCTGCCCGGCAGGTACGACACACCGAGGCTGCCGTAGATCGACAGCGCCACCACGGGCTTGATCACGAGGCCCGCACGCGGTGACGCGAGCACGTCGGTGCGTGACAGTCGCTGGTCGTTGCGGTTGTTGTGATAGTCGAGCGTCAGGTGATCGAGTCGCAGCCCGAGGATGCCCTGCACGTGCGACCCGACTTCAACCTGGTTCTGTGCGTACACGGCCTGCGTCGTGAACGTGGTGCGGCTGTTCGCATCGGTTGCGCCGTACCGGAAACTCACCGGTGTCGACACCGCCGGTGCGGTGAATGGCACGGCGAAGGACGTGGCTGTGCTGCCCGCAGCCCCGAAATACGCCGTGTTCCGCACGTTGTCACTGCGCTGCGACGCGAACTCGGCGCCGAGCAACAGCGTCTGACGCAGTGCGCCGCGCGTGACCGTGGTAGTGAGGTCGGTCTGGTTGAACAGGTTCCGGCGATCGGTGCCGTTGTTGTAGCCCTGCAGGTTCACCGACGCGAGTGCGCCGTTCACCGCGCCCGGGAAGACATTCTGGTAGAACTTGTCGTACGTCATGACGCGCGAGCGATTGCGAAGCTGCAGGGGGCTGACATGCTCGGTGCCGCGCCACAGCTGATGGTCGATCGACGCGCTGACACTCTGCGCTTCGAGACGCGAGCGGCTCTGATCGGGATCGCCGAAGAATGTCTCGATCGGCGTCGGAGACGGTGCGCCGAGATACGAAGGAATGCCGCGATCGACCACACGACGGTCGCTGTAGAATTCGTAGCCGACATGGACCATCGTCGCACCGAGCAGCAGCGAGGCGGTGGGATTGATGCCGATACGCTCACCGCCCGACTGCTGGCGGAAGGTGGCGGAGTTCTCGTACAGCGCGTTGAGACGCGTGGCGAGATGTGTCGTGAGGCCCTGACCGACATCGAGCGCGCTGCGCCGCTGATCGAAACTGCCGCCGGTGAGCGAGAGGCTGCGCGTCGACGTCCACTGTGCATCCTTCGTCACGCGATTGATCACACCACCGCCACCGCCGCGACCGAAGGTCATGGCATTCGGACCCTTGAGCGCCTCGACACGATCGACGTTGTACACGTCGCGGTAGTACTGCGCATCATCGCGAATGCCATCGATGAAGAAGTCGGCGGTGGTGCTCTGCCCGCGAATCGTCGGTGCATCACGATGGCCCTCGCCCTGACCCATGGTGATGCCCGGCACGTAGCGCACCACGTCCGCCATGCCCTGCATCGCCTGGTCCGAGATCAGCGTGCGGCTGATGACCGTCGCCGACTGCGGCACATCGCGAAGCAGCACATCGGTGCGGGTGGCGCTGCTGGTCCGCCGCACCGCGTATGACGTACGTCGGCGGGCACTGTCCGAGACGGTGACCTTGGCGAGCGTGGCGGGCGTGCGTGCCGGAGTGGTGTCGGGTTTGGCGCCAGGCTGCTGCATCGCAAGCGCCTCCGTGACAGCGAGCGACGACGCGATAAGCGCGATGGCGGCAACAGGTGCGAAACGGCGGGGAAACAAGGGCATGGTGGTAGATGAGAATGGCTATCAAGAAGCGGACGAGACCAGAATGGCACCCAAAGCCGAGAATGTCAATCGGGATTCCGCTCCAGCGTCGGGCGTTGCCGCCGTGCGACCGCTTCCGACTCACGCGGCTCCGTGAAGAGCCTTTGGATGTAGCGCACGGGGAGCACACGGAGTGCGTCGGTTGCGACGCTCCGTATCCTGCTGCGGATCGCTGACCTCTTTGGGCGAAGAGGGCACGGAGCACACCGAGTGCGCGCGGCTCGACGCCTGCCCATCGCGAGTCGATGATGATTTGGGAACGGCAGTTCCAAAAAAGGTCTGTGGCGTACCGCGCTGCGCCGGACGCTGCAACTGGCGCGCTCCGTGACCTCCGTGCGCTCCTCACCCAAAAAAGTCAGCGAGCTCGCGAGCGGCGAAGATCGATGCAACGAAAGCACTCCCCGAACTCACCGTGCTACCGCCACAAGAACGTCAGTGATGCCTCCGCTCGCGACGAGCGTTGCAATCGGCGCACTCCGTGCCCTCCGTGCGCTCCGCCTCCAACAAAGGCCGCGATGAGTGTCTAGAAACGGAGCGCTGCAATCGGCTTCAGCTTCTTCGGCACCACGATCGGCGCGACGCCGAGTGCTGCGACCTTTGCGTTGAAGGCCGCGACATCCCTGTTCAGCACATCCTCGAGTCGTTTCAGCATTGGTGCCCACTGCTGCACCAGTTCTCCGCTGCGCTGCACGGCGCCTTCGGTGGGACGGCCTTCGGGACCGCCATGGATGTACCCGTTGGTGCCGGTGACGTTGGCGTACGTCTCGGCCAGCTGATTGTCGAGGCGCCCGCCGAAGCGCAACACGTCGTACGCAACCTTGATGCGCGGCTCGGTCATCAACTGCTCGAGTGAGTCGAGGCGCGACTCGAGCGCGGCGGCGAGTGCTGCCAGCTCACTCGCGACGCCGGCTTTCGTCGCCTGATCCAGACTCGCACGCGCTTGGGCACGCACGCCGCGCATCGTCTCCAGTGAGCGATTGAGCGACTCGAGTGTGTCGCGCAGCTGACGTGCGGTTTCGAACTGTGCGGCGAAGTCGGCGGCCGAGACATCGGTGAGGCGCGGGTCGGGCAGCACCGTGAACGGCCGCGCCTGTGTCACTCCTGCTGCAATGAGGCGCACCTGGTAGTCACCCGGCACGACGCGGATGCCGCCGGTGTAGCCCCACAACACCTGGTCAGGTGCCATCAACGGTCCCGGCCAGGTGAGATCCCACACCACCGCGTGTGCACCGGCCTTCACCGGCAACACCGGCTGCTGCCGGCGGCGGCTTTCGGTCGTGTCGGTGGTCAGCGTTCGCACCACGGTGCCCGCCGCCGTGCGCACCTCGACGGTGTATGGCGTCGTCACACTGTCGCGCAGCACGAGATGAAACACGGCGCCATTCGGCGGTGCATCGAGCGGCGCCTCACGACCACCGGCTCCACCACCCTGCATTCGATCGGCGCGCACGACATTACGCGGCTGGTGCAGGTGCATTGCCGCCACTGGCTTCGCTGCCGCAAGTTGTTGCAACGGTGAGAGATCATCGAGAATCCAGAGCGAACGGCCTTGCGTGCCGACGATCAGGTCGTCGTTGTACAGCTGGATATCACTGATCGGCACGATCGGCAGGTTACGCTGGAACGACTGCCAGTGCGCGCCGTTGTCGACCGACACGAACATGCCGAATTCCGTGCCAGCGAAGAGCAATCCAGCACGCGTCGCATCCTCGCGCACGACGCGCACCGGAAAGTCCCGCGGAATTCCGTTCGTTCCATCTGCGATGCGTGTCCACGTGCGGCCGTAGTCGTCCGTGCGCCAGGCATACGGCGTGTAGTCGTCCAGCCGGTAACGATGCACGGCGATGTACGCGCGCCCCGCAACGTGACGCGACACGTCGATGCGATTGACCGTCCCGAACTTCGGCATGTCAGTCGGCGTGACGTCTGTCCAGGTCGTGCCAGCGTCACGCGTGATGTGTACGCGCCCATCGTCGCTGCCCGTCCACAGCGTCTTCGCGTCCCTCGGATCCTCGCCGAGTGCGAAGATGGTGTTGAACATCTCGACACCGGTCTGATCGCCGTTGATCGGACCGCCGGCCATGTTCTGCGTCGACCTGTCGTTCGTCGTCAGGTCCGGGCTGATCACCGTCCACGAGTTGCCGCCGTCACGCGTGCGGTGCAGCACCTGCGAGGCATGATACACGACATTCGGATCATGCCGGGATACGAGAATCGGTGCGACCCACTGAAAGCGATACTTGAGCACGGACGCCCTCTGCCCCACCTGCTGCTGCGGATACGTGATCACATCGCGGCGTGTATCGCGCTTTGGTTCGTAGCGGTTGATCGCGCCGCCATAACAGCCGCCGTAGATCACCTCGGGGTGGTCCGGATGCAGCGCCACGGGCCCGGTCTCGCAGCCGCCGGCGTTCATCCACGCGTTCATCGGATGCAGCGTGTTCGCATCGAGAAACGACGGAACGGAAATCGACGTGTTGTCCTGCTGCGCGGTGTACACGCGATACGGGAAGGCGTGGTCGACGATCACATCGTACATCTCGGCCGTCGCCATCAGGTTCATGCTGCTCCACGTCTTGCCGCCGGTCAGCGACACCACCGATCCGCCATCGTCGCTCAGGCCCATGATGCGGGGATTGGTCGGATTGATCCACAGGTCGTGTGTATCCCCGTGAGGTACGGTGACGGCTTCGAAGGTCTTGCCACCATCCACCGATTTGTGCAGCTGCACACTCATCAGCCAGACCTGATTCTCGTTCTGCGGATCGGCCACGATGCGGTAGTAGTACCACGCGCGCTGCCGGATCTTGTTCTCGGCGTTCACACGCGTCCACGTGGTGCCCCCATCGTCGCTGCGATAGAGTCCGCCGGCCGGTTCTGCCTCGACCAGCGCCCAGACACGATCGGGGTTCACCGGCGAGATCGTGATGCCGACCTTGCCGACGAGGCCTGTCGGCAATCCGCCACCGAGTTTCGTCCAGGTGTCACCGCCATCGAGCGAGCGATACACGCCACTCTCCGGGCCACCGGAAATCATCGTCCACGGCTTGCGCTCGGCGCGCCACATGCCGGCGAAGAGGATGCGCGGATTGCCCGGGTGCATCACCAGTTCGCTGGCGCCGGTGGAATCGTTCAGGTACAACGCCTGCTGCCACGTCGTGCCGCCATCCTTCGAGCGATAGATGCCACGTTCGCGATTCCTGCCGAACGGATGGCCGAGCGCCGAGGCGTAGACCAGATCCGGATTGGTGGGGTGGACGACGATGCGGCCGATGGCACCTGTTTCGCGCAGGCCGCTGAACGCCCAGGTGCGACCGGCGTCGGTGGACTTCCACATGCCACGTCCGGTGGACGAGTTGCCGCGCACATCCTGCGAGCCGGTGCCGACATAGATCACGTTCGGATCCGAATCTGCGACGTCGATCGACCCGATCACACCGCCGAAGAACTTGTCGGTGATCGGCTGCCAGCTCTGGCCCGCGTCCTCGGTACGAAAGACGCCGCCGCCGGTACTGCCCGAGTAGAAGAGGAATGGCTGCGCGGCGACACCGGCGATGGCCGTCGACCGACCGGCGCGATATGGACCGATGAGCCGGTACTTCATGGAGCCAAGCAGTGTGCTGTCGATCGCCGGGCTCGCAGCGGGATCGGTGCCACGAGCGGCGCGCGCACGCTGTGCGCCGAGCCGTGGTGCCGAGCTGACGAGGGCGAGGGGCAGCAGCAGCGCGCGAAGCGAACGGAGTCGGAGCATGGCGGACGGATTGAAGCCGGAGACTTGCGAGCCCGATGACGGTGGCCCGGACCCACAGATTACGCAGGCTGACGGGACCGTGCTGATGCGGCAGCGTCGGCGACCGCTTGCGATCGCGCGGGGTGTGGGAGAAGCTCCGTGGGTGTTGGTCCGTTCACCATGTCCACCCGGGAGTTTCTCGATGCGCGCGTTTCGCCTCTGTTCCGCCGGATTCGTCGCACTGCAGCTGTGTCTCGTCGTGGCCACGCCGACCTGTGTGAGCGCGCAGGATTCCACCAAGGCGGCCGCCCCGAAACCGAAGCCGAAGGGTCGTGCGAATCTGATCACCGAGGAGGAGATCGCGGCACTTGGCGGCACCGTACCGACGGCGTACGGCATCGTGCAGCGGCTGCGTCCCGCGATGTTCCGCGTGCGCTCCAGTGGTGCGTCGAGTGGCGCCGATGGTTCGCAGGACGTGACGGCGAACGAGATCCAGGTCTATCTGGACAACCAGAAGATGGGCGGCGTGCGCACGCTCGAGGACATCACGCTCTCGCAGATCAAGGAGATACGCTACCTCTCCGCCAGCGACGCGACGACGCTGTTCGGCACCAACAACGCAGCTGGCGCAATCCAGGTGGTCGGGAAGCGCTGACGTTCGCGTAGCGCCGCTCGTGGCGCATCAGTGCGTTCAACGCTTTTCACGCGGGGCTCGCGGGGGACGCGGGGAAGATCAAGCGCTGTTGGAACTGCGCGCGCGAGACGCTGTTCCAACAGCGTTTTGCAGTTGTCCTTCCCCGCGCCCCCCGCGGTCCCCGCGTGAACAGTGGTGACGACGGCAGAAGCGAGCGGAATTCAGTCGGTCACGAGCAGCAGCGCACTGACCGGCGTCCGCGTGAAGCGATACGCGAGGAGGAACGCGACGCTCAGCGTGAGCGCCGACAGCGCCACCGCGGTCTGCATGACAGCCGCGCCGTCGAACATCGGTGCGCCCGGCACCACCCGCGGCAGCACATCCCACGCGATCTGACCGAGCCACGCCCCGAACAGTGAACCGCCGCCGGCGACGAGCAGGGCGCGGCTGAGCACGAGGCTGTGGACGTCGCGACGGCGCGCGCCCACGGCACGCCGTACGCCGAGCTCACGCTTCTGCGACTCCAGCCAGAGGCCGAGCATGACGAGCAGGCCGCCGACGGCGATGATCGCGGTGATGACACCCATGCCGAGCAGCAGGGTGGTGAACCATCCGAGCACACGCGTGTCGGTGGCGAGCAGGCCGGCGATCGACGTCGCGTCGCCGCGGACCTGTCCGATGCCGTGCAGTGTGTTCGGCGGAATACCGGTCCGCGCGGTGCCGACTTCGAGTAGCGACACCGGTTGCTGCAGGATGCTCACATACACACCGAGCGCCGGCTGCATCACGGCGCCGAGCCCGCGTGCCGGCGCATCGTCGACGACGCCGACGACTTCGAACCACTGATTGTCGAGCGCCGTGAGCTGGATGCGCCTGCCGACGGCATCACCGCGCGCGAACATCGCGTTCGCGAGCGACGCATTCACGACGGCCACCAGCGGACTGTCCCAGCGATCGGCATCACCCAACACGCGTCCGCTCAGCACGCGCAACCCGCCAAGCGCGAACGTATCGCCGCTCACGGCATGATGCGCGACGTCCTCGGTCGCGCCACGCACGACCGTACCGGTCGTACAGCGTTTGCCGCAATCGCTGGTGGCCTGGGCAACGGCACCAAGTCCGCGGTGCACACCGTTCGAACCGAGGCTCACCAACACCGACGGATCGGCGGCGTGTCGTTCGGCCAGGAAGTGCGCGAACTGCTGCGCGCGATGCAGGCGGTTCGGCTCCGTCGCCCTCACGTCCTGCACGCGAGTCGTCGAGCCCTCGACAGCCATGATCTCTCGCGTCTGCAGCCGCATCACGCCGCGCAGCGTCGCACCACCGGCCAGCACCACCAGCGCCGCGCCGAGCTGCAGTGCGGGAATGATCAGCGTCAGCGGACGCCGATCGTCATCGACGAGGCGCGTGGTGGTGAGCGCGCGCACGAGCATCAACGGTGCGACCATCACGAGAGCCGTGATGCCGAGCGTGCCCGCGCCACTCAGCACCAGGTTCGCGGCGTCGACATGGCCGGGCCACGCTGCGCGAATCGCCACCACCGTCGCGAGCGCGAGCAGCATGCCGCTGAACAGCGCGACGCCCGCGAGTGCGCTTGCCTCCAGCACCATCGCCCCGAAGACGTCCTTCCGCGACGCGCCGACGGCGCGTGCCACCACCACTTCTCCACTGCGTGCCGCCGTGCGCGCGAGATGCAGTGCCAGCAACGTCGCCGCGCCGACGGCAAGCGTCAGCAGCGTCGCACCACGGACGATCGACAGCAATTGCAGCACGGCGAGCTGTTGAACCTGCGGCCAGACGACGGCCCTCGCGCCCCAGTCGGCGAGCAGCGTCGGGCTGTCACCGAGCGCCATGGTGAGCGATGGCGTCATCGACGTGCCGCCGAGGAGTGTGAGTGCCGGCAGTGCACCCGCCAGCGTCAGTGCGGCAGTGAGGGCGACGAGTGCACCGGTCCCGGCATGCCATCGAAGGGCGAGCGCTGCGGCGCTGCGTCGGGCGATTCGTGCGCGCATCGTCGTCTACTCCGTCGGTCGTGACGCAATGTTCTGCAACCGCACGCGCCCCTGACTGACGAGGCGATCGCGATCGTCATGGATCCATGCTTCCCACACCTGGTTCGTGCGCCCGCGCGACACCGGGCGTGCCACGGCGCGCAGCGTTCCGCCGGTCACGGCACGGATGAACGACGTCGCATTCTCGAGCCCGACGGCCTGCTGCCCGAGCGGTGCGACGAACATCGTGGCACCCATCGACGTCGCCTGTTCGATGATCCCGCAATACACGCCTCCATGCACGATGCCGAACGGCTGCAGGTGTTGTGCTCCGATCTCGACTTCGCAGCACACTTCCTCGGCACTGGCCACCGTGAATACGAGGTTCATCGCCGAGCCCCAGCCCTTGGCGGCGTTCCAGAAATCGAGGGTGAGCTGATCCATCGCGTCCGATGTCGGGTGGTGGGGAATGCTGCGGTGCTCGCGCACTGGCGGTGTCATTGCGGCAGACGATACCAGATGGGAAACAACGGTGCCTTGCTGTCGTGCGGCACGTCGCTCTGCTGCGCGTTGACGGCTTCCATGCTGCGCGGCAGCTCGAACGGCAGGCGGCCGGTCGGGCGCACCTTGCCACTCAGCACATCGAACAGCGCCCCGTCACTGACACCGAATTCGCCGAGCAGGGTTTTCGCGAGCGGGACCAGCGCGGTCAGGATCGCCGGACGATCGAGATACACCACGACGATCGTCGGCACCTTCGCAGCCGTCGCCTTCACGAACGTGAATGTGGTGTCACTGTCCTTGAAGTCGAGATCCCCCTCGTGCTGGAAACTGCCGAAGAAGAATGTCGGATGCAGCGCCTGATACGGTGAGTTGATGCGAATCACCGCGACATCCGCCTGCTCCGCGCTGTTGACCACCGTGAATCCACGCTCGGTCGCCACCGCCGCGGCAATGCCCCGCAAGAACACCTTGCCGCCGGCCGGCACCATGCGCGCGCCACGTGAATTCTGCAGGATCACGACCGCTTTCGACTGTGCCGCGAGCGCCTCGCGCATGAACGCCGGCGATCCGACGATCGTCCCCGCCTTCGCCGCATCGACGTACGGATTCTCGAACAGGCCAAGATCGAACTTCACGACCATGATGCGCACGACAGCCTCGTTCAGGCGTGACTCGGTGATCGTCGCGGCCTGACCGCATCAACGAATGGCTGCCCGTCATCGACGCCGCCGAACTGGTCGATGCCCGCATTCATGCCTTTCGCGAAACGCTGTGCCTTGGTCAACGACTCCACGCCCCACGGCATTGCGATCTGGAAGGGTGCCTGCCGCGGCTGACCCGTCATGCATTCATTCGCGCAGTCCTGCGTGATCGCCCAATCGGACAACACCATTCCGCGGAACTTGTACTTGCCACGCAACTGTCCGGCGAGCAGCTGCGTGTTGAATCCGGCGCCGACGGGTTCCACCGGTGTGCCATCGATGCTGAGGCCATCGAGAATGTCGTACGTCGGCATCACACCCACGACGCCAGCGGCGAACGCGCCGAGAAACGGCTTCACATGGTCGTCGAAGCGTCCACCGGGGAATCGTGCGAAGCGGCCGTAATAGTTGTGACCATCGAGGCCATCCACCGACGCACCGTAGCCGACCCAGTGCTTCACGATCGTCGCGACGCCAGCACGCGTGAGTCCGGTGCTGCTGCCCTGCATTCCCTGCGTGTACGCCGTCACGAGTGCACCGACATGCACCGGGTCTTCGCCGAACGTGCCGGTGATGCGCGCCCATCGTGGTTCGGTGCCGATGTCGGCCTGCGGTGAGAGCGCCATCTGGATGCCCACGGCGCGATACTCCTGCCGAATAATCGTCGCGAAGCGCTTGACGAGTGTGGGATCGTCGAGTGCACCGAGGCCGAGGGTCTCGGGCCACTGCGAAAATCCGGAGGCCGAGACGCTGGCGCCGGCCGATGCCTGAAAGTGGTTGCGCGGATCGGTGCTGATGGTGAGTGGAATACCGAGTCGGCCACGTTCCGCGATGCCTTGCAGCGTGTTGTTCTGTTCCGCGAACGCCGCCGGTGTCGTCGACAGGCGCGTGATCATGCTGTTCACGTTGCGCGTGAGGATGGCTTTCGTCGCCGCGACAGTGTCGTACGTGCTTCCGCCCATCGGATTGGCGCCACCGCCCGACAGCGAGCCGTGCACGGCCGCACCCGCCTTCTCCTCCAGCGTCATGCGACCGATGAGATCAGTCGCGCGCGCGGCAGACGTCAGGCGCCAGTCTTCATACGGCTCCAGCGTACCGTTCCGATTCAGGTCGCGAAACTGCCTGCCCGCAACCGTGAGCATCGGTGACGCCATCGACTTCACGACGGGCTGCGTCGCGGACTGTGCCGCCAGCGGCAGCGCCGCGACGAGAAACGGCACTGCACGGGCAAGCGGGCGGAACATGGACATGCGTGGCTCCAACGGGATGGGTAGCGCACGTCCACGGCGTCGTGCCGTCGGAACGGTGGCAACGGAAAACTAGGGGGCTGCCCCGGGAATACGCCTCACTTGGCGACGCGTGTGGTGACGGCCGCTGATCGTGCAGCCCGGCTACGTCGATGCAAGCAGCGCTTGCAGCTTCGTCATGGTGGCCCAGTTGCGGGCCGTGACAGCGTCCTTGACGTGTTTGCCGACCAGCTCGAACAGCTGGCCGTTGAGCAGCCCGTCAGGACTCCAGACATACGCGGCGCGCGACCCGACGGCCATCACTTCGGGCGACCAGTCGCGCGCCTGCAGCTCGGCCATCTTCGCGAGGTGCACGCCGTCAACCGGCACATACACCACCAGGCGCGTCGGGTCGGTGGCGATTCCGGTGAGCGGATTCTCGCGCATGATCGTGTCCACGTCCGAGGCGGTCAGCACGATGGTGCGTGCGTCGACGCCGGTATCCGCAAGGATGGCTTTCCGCAGGCTGTCGCCACTGATCTTCCTGCGCGTCGTGAACGCGACATTGCCGCTGTTGAGCAACGTCCGTACATCCGTACACCCGACGCTCTCCACCACCCGCTTCAGGTCCGACATGGCGATGCGTTTCGCCTTGCCGACGTTGATGCCTCGCAGAAGGGCGACGTGTGTTCTGCTCATTCACTCAAGATATTCGGAGTACGTCAACTGCATGGAGCGGAGGGCACCGAGCGCACGGAGTGCTCCCGTCGCGACGGTCTGCCCTCCGCGCAACGATGTAATTTGGGAACAGCAGTTCCATCAAGGAGTCAGCGATGATGCGCGGCTCACGGATCGCTGAAAGCGACGCCCTCAGTGCGCTCCGTGCCCTCCACATCCAAAGCAGTTGACGATGGCGCGCAAAAAAAAGGAGCTGTGAGCGCGACGCACTCTCCGGTCTCCCACTCTCTCGTCACAACAGCAGTTCACGATGGCAGTTCAGCCAGCCGAC
>JACMLX010000038.1 GCA_014379355.1 Gemmatimonadaceae bacterium
ACGCGCGCGCAGGACGCGGGGGCGGTCGGCGTGCTGATCGTGGGTCTCGACGCGATGTCACCGGCCACGATTTCTTCCGCGTTCACGTCGCGCCCGACGATGCGGCCGGCACCCGTCACGAATGGTGTTGGCGCCGCGACCATCTCAAATGCCGTGGCGGCGCAGCTGTTCGGCGGCGCTCTCGATCAGGTGACGGTCGGCACGGCAGGCGCACCGGTATCGGGTGCGTGGACGTATGCGTGGAAACCGTCTGCGGCACCGGCGCGCAACGTCATCGCCGTGCTGCCTGGCTCCGATCCGACACTCGCGTCGGAATACGTCCTGGTCGGCGCGCACAACGATCACGTCGGCACGAGCCCGGTCGCCGTTGATCACGATTCACTGCGCGCCGTGAACACGGTCACGCGCAAGCAAGGCGCGAACGACGGTGCCTGCGCCCCGACCGCGGTGCAGCAGACGCAGATCGATTCGCTGATTGCGGCCGCGCGCCGTGTGCGTCCGGCGCGACGCGACTCGATCTTCAACGGTGCCGATGACGACGGCTCGGGCACGGTGGTGCTGCTCGAAATTGCGGAGCAGTTCGCGGCCGAGAAGCCGAAGCGGTCGATCATCTTCGTGTCGCATCAGGGCGAAGAGGCGGGGCTGCTCGGGTCGTCGTGGTTCGTCGATCATCCGACCGTGCCGCTGACGCAGATCGTCGCGGCGCACAACATGGACATGCTCGGCAAGGGGCGAGTGGACCAGGTGAAGTTCGGCGGACCAGCATCGGTGCAGACCCTCGGCGCGCGCCGTCTCTCGCGCGAGTTCGGCGACATCATCGACTCGGTGAACGCGACGCGCACCGAGGTGATGGCACTCGACAAGTCGTGGGATGTGACGGCCAATCCGCTCAATCGATTCTGCCGCAGCGACCAGGTGAACTACGTCCGCAAGGACATTCCCGTCACCTACTTCTCACTTGGCTACGCGCAGGACTATCACCAACTGACCGACGAGCCGCAGTACATCGAATACGAACACTCGGCACGCCTCGGGCGCTTCATTCACGATGTGATGATGGCGATCGCGACGCGCAAGGACCGGCCTGCGATTACCGGCGCCGATCCGTCGTATCCGCAGTGTTTCCGCTGAGCGCGCGCCGGTCGCGAACGTGAACCAACCGTTGTCGGCAGTCACCTTTCCGGACGATGGCTGCGAACTGCGGATCATCGACCAGACGCGGCTTCCGGGCGCGCTGGTCGAACTCGCGCTGACGACGTTGCCGGAGATGGTGGACGCGATCCAGTCGTTGCGTGTGCGAGGGGCTCCGGCCCTCGGTGTGGCCGGGGCGGTGGGCCTGGCAGTGCTGGCCGAGCGTGCCGCCATCGAAGGCCCGGCCACCTTCGACGCTGACATGGCGACCGCCGCGACGGCGCTGCGTTCGGCTCGACCGACGGCCGTGAACCTGGCGTGGGCGGTGGATCGTGTGCTCGCAGCAGGGCAGGTGGGCGGCGCGTCGCCGACCGTTCGCGCCACGGCGATGCGCACGGAAGCGAGCACGATCCTCAACGACGACATCGCGATGTGCGCACGCATCGGTGTGTCCGGCGCGACGCTGCTGCGTTCCGGCATGACGGTGCTGACACACTGCAATGCGGGTGCGCTGGCGACCGCCGGAATCGGCACGGCGCTGGCGCCGATCTACACGTTGCATGCGCGAGGCGAGACGATTCGCGTCTATGCGAACGAAACGCGCCCCCTGCTGCAGGGGGCACGATTGACGGCGTGGGAGCTGGATCGCGCGGGTGTGCCGGTGACGTTGATCACCGACGGCATGGCGGCGAGTGTGATGCGCTCGGGTGTCATCGATGCGGTACTGGTCGGCGCCGATCGCATTGCAGCCAACGGCGATGTAGCGAACAAGATCGGCACGTACGGCGTCGCCGTGCTCGCACGACATCACGGCATTCCGTTCTATGTGCTCGCGCCGCGCTCCACCCTCGATCCGCACACACCACACGGTGACGGGATGGAGATCGAGATGCGCGAGGCAAGTGAGGTGCGCGCGATGGGCGGCGTCGCGACCGCGCCGGGACATGTGACCGTGCACAATCCGGCGTTCGATGTGACGCCGGCCGCACTCGTGACTGCCATCGTGACTGACAGCGGCGTCTTTCATCCACCATATCACTTCACCGCCTGATGCGCTCCGTCCTTGCACTCGACCAGGGAACGACCGGTTCGACCGCGCTCGTGATTGCGGCTGACGGCCGCGTGCTCGGTCGCGGTTATCGCGAATTCGCACAGCACTTTCCGAAGCCAGGCTGGGTGGAGCATGAACCGGCCGACCTGCTGCGCGCCACGCTCGATGCGGCGCGTGAGGCGCTTGCGGCTGCGGCAGTGACGCCGGAGTGCATCGGCATCACGAACCAGCGCGAAACCGTCGTCGTCTGGGACAAGGCCACCGGCGTGCCGGTGCATCGCGCGATCGTGTGGCAGGATCGTCGCACCGCCGATCGGTGTGTGGCGCTGGCCGGCTCGAAGGATTTTATCGCGCAGCGGACGGGCCTCGTACTCGATGCGTACTTCAGCGCGACGAAGATCGAGTGGCTGTTGCGCAGCAACGGCGGCCTGATGAAGCGCGCCCTCAATGGTGAACTGCTGGCGGGCACGGTGGACACGTGGCTGATCTGGCAACTCACCGACGGAGCCGTGCACGCCACCGACCCGACGAATGCGAGCCGCACGATGCTCTACGACATCGACACGCACGCATGGAGCGACGAACTCTGCGAACTGTTCGGCGTGCCGCGCGCGATGCTGCCGGACGTGCGCACGTCGCGCGGCGATTTCGGCGTCGCGAGTGTACGTCACCTCGGCGTTGCGTTACCGATCACCGGTGTGGCAGGTGACCAGCAGTCCGCGCTGTTCGGACAGGGATGTGTGGCGCCGGGCGAGGCCAAGAACACGTATGGCACCGGCGCCTTCATGCTGATGAACAC
Source organism: Gemmatimonadaceae bacterium (assembly GCA_014379355.1). GTDB lineage: Bacteria > Gemmatimonadota > Gemmatimonadetes > Gemmatimonadales > Gemmatimonadaceae > JACMLX01. The sequence goes on from JACMLX010000038.1 coordinate 2,982, forward strand.
CGGCACGAAGCGACCGAGGCTCGGTGACGGCTTGTTGACGACGATTGCGTGCGATGCGAACGGCGGGCCCTGCTACGCGCTGGAAGCGGCCATCTTCATCGCCGGTGCGGCGGTGCAGTGGATTCGCGACGGACTCGGCCTGATCGCGACTGCGTCCGAGACCGAGGCGCTGGCGAGCGGTCTCGCATCCAACGACGGAGTGTATTTCGTGCCGGCACTGACCGGGCTTGGCGCACCGCATTGGGAAGCGGACGCGCGCGGCACGCTGGTCGGTCTCACCCGCGGCACGACGCGCGCGCACATCGTGCGCGCGGCGCTGGAAGCGATGGCGTTCGGCACCGCCGATGTGATGCAGTCCATGCAGGCGCGCAGCGGCGTGGTGCTGGATGCGCTGCGCGTGGATGGTGGTGCCGCGAACAATGGCTGGCTGATGCAATTCCAGGCCGACGTGCTAGGTGTGCCGGTGGAAAAGCCGGCGATGGTCGAGACCACCGCATTGGGCGCCGCGGGGCTTGCAGGCCTGCACACCGGTGTCTGGACGTCAGTGTCGGAATTCCGCAGCGCCCAGCGGGTGTCGGTGGTGACGCCGGGCAAGGGAGCGGTGCCTGCGCGCGCGGCGTACGTGGGCTGGCAGCGAGCGGTACGCGCCGCGCTCGGATGGGCGCGAGACGCGCAGGGGTCGTGACGTGCTTGGGGTCAGAGTCCTGGCTTCGCAGCATCCAGGACCCTGACCCCAATGTCATTGGACTCATTGATGAAGCGTCTGCGAGTTCGACTACGTCACGCAGGCTGTCCCCGAACGGCAGTCTCGATCATTGCGACGTCGATCTTTTTCATCGGCATCATCGCTTCGAATGCGCGCTTCGCCGTGTCTCCCCCCGCTTCCATCGCCTCCGTCAGCACGCGTGGTGTGATCTGCCACGAGATGCCCCACTTGTCGCGGCACCAGCCGCACTGGCTCTCCTCGCCGCCGTTCGTCACGATGGCATTCCAATACCGGTCGGTTTCCGCCTGATCATCGGTTGCGATCTGGAATGAAAAGGCCTCGGTGTGCTTGAACGCGGGCCCGCCGTTGAGCCCGATACAGGGAATGCCTGCGACCGTGAACTCGACGGTGAGCACGTCGCCTTTCTTCCCGTCGGGATAGTCGGAGGGGGCGAGATGGACCGCGGTGACTGTGGTATCCGGAAATGTCGAGGCGTAAAAGTTGGCAGCCTCCTCAGCATCATGGTCGTACCAGATACAGACGGTATTCTTTGCAATCATACGGAGCTCCTTATCCGGGAACGGTATGCGCGCGTTGTCCAGGCTCTTCGGTCCGCGCGCGGCGAGACGATCATCGAGCAGGCATTTTCTGAGCCGACGCCCGCTCGCAATGATCTGACTCCCTTATCCCGCCGAAATCATCGGATCGAGGGACGCGGAGGTGGGCGTCCACGACGCCGCTGTTCTGTGGCGTGGCCGCCGTGAACTTCGATGCGTCGATCGCCATGCGACGGCTCTCTGGTATTGGCTGGGACGTAGCCAGCACTCGGTCAAGGCGACGGCAATGTCCGGATCGCTCGCTGTACCCGGCGTCGAGCGAGTTCGACCGCTCGCCCCGGGGGAGAACCAGGGTATATTCTCCAACAGCGGGCGGAACCCCTGTCGCCCGGCTGCGGTACCCGACCGTGAGCGGAGATCTTGTCATTCCGAACCCCGAACAGGCTGGCGATCGGAGGGCGAACCTCGTCCTGCGGGCGCTCATCGACGAGATGCTGGAACGGGTTCGCGGGTTGAACGCCAGCCCGTCGACGATGACCACCGACGAGCGTTCGCGCGCCGAGGCGGAGCTGGAGTCGATCATGGCACGCGTGCGCCGGTATGCGGCGTTACGTGACCAGCAGTAGGCAGGCAGACCCATCACGCGGAGAGTCGCGCGATTCCCGCGCGGCACATCCCATTTCAGCAGCACGGCTGGCCTCATGAACACGCGCTCGAAGTTTCTGCTCGGCGGACTCCTGATCCTTGGCACAGCCAGCTTTCTGGCGGCCAAGAGCACGGCCGCGACTGCGCAGTTCTACCTCACGCCGCATGAACTGGCCGAGCGCCTGAAGGCCGACGATTCCTTCCGCGAGAACGGGATGAAAGTCGGTGGGCGTGTGGTGCCCGGCACGATCGTGAAGTCGGCGGGAAACAAGGAGGTGCGCTTCGTGATGCGGGATACGATGCCCGGCAGCGAGGCACGATTCACCGTCGTGTACAAGGGCATCATTCCCGACACCTTCACCGACAGCGTGGATGTGGTGGTGGAAGGGCGGCTCGACGCCGGCAACACCTTCCAGGCCACCGTACTGCTCGCGAAGTGCGCCTCACGCTATGAGAACGCACCGGGCAAACCCGGGTACGCGCCCGGTTCGCAGGGTGGGCATCCGGCAGACGTTCCAAAGACACCGAGCGCGGCGCCACAGACGTGATTCTTCTCGGGGAGTTGTCGCTCTGGGTGGCGTTGTTGATGGCCATCTGGATGACGACGGTGAGTTACGCAGGCGGGGCGACCCGCCGCGGTGAGTTGGTGATGAGCGGACAGCGTGCGACGTATGCCACGCTCTTCTTCGTGGTGATGGCCAGCATCGGCCTCTGGTCCGCGCTCTTCAGCCATGATTTCTCGCTGAAATTCGTGGCCAGTTACACCAGCGCGAACCTGCCAAAGGTCTATCTCTTCAGCGCGTTCTGGGCCGGTCAGTCCGGCTCGATGCTCTTCTGGTGCCTGATCCTCGCGGTCTACAGCGCCATCGCCGTGTTCGCGAATCGCGCACGCAATCGCGAACTGATGCCGTGGGTCACCGGCACGCTCGGCATCATCCTGATCTTCTTCCTCGGCACGATCATTTTCGCGGCCAATCCCTACGAGCGGATGGAGTGGGTGCCGCCCGATGGACGCGGCATGAATCCGCAGTTGCAGAATCCGGGCATGGCGATTCATCCGCCAATGCTCTACCTGGGCTGGGTCGGCACGGCGATCCCGTTCGCGTTCGCGATCGGTGCACTCGTCACGCGGCGCCTCGATACGGAGTGGCTGGCCGCGATCCGTCGATGGAGCCTGATCAGCTGGTTCTTCCTCACCATCGGCCTCGTCCTCGGCATGTGGTGGGCGTACGTCGAACTGGGCTGGGGTGGGTACTGGGCGTGGGATCCGGTCGAGAATGCGCCGCTGACGTCGTGGTTGTGCCAGACCGCGTTCCTGCACTCGATCATGATCCAGGAAAAGCGCGGCATGCTGCGCAAGTGGAACGTGACACTGGTCGTCGCGGCGTTCCTGCTCAGCATCCTCGGCACATTCCTCACACGCAGTGGTGTGATCGAGAGTGTGCACAGCTTCGCGCAGAGCCCGATCGGCAACTACTTCTCGACGTTCCTGATCGGCATCTTCGTGCTGACGACGATCCTCGTGTTCACGCGCCTCAAGGACATGGAAGCGAAGGCGCAGCTCGAGAGCATGGTCAGTCGCGAAGCGGCATTCCTGTACAACAATCTCGTGCTCGTCGGCATTGCGTTCAGCGTGTTGTGGGGCACGCTGTTCCCGATCATCAGTGAAGCGGTGCGAGGCACCAAGATCACGGTCGGTCCGCCGTTCTTCAATTCGGTGAACGTGCCGCTCGGCCTGGGCTTGCTGGCGCTCACCGGCATCGGTCCGCTGATCGCCTGGCGTCGCGCGAGTGTCGCGAACGTGCGTCGGCAGTTCGTGTTCCCGGTGGCGGCCGGCATCACGACGGGTGCAATCCTGATGGCACTCGGCATGCGCGCGTTCTACCCGATCGTGGCGTACATCCTCGTCGGGTTCGTGGTCGGCACGATCACACAGGAGTTCTGGAAGGGCACGCGGGCCCGCATGCGCATGTACGCGGAGAACGTGCTGCTGGCCGGCCTGCGCCTGATCGGCAACAACCGTCGACGCTACGGTGGCTACATCGTGCACCTTGGCGTCGCGATGATCTTCGCCGCGTTCGCCGGCTTCGCATTCAAGAAAGAATTCGACATCTCGCTCAAGTCGGGAGAGGTCTTCAGGACGACCGATCCGTTCGGTCATGCGTGGACATTCACCAGCCAGGGCGTGAGTGAGTTCAAGCGGCTCAATCGCTACGTCACGGCGGTAGGTCTCGCAGTCACGCGGGATGGAAAGCCGATGCCGCTGCTGAGCAGCGAAAAGCGCCAGCACGTGGACAGCAACGATCAGCCGACGTTCGAGCCCAGCACGGAAGTCGGACTGTATGAAACCACGATGCAGGATGTGTATCTCGTGTTCAGCGGCATGATCGGGCCCGACCAGGCTGAGATGCGCCTGAGTTTCAATCCCCTCGTCTGGTGGGTGTGGTACGGCGGCATGGTGATGGCGATCGGTGGGCTGATCGTCATGTGGCCACAAGCCGAGAAGAAGCGACAGGGCGGATACGTGACGGTGTTGACGCCCGGTGCCGAGACGCTCGTGCCTGCAGCCGCAGGGGCGCCATGACGGCGACGAAGGGTACGCGGCGGGATTTTCTGCGCGCGAGCAGTCTCGTCGTACTCGGCGCCGTGATTGCGCCGCGGCTGCGATCGCAGGAGGCGACGGCGCAGCAGGGTGCGGCCAACATCGAGATGCCGCAGACGGCGTACAAGCCGGTGTCGCTCCCGCAGAAGGCAGGAGCGAAACCGCTGGTGGCGCAGCTGGAGCGCGACGAACTCGAACGCGGCCTCAAGTGCGCCTGCCCGTGCAAGCTGGATG
>JACMLX010000039.1 GCA_014379355.1 Gemmatimonadaceae bacterium
CTCAGTGCGCTCCGTGCCCTCCACATCCAAAGCAGTTGACGATGGCGCGCAAAAAAAAGGAGCTGTGAGCGCGACGCACTCTCCGGTCTCCCACTCTCTCGTCACAACAGCAGTTCACGATGGCAGTTCAGCCAGCCGACGCTGCAGGAATCGACGCTCGGGTTCCTGTTTTGCGAGCGATAGTGCGGTCACGTATGACGTTCGAGCGTCGTCGAATCGCTCAAGTCGTCGACAGAGATCGGCGCGCGCCGCGTGCGCTAGGTGGTAGTCGTGCAGTAGACCGTTCTCGAACAGCCGATCGATGACGGTCAGGCCAGCCGCCGGACCATCGCGCATCGCGAGCGCGGCGGCGCGATTGAGCGCGATGACCGGCGAATCGTCGGCACGCAGCAGCACATCGTACAGCCCAACGATCTGCCGCCAGTCGGTGTCGGCCGCCGTCCCCGCCTCGGCATGCACGGCGGCGATCGCGGCCTGCAGGGTGTACGGCCCAAAGCGACGCGACTGCAACGCGCGTTGCACGAATGAGGCGCCTTCGGCAATCATCGCGCGGTTCCATCGGCCACGATCCTGCTGATCGAGCAACACCAGTTCGCCGGCGTCGGACGTGCGCGCGAGTCGTCGTGATTCGTGCAGCAGCATCAGGGCCAGCAACCCGTCCACCTCCGGCTCGGGCAGCAGCTCCTGCAGCAGTCGCCCCAGTCGAATGGCCTCCGCTGACAGGTCGTGTCGCGTCAGCGTCGCACCCGCGCTCGCGAGGTATCCCTCGTTGAAGACGAGATAGATTACGTGCAGCACGGCATCGAGTCGCTGCGGCAATTCTGGAAGCGCCGGAATCTGGTACGGAATGCGCGCGTCGCGAATCTTGGCCTTGGCGCGTACGATGCGCTGCGCGAGTGCCGAAGGCGCGGTGAGAAATGCGCGCGCGATCTCCTCCGTCGTCAGGCCACACACTTCTCGCAATGTGAGCGCGATCTGCGACTCGTGCGCGAGTGCGGGATGGCAACAGGTGAAGATCAGGCGCAGGCGATCGTCCGCCACATCGTCATCGTCCACCACGGTCTCGCGCAGCGGATGCAGCTGTTCGGCGACGTCGTCAGCCGCCGCATCGAGCCTGACTGCGCGTCGAGTGGCATCGATCGCGCGGAAGCGCGCGGTGGAGATGAGCCACGCGCGCGGGTTGGCCGGCACGTCACCGGCCTGCCAACGCTCCACCGCGACGCTGAATGCGTCATGCATCGCCTCCTCTGCGCGATCGAAATCGCCGAGGAGGCGGATCAGCGTGGCGAGTACGCGTCGCGACTCCGACCGATACAGCGCATCGATGCGCGATCGGACGTCGTCGGACGCGGACTCGCTCACGTGTCGCGATGCAGGACGTAGATCAGAACACTATGATCGGTCGAATTTCGATACTGCCGATCTTCGCCGACGGAATGCGCCCCGCGATCTGGATCGCCTCGTTGAGATCCGTCGCCTCGACGAGATAGTAGCCGCCGAGCTGCTCCTTCGTTTCCGCGAACGGCCCGTCGGTGGTGGTGAGCTTGCCATTGCGAATGCGCACCGTGGTGGCGGTGTGCACCGGCTGCAGTGCCTCGCCCGCGACGTACTGTCCGGACGCCTTGATCGCATTCGTGAATCCGAAGTACTCGCCCATCATGGCGTCGCTCTCGCTCTTCGGCATGGCGGCCCACGTGCTCTCGTCATCGTAGATCAGGCACAGATACTTCATGTGATCGTCCTCTGCGGCGGAAGTGAAACGACAGGGTGACTGACACCGGCGAGGCTTGTCGATCGGGCCGGGCTGAAATCGACATCCCGTCGCGCACCAGCGCCACCGCCTCCTCGGTTGGCCATTCCCGGGGCGTGAGGCGGCGTTAGGCTTCGGCGTCCCGCCCATTCCCTCCGGAGATCGCATGCGCCCGTTGCACGTGTTGTTGTCTGTGGCCGTCGCCGCCCCACAGCTGTTTGCCCAGGCATCATCCGTCACCGCCATCCGCGCCGCGCGCCTGATCATCGGCGACGGTTCGCAGATCGAGTCACCGATCGTGGTGATCACTGGCGAGCGGATCACCGCCGTCGGCCCGGCGGCACAGGTGCGCGTGCCGTCCGGCGCAACGGTGATCGACCTTGCCGGCTACACGCTGATGCCTGGTTTCTTCGACATGCACACACACATCACGTCCATCGACAACGACGGCGGCGATCTGTCCGTGCTCAAGGAAACCGCGGCGCACGGCGCGATCTATGCGACGATCAATGCGAAGAAGACACTCGACGCAGGATTCACCACGATTCGTGAGGCCGGGGCCACCGACTACGTGGATGTCGTCGTGCGCGATGCGGTGAACCGCGGCCTGATTCCCGGTCCGCGCATCCATGCGGCGGGTCCGTCGCTGGGAAGCACGGGTGGGCATGCGGATGTGAATGGCTGGAGTCCGAACATCATGATTCCGGGGACGGGCGCCATCGTCGACGGTCCCGATGCGATCCGGCACCAGGTCCGGAAGAACGTGAAGTACGGCTCGGACCAGATCAAGTTCGTCGCGACCGGTGGCATCCTGTCGGTCGGAGATGCCGTCAACGCGCCACAGTACGGCGATGACGAGATGAAGGCGCTGGTGGACGAAGCGACGCGACTCGGTCGTCGCGTGATGGCGCATGCCCATGGCGGTGCAGGATTGCTGGCGGCGGTGAATGCCGGTGTCGCCTCGATCGAACATGGCAGCCTGGTGGATGATGCGGCGATCACGGCGATGAAGGCGCGCGGCACCTACCTCGTGCCGACACTCATCATTCTCGAGGAGATCGTGACAGACGGCGTGCGGAAGGGTGTGCCCGCCAACTCGATCGCGAAGGCGACGGCGATTGCGGCCGATCGACGCGTGCGCCTGCGACAGGCATATCGGTCCGGCGTGAAATTCGCTCTCGGCACCGATGCCACGAGTGACATCCACGGTCGCAATGGCGAGGAGTTCAAGTACATGGTGGACATTCTCGGCGCGACCCCGATGGATGCCATCACGATCGGTACGATGAACTCCGCCACGTTGCTGGGGGTGGAGAAGGACTTCGGCAGCGTGACGACCGGAAAGGTCGCGGATCTCGTCGCGGTACAGGGCAATCCGCTGCAGGACATCGCGCTGCTCGCACACGTGCAGTTCGTGATGAAAGGTGGTGTCGTGGTGAAATCCAGCGCCGCGGTTCGGTAACACTTCCGGGAGCGACATGGCCGGCAATGATCTCGATCGGGTCCGTCAGCGTCTCGGTGATCGCTACGCAATCGAGCGCGAGCTGGGGCGGGGCGGCATGGGGACCGTGTATCTCGCGCGCGACCTGAAGCTCGATCGCGCGGTGGCGCTCAAGGTGCTGCCGGCGGAATTCGCCGCGGATACCTCGCTCCGCGAGCGGTTTCTGCGCGAGACGCGCACGTCCGCCTCCTTCTCGCACCCGAACATCGTCCCCGTCCATGCGGTGGAGGAAAGCGACGATCTGGTCGCCTTCGCCATGGGTTACGTGGAAGGCGAAAGTGTCGCCGAGCGCGTGCGCCGCGCGGGGCCGCTCGGCGTTCGCGAGCTGGTCCGACTCGTCCAGGATGTCGGATATGCGCTCGCCTACGCACACGGCCGCGGCATCGTCCATCGCGACCTGAAGCCCGACAACGTGATGATCGAACGTGCCACGGGTCGCGCCCTGCTCATGGACTTCGGCATCTCACGCGTGATCAGCGCCACTGCCGTGGCAAAGGCGGGTCTCACCCGGGTCGGTGAAGTCGTCGGCACGCCGGAGTACATGAGCCCTGAGCAGGCGTCCGCTGACGTGATCGACGGACGCAGTGATCTCTACTCACTCGGCCTCGTTGCGTATTTCGCAGCGACAGCCACGACCGCGATGGAGGGCGAGTCGACACAGCGAATTCTCGTTCGACAGTTGACTGAAGTCGTGCCGTCCGTTGGCATTCTGCGCCCCGACCTGCCGGCGGCACTCACGGCGGCCGTCGATCGCTGTTGCGCCAAGGAAGCGAATGACCGTTTCCCGACCGCGGAAGCGCTGGTGGAGGCCATCGATCAGGCGCAGCTGGCCGCGCCGGAGATTCCGATTCCCGTCCGCTTGCTGGCGCAGGAACTGCTGACACTCTCCCTCGTCGTGGTGTTCATCATCGCGATCGGCTGGCTGCTGATCATCAATGCGCCGGAAGGGATGTCGACGTTCGACAGCATGCTGCCGCTGGTGATCCTGTTCGGCGTGCTGCTCGCGCGCGTGCTGCAGACGCTGTCGGAGGCGCGGCGCACGGCCGTGGTCGGATTTGCGCCTTCCGAGACGATGCGCGGGATGCGTGCGACCGTCGATGAGCGTGCGGGAATGCGCGCGCAATTGCTGCTGGATCCGGATGTGCGCAAGCGTCGCAAGCGCACGATCATCAGCGCGCTCATACAGCTCGTGATCGCCGTGGTCCTCATCAAGGTCGCACTGCTGTTGCGCATCGAGGTGCGACCGAAATTCTATCGCATGGGCGTGCCGGGCCTGATGATGGTCATCTCGGGCATGGTGCTGGTGGGCCTCAGTCTCGTGCTCCTGATCCGGTCACCGTTCCGCATGCCGATCGGCGAGCGCGCCTTTCGACTGATCTGGCTTGGCGCGCCAGGTCGTGCCTTTCTGCGGATGGCGGCGCGCGGTGTGTCCCGATCGGCGGCTAGTGGCTCGAGCCAGAGTATTCCGGTGCACGCACCGGTGCGCCGGGCCGAACCCGCGCCGGCGCCGTCGCCGAAGACAACGGGACCGACACTCGCCACGCTTGACACGCGACTGACCGAACTCGAACGCTGGCGCGCGCAGCAGGACACGTGACCTGTCACAGCCGAAGGCGTGTGCCGGATGCGGCGCCTCAGTCCGGAATCACGGCCGTGACCTCGATCTCCACCAGCGCCGCATCCTCCATCAACGCGCTCACCTCGACGGCGGACATGGCGGCGTTGTAGCTGCCGATGATTTCCCGGAACGCCGCACCCAGCTCTGCGGCGGCGGCGATGTACGCGCGCTTGTCGAGCACGTACCACGTCATCCGGACGATGTGCTCCGGCTTCGCGCCGGCCTCCTGCAACACCGCCACGATGTTCGTCAGGGCCTGTCTCGCCTGTCCGGCCAGCGTGTCACTCGCGAAGCGACCGTCGGTGTCCCACCCGACCATGCCCGCCACGAACACCATCTCGCCACGCACGGCCACGCCGTTGGAGTACCCGCGCGGTCGCGGCCAGCCTGCGGGAAGCAACACACGCATCAGGGCACTCCCGCCACACTGGCGCGAAAATGAGTGTACATCACGATGATTCGCGCAGCCGGAAGCGCTGCAGCTTGCCGGTCTCGGTCCGCGGCAACTGCGCGCGGAACTCGATCGCCCTCGGATACTTGTACGGTGCGATCGTCGCCTTGACGAAGTCCTGCAGTTCACGCGTCAGCACATCTCCTGCCGCAAATTCTTCACGCAGCACCACATACGCCTTGACGATCTGCCCGCGGTCGGCGTCGTCGACACCGATCACACCGCACTCGGCCACCGCCGCATGGCGCAACAGTGCGTCCTCCACTTCCGGCGCTGCGATGTTGTAGCCCGACGAGATGATCATGTCGTCGGTTCGTGACTGGTAGTGGAAATAGCCATCCGCGTCCATCACGTACGCATCACCGGTGAGGTTCCAGCCGTTCAGGACGTAGCCGCGCTGGCGCTCGTCGGCCAGGTACCGGCAGCCGGTCGGCCCCTTCACCGCCAGGCGACCGACGGTGCCGATCGCCGCAGGATTTCCGTCCTCGTCGAGCACGGTCGCGACGTAGCCCGGAACTGGCGTCCCCGTGGCGCCGGCGCGTGCATGTGTCTCGTCCGCCGAGATGAAGATGTGGAGCATCTCCGTCGCGCCGATGCCGTCGATCATCTCGATGCCCGTCGCGTCCCGCCAGAGTGTGCGCGTCGAGGTCGGCAACACTTCGCCTGCCGAGACACACTGCCGAAGCGACGATGCGCGCAACGTCGCACCATGCGCCGCCATTGCCCGATAGGTCGTCGGTGCGGTGAACAGCGTCGTCGCGCCGAACGTCACGATCGCATCGAGCAGATTCTGCGGAGATGGCTTCTCGAGCAGCACCGCACTGGCACCCACCTGCATCGGGAACAGCACCAGTCCGCCGAGTCCGAAGGTGAACGCCAGTGGCGGGCTGCCGATGAAGACGTCGTCGGGCCGCGGTCGCAGGATGTGTGGTGGCCAACAGGCGCAGATTGCCATCACGTCACGATGAAAATGCATCGTGCCTTTCGGTTGACCGGTCGTGCCCGACGTGAACGCGATGATGCACGTGTCGTCCGCGGCCGTGTCCACGTTCGTGAAGTCCGCAGAGACACGCGCCATGCGTGCATCGAGCGAATCAGCGGCGGGCGTATTGAACAGCGCAAGCGCGACGCGCTCCGACGATTGCGCGATTGCCGTCTGCAGTTCAGTCGCGAGGGTCGCGTCACAGAGCGCGATCGAGACACGCGCCTTCTCGATCACCTTCTGCAACTCCACGGCGCGCAGCAGCGGCATCGTGGCCACGGCGATGCCACCCGCCTTGATCACGCCGAACCACGCCGCCACCATCATCGGGTTGTTCGGCGCGCGCAACAACACGCGGTTGCCCGGCACCAGGCCCAGCTCCCACACGAGCACGTTCGCGACACGATTCGCCTGCGCGTGCAGGTCCGCATACGTCCAGCTGTCGGTCGCGGAGCGAAGGCAGACCCGATCACCACGCCCGTCGGCGATGTGACGATCGAGCAGTTCCGTCGCACAGTTCAGCTGCGGCGGGAACTGCAGCGACGGCAGCGTGAAGAGAAAGTCCGGCTGGAGAGCGGCCGGTGGCAGGTTGTCACGCGCGAAGCCGTCGACGTGAGCGCTTGGCATCGTGCCTACCGCGACTCAGCGTGCGCGCGCAAAAGCTCGCGTGCGATGATCAGTTGCTGGACCTCGGTCGCGCCCTCGTAGATGCGCAGCGCGCGAATCTCGCGATAGAGCGTCTCCACGGGATGCCCGCTTTTCACGCCGAGACCGCCGAAGAGCTGTACGGCCGCATCGATCACGTGCTGCGCGCCTTCTGTCGCGACCAGTTTCGCCATGGCTGCTTCGCGTGTCACGGACTGGCCTCGGTCGCGCAGCCAGGCGGCGCGGTACACGAGCAACGCCGCGCTGTCGATGGTCGTGGCCATGTCGGCCAGCTTCGCCTGCGTCAGCTGCAGGTCACTCAACACACCACCGAACATCGGCCGCGTCGTCGTGCGCGTGAGTGACTCGTCGAGCGCGCGTCGCGCAAATCCGAGTGCGGCGGCGGCCACCGACGTGCGGAAGACATCGAGCGTTCGCATCGCGACCTTGAACCCTTCGCCGGCGCCACCCAGTCGCGCCGCGAGCGGCACTCGGCAGCCGCTGAAGCGCAGCCTCGCAAGCGGGTGCGGGGCGATCACCTCGATGCGTTCCGCGATCTCGAGGCCTGCCGCATCCGCATCGACGATGAATGCCGAAATGCCGCGCGAGCCGGCGGCGTCGCCCGTGCGCGCGAAGACGACGTAGAAGTCGGCGATGCCCCCGTTGCTGATCCACGTCTTCTCGCCGTCGAGGATGACGTGGTCACCGTCGAGGCGCGCCGAGCATTGCAGCGCGGCGACGTCGGACCCGGCGTCCGGTTCCGACAGCGCGAATGCGGCAATCGCGTCGCCGCGCACCACCCGAGGCAGGTATCGCGCCTTTTGCGCTTCGGTGCCGCACAGGCTGATCGCGCCTGACCCGAGTCCCTGCATTGCGAAAACGAAGTCGGCGAGGCCGTCGTGTCGCGCGAGCGTTTCACGGATCAGGCAGATCGCGCGGGTGTCGATCTGGTCCGACGCGCCACCGTACGACGCACCACCCACGGCATGCTGCAGCCATCCGGCGCCGCCGAGCAGGTGGACGAGATGGCGGCACGACGCGTCGATGTCGCCATGTGCCGGCGATGACAGATGGGTCGCACACCAGCTGTCGAGCGTCGCCGCCAGTTCGCGATGGCGTGGCTCGAAGAACGGCCAGTCGCGATACTGTGTGTCGCTCATGACTGGCTCCGTGGTGGACGCAGCATCATCAGTTGCCCTCGAACGCGGGTACCTGTCGGTCGACGAAGGCGCGATAGGCGCGGGCGAAGTCTTCCGTCATCATGCACAGGGCCTGCGCCTGCGCTTCGGCCTCGATGGCCGTGTCCACGCTCATCGCCCATTCGTTGTGCAGCATCGACTTGGTCAGGCCGTGCGCGAAGGTCGGACCATGCGCGATCTCGTGCGCAAGCGTGAGGGCCTCGGTGAGTAGCGTGTCCGGCGTGCACAGGCGGTTGAAGAAGCCCCACTGGTACGCTTCCTCGCCGCGCAGGGTGCGGCCCGTGTAGAGCAGCTCACTGGCCCGTCCCTGTCCGATGATGCGCGGCAGCATCGCGCAGGCCCCCATGTCGCAACCGGCGAGTCCCACGCGATTGAACAGGAAGGCCGTCTTGCTCCCGGCCGTCCCGAGACGAAGGTCCGATGCCATCGCGAGAATTGCACCGGCGCCGGCACAGACGCCGTCGATGCTGGCCACGATCGGTTGCGGGCAGCGACGCATCGCGAGCACCAATGCGCCCGTCATCCGCGTGAATGCGAGCAGGTCTGGCGCACTCAGCGCAATCAACGGACCGATGATCTCATGCACATCACCGCCCGAGCTGAAGTTGCCGCCGGCCCCATGCAGCACGATCGCCTTCACGTCGTCGGCAAACCGCAATCGCTCGAACAGATCGCGGAGTTCGGCGTACGATGCGAAGGTGAGCGGATTCTTGCGCTCCGGGCGATCGAGCGTGATGACGCCGACGCGGTCGCGCAGCTCCCACGCGAAGTGCGCTGCGGCATAGTCGTGCAGCGGACGCGACGTCGCCGCACGCAGCGACGCATCGACCGGCGTATTCATGTCAGTGCTCCCGACCGGCGCCGGCGGCGCGTGGTGATGGGTGGAGTCTCCGGCACTGCCGGCGCGGAGCGCGCTTCGCTCGCCGTCAGCTGCCCGCGCAACCGGCCGAGCAATTCGTGGAGGAGCCGCATGTCTGCGGCGCTCATGCCACCGAACATCGACACGATCCACGCCTCGTGCGTGGCCGCGAGCTTGTCGAACAGGCGACGACCTTTCCGCGTCAGTGACACACGTGACGATCGTCCGTCATTCGGATCGGCGAACCGCTCCACGAGCCCTTCCTTCTCGAGTTCATCGGCAAGGCCGGTCACGTTGCCCCCCGTGACCATCAGATAGCGCGACAGCACACTCATCGCCAGTCCATCCGGATGTCGATGCAACTGCGCCATGAAATCGAAACGCGCCAGCGTGATGCCCGCGTGCTGCCGCAGTCGCTTGCGGATCGTCGTCTCGACCTGCGTGCTGCATGACAGCAGTCGCAGCCAGACCTTGAGCGAATGATGATCATCCGCGACCACGCGCCCTTCGAGCCCGCTCGATTCGTGATCGGGAATCCGTGTCCGGGGGCGTCGGGACACACTCACATGACCTCCCCGCCCGAGACGGAGATGCACTGGCCCGTGATAGACCTCGCGACGTCCGAGCACAACCAGCGTACGGCGCCCGCCACTTCCTCCGTCTGTACCAGCCGGCCCTGCGGATTGGTCTTCGTGAGCTCGGCACGCGCGGCCGCTTCGGTCCGTCCGGTCTTCGCCACGATCGTGGCGATGCTTTCCGCCAGCATCTCGGTCTCGGTGAAGCCGGGACAGATCGCATTCACCGTGATGCCGGTCGGTGCGAGCTCGAGCGCCAGCGAACGCGTGAGCCCGACGACGCCATGTTTGGCGGCACTGTAGGCAGTCACGTACGCATAACCGCGTTGGCCGGCAGTGCTCGCGATGTTGATGATGCGCCCGGCACGCGCCTGCAGCAGGTCGGGCAAGACATGCTGCGTGCAAACGAAGGTGCCCGTCAGGTTCACCGACAGCATCTGCTGCCACAGCTCGAGTGTCGTTCGCCGGAACGGTGCACTCTCGGCCTGTCCGGCATTGTTCACGAGGATCGAGACCGCGCCGTGTCGCACACGTGCCGCCGCGAACGCCATTGCGACGGCATCGTCATCGGTCACATCGGCGGTGACAACGGCGGTGCTCACCTGCAGTGTTGCAGCCAGCGCGGTGAGTGGTTCGCGACGCCGGCCGAGCAGCGTCAGTGACGCGCCGTCGGCCGCCAGCACGCGTGCGATCGCGGCACCGATGCCCTGACCTGCGCCAGTGATCAGGGCATGCTGCCCTTCCAGCGGACGACGGGTGACGGTCACGCCGGCTCCCTTATACGGGTGGCCGGTGTCGCCGTCGATTGCGCCGCTTTCTCACGCGAGAAGAGTGATTCCATCTGCGCCTTGCCCGAACGGTATTGCTTCGGCCAGGCGATCGGTGCGTAGCCGATCTTTGCTGCCTCAGTCAGCGTCCACGCCGGATTCGCAAGGTGCGGACGCGCAACGGCGCACAGGTCGGCGCGCCCCGCAGCGATGATGCTGTTCACGTGATCCGCCTCGGAGATTGCGCCGACCGCAATGGTCGCGATCCCTGCTTCGTTGCGGATGCGATCCGCAAACGGCGTCTGGTACATGCGCCCATACACCGGCTTCTCCTGCTTGCTGACCTGACCCGAGGAGCAGTCGATCAGGTCCGCTCCGGCGGCCTTGAACGCGCGCGCAATCTCGACGGCATCGTCAGGCGTGATGCCCCCGGGTATCCAGTCATGCGCAGAGATCCGCACCGACATCGGGAGTCGCGCCGGAAACGCAGCACGCATCGCGCTGAACACCTCGAGCGGAAAACGCAGTCGGTTCACCAGCGAGCCGCCGTACTGATCATGGCGTTGATTCGTGAGCGGCGAGATGAAGGAGGAGAGCAGGTAACCGTGTGCACAATGGAGCTCGAGCCAATCGACTCCGGCATCGGCCGCCCACCGTGTGCTCTGGACGAACTGCGCAGTCACGGTGTCCATCTCGTCTCGCGTCATCGCGCGCGACCATTGGCTCACGCCCGCGAGATATTGCTGTGGCGACGCGGACAGCAATGGCCAGTTTCCGTCAGGCAGTGGCTGATCGATGCCGTCCCACATCGCGCGCGTCGAACCCTTGGCGCCGGAATGCCCGAGCTGGATGCCGAACTTCGCGTCGCTGTTGGTGTGAATCCAGTTGGCGATTCGCGCCCACGCGTCGCGCTGGCCGCCGGTGTACATCCCCGGACACCACGGCGTGATGCGACCCTCAGGACTGACGCAGGTCATCTCCGCCACCACCAGTGCCGCTCCGCCCATCGCACGCGCGCCGAGGTGCACGAGATGGTAGTCGCCAGGCACACCGTCCACCGCGGAGTACTGCGCCATCGGCGAGACGACCACGCGATTCTTCAAAGTGACACTGCGCACGGTGTACGGCGTGAACATCGGTGGCGGCGGTGTCGCACCATGCTCCATCGACGATCCCGCCCGCTCCGCAAACCAACGTTCGAATCCCTGCAACCACCGCGCATCCCGCACGCGCAGGTTCTCATGACTGATCCGCTGCGATCGTGTCAGCAGCGAATACATGAACTGTTCCGGGGGAAGCGAGTCCGCATATCGCTCGCCCACATTCTCGAACCACTCCATCGCATTCCAGGCTGCATTCTGCAGCCGGAGCACTTCAACCGCACGCACCGCCTGATACGCATCCAACACCGAACGGATCGTCTCTGTGTCCGTGTGCCTCTGTGCGAGCAAAGCAGTTCCGTCGCCCACGCCAGCAGCCGAAGACTCTGTTGCTCCGCTGCCCTGCGTGAGTCCTGCTGTTCCGTCACCAACACCCGATGCCGAAAACGCTGTTGCTCCGCTGCTCCGCGTGAGCCCCGCAGCTCGAAACTGGGAAGCGAGTTCGATCGCATCCTCGATCGCCAGCTTCGTCCCCGAGCCGATCGCGAAATGCGCCGTATGCACTGCATCGCCCATCAGCACGACATGGCTGCGACCATTGTAGAGATGCCACTGCGTGCAGCGGATCTGCTGGAAGTTGAGCCACGCCGACCCGCGCAGGTGTCGTGCGTTCGTCATGAGCGGGTGGCCGTCGAGGGTTCGCGCGAAGAGCTGCTCGCAGAATGCCACCGACTCGTCTGCCGTCGCCGTATCGAGACCGTGTGCTTTCCAGACGTGCTCCGGTGTCTCGACAATGAACGTGCTGGTCTGCTCGTCGAACTTGTAGATGTGCGCCTGGAACCACCCGTGCGCTGTCTTCTCGAAGGTGAAGTTGAAGGCGTCCCACAGCCGCGTCGTCCCGAGCCAGATGAAGCGGTTCGGGCGCGTGACGACCTCGGGCCGAAACACCGACGCGTACTTCGCGCGGATCCTCGAGTTGATGCCGTCCGATGCGACGATCAGGTCGGCGTCCGGAAAATCGAGGTCGGAGTCGACATCGCGCTCGAACTCCAGCACGACACCGAGCTGCTCGCAACGGGACTGCAGGATGTTGAGCAGGTGCTTGCGCCCGATGCCGATGAAGCCATGCCCCCCGCTTCGGATCGTCCGCCCCTTGAATTCCAGCGCGATGTCGTCCCAGTGCACGAACGAGCCTTCGATCGACTCGGCCGTCGCCGGATCACACCGTCGCATGTTCTCGAGTGTGAGGTCCGAGAACACCACGCCCCACCCGAACGTGTCGTACGGCTTGTTGCGCTCGACGACCGTGATGTCGTGCGTCGGGTCCTGCTGTTTCATCAGCAGCGCGAAGTACAACCCCGCCGGCCCACCGCCGACGCACACGATCTTCATGGCTCTCCCGGGAAGGTCACAGGACAGTGGTGGACGATCCTTTACTTGTCAAGCTTTGTAGCGGCCTGAAGTCCGTTGAACTTCTTCGGATGGATAGGGCGGTGAGGCCGGGGAGTGCGTCGTACTCGGGGCGCCGCTCTTCGCGCGCCGTCGGCAACCGCTTCGGGTGGGGAGCGCACCGAGCGCACGGAGGGTGCGCGTCGCAACGACCTGCCCATCGCGCGCCGAAGGTTGTTTGGGAACAGCAGTTCCGACAAGGAGTCAGCGATGGCGCGCGCGACGCCGACCGCTGCAACCGACGCACTCAGCGCGCTCCGTGTTCTCCGCACCCAAAAGTCAGCGATGGCGCGCGCGACGCCGACCGTTGCAACTGACGCACTCAGCGCGCTCCGTGTTCTCCGCACCCAGAAGTCATCGATGGCGCAAGCGACGCCGGCCGTTGCAACTGACACACTCTCCGATCTCCCCGCCCTATCCACCCCCAATTGTCTGTGATGCTGCGCGATTCACGGAGCGCTGCCACCGACACACTCCGTGAACTCCGTGCGCTCCCATCCCCAACGCAGTTCTCGATGCCAGGAACTCAGGACTTTGCGAACTCGAGCATCGCTGCCGTGACCTGTGGCCCGTGCGTCACAGTCATACCATGCGGCGCGCCCTCGAAGATCACCAGCTTGGCACCGGGCACCATCGCGGCCGTGAGTTTGCCGGAGCCGTCGATCGGCACGATGTGATCGGCCGAGCCGTGCACGACAAGCGTCGGGATCGTGATCTTTTTCAGGTCGGCCCGGAAGTCGGTCGTTCCGAATGCGCGGATACACTCCACCGTACCGACTGCGGACGCGTTGTACGCAATCCACTTCGCGAACGGGATCGCATCGACCGGGAACGTCGTGTCCGCCGGATCGTGGTTGAAGAACCCCTCCAGAAATGTCGCGAGGAATGCCGCGCGATCGGCTTTCACACCATCCATCATGCCCTGAAAGACTTCCATCGGCGCGCCGTTCGGATTGTCGGCGGTCTTGAGCAGGAACGGCGGCACTGCACCGAGGAACATCGCCTTCGCGATACGCTCGCTGCCGTATGTGCCAAGATACCGCGCGACTTCGCCGCCGCCCATCGAAAAACCAGCGAGGATAACATCCTTGAGATCGAGCGTCGTGATCAACGCCTGCAGGTCGGCCGCGAAGGTATCGTAGTCGTAGCCTGTCGCCGGACGATCCGAGTCACCGAACCCGCGACGATCGTATGCAATCACGCGGAATCCGGCCGCGACGAACGCGTGAATCTGTCCTTCCCACATGCGGTGACTGAGCGGCCACCCGTGAATCAGGACGATTGGCTGGCCCCTGCCATGATCCTCGTAATACAGCTCGATTTGTGGTGCTGTTGTCGTGCTGACGCGCGGCATTGCTGACCTCGGCGGAGTGCGTGACTGGTGATCTGCGTATGAAGTGCAGGATAGCAGGCGCACCTCAAATCGCACCTCCCTCATACTGTACAGCACGTCGCGCTATTGCGACGTTGAGTGTCACATGCGTGTCACGCAGTGCCGCTGCAATTCGGCGTGGCAGGTCGAGCGGCGAAACGATCGGCGATCCACGTGACCATTTCGACCTTCGTGTCCTGCGCGATGCGGATGTGAATGACGCCAGGATACTCGCGATAGTCCACTGCATCGCCGAGTGTGCAGAGACGCGCCGCGAACGCCTTCTGCACCGGCGGGGAAATCACGACGTCGGCGAGGCCCTGCGTGATCAGCATCGGAACGGGCGTGCGCACACCGCCCGGCGTGTTGTCGGCCACGATCGTCTTCCACGGCTCGATGGTCCATGGCGGCGTCGTGACGAACTTGACCTTCGTGAGAATCGCGGCCGCCGGCACAGACGCCTTGATCTGCTCGGCGTTCTGGATGCAGTTGTTCGCGATCGACGTGGCGAGCGGGCGCGCAGTGGGTGACAACACCTGCTCGAGAGTCGCGTCGTGGTACACCTTCGCCCATGACGTGATGGCCATCGAAATCAGGATGTTGCCGACCGGGTCCGGATCCGACGTCTGTGCCTTGAACAACTCGATCAGATCGGACGCAGGCGCGCTCGCGATCACGCCGGCCAGCGAGAGTTCGGGTGCGTACGTCGCCGCCAACTGCCCGGCGAACAACGCGGCGTGTCCGCCCTGCGATTCTCCCCAGATCAGGAAGTCCTTTCCGGCCTGCGCTTCCGGCATCGACCGCGCGGCGCGCACTGCGTCGAGCACATTCGCGCCTTCCGCGCGCCCGATCAGGAATGGATGCGGACCGTCGGTGCCAAGACCCTGATAGTCCGTCGCCGTGATGACATATCCGGCGGCGATGAGTGAGTCGAGACCGGGAATTGCCGGTGCGTATCGCACACCAGGTATCAGTGACGGCGCACAGCGCGGGGCGACACCGACGGCACCGTGCGCCCACGTGACGACCTTGCGGAACGAATCAGCGGGCGGCGCAGTCGGCACGATCACGAGTGCACTCACCGGCACCGCTGCACCGTCGACCGCCGTCGACTGATAGAGCACACGCCAGACCGTTGCGCCGGCCACGTAATCGGGCAGAAGTTCGCGTCGGATGATCGAGCCGCGGGTCGTCGTCAGCGGCTTACGTGCGACGTAAAACGAATCCGGCGCGGCAGGCTGGGCCCGCAAGCCACTGCGATAGAACCGTACGCCGGCGCCGACCACGAAGAGCAGGCCGGCCATGATCACGGACAAGACGATCGTGCCCTGTGACCAGCCATCCTTCGAACGGTCCTGCTCGGTCATCGCATGTCCTCAGAGGAAGATGCGAAAGATCGTACACCCGATCGGCCGGACTGTAAACGAAGGTGTCAGAACGCTCCGAACGCGATCGACGTCGGTTCAGACTGCCCGCACGACCTCGCGCACGGTGCCGGCCAGCCACGACGGACCGGCATCGCTGATGACCAGGTCGATCTCTCGCAGGTCGGCAACGGCGTATGGCGCGACCATATCGTGCTTCGTTGCATCGGCGAGCACCGCACAGTTGGCCGCCGACTCGATCATCGCACGCTTCACATGTGCATCGCCGGCGATCGACGTCGTCAGTCCGGCACGCTGATGCAGAGCACATGCGCCGAGAAACGCCCAGTCCGCTCGATGCGCCCGGATCGTGGCCTGCGCCTGGTCACCATAGAACTCGCGCGTTTCATGCGACCACGTGCCGCCGGCCAGCACGAGCTGCACCGTGGGATCGTTGGCGAACAACGCGGCGACGTCGAACGCAGCGGTGATGATCGTCAGCGGACGGGCCGCGTCGGGGGAGGCGAGAATCTGCGCCAGCGCCAATGTCGTGCTGCCGCCATCGATGAACAGCGCCTGATGCGCATGCACCCGTTCGGCGGCCGCGCGAGCGATGGCGCGTTTCGACGTCGCGCGCACATCGACGCGCTGCGCCATCGGGAGCGCCGTTGTGTAAAGAGCGACTGCACCGCCGTGGGTCTTCTGTACCAATCCGCGCGAGGCCAGCAGCCGGAGATCGCGCCGGATTGTATCCTCAGAAAGCCCGTACTCCGCGGCCAGCGCCGACACCTCCACTCGACCTTGCTCCCGGAGGGTGGCCGCGATCCGGGCCTGACGTTCCTGCGCAAAGCGCGGACTGTCGTCTGAAACCGGCGAGCCGGGCGTCCTTGGATGAACCATACATGAAAGTTACACGATTCTGTTCCCGCACACTTGCACGAACGTGCAGATTCGTGCAGATTCGTGCAAAGGCCCCTTCAATCATTCCTGCCGCGAGGCGATGATGCCCCCCGACACCATCCCGATGTCCGCTATGACGCCACGCGCTGCCCTCTCCAGGGCGCGCTGGGCGACGCGAGCGCAGTTTCTCAACCTCGGCTTCGTCGCGGGCGTCTGGGGTGTCCACGTCCCATCGCTCAAGGCGTACTACACGCTCGATGAGCGCACGCTCGCCGGCGCGCTGTTGGCGACCAGCGTCGGATCATTGCTGACGCTCACCATCGCCGGCCGCACGGTCGGCAGACTCGGGGCGCGCACGACGTCGGTCCTCGCGGGATGGGGCTTCTGCCTCGCGCTCGGTCTGTCACTGGTGCTGCCCGGCTTCTGGGCGCTGCTGCCCGCGATGATGCTGCTCGGTGCCAGCGAGAGCGTGTTCGA
>JACMLX010000040.1 GCA_014379355.1 Gemmatimonadaceae bacterium
CGCGTCGGTCGTGCCGAGCAGGAGCCGGCCGAGCCCGAGCAGTGTGCCGCCGCCGACGCCGGTGCCCGTGATGTGCGCGTACCTGTCGCCGCGCGCGGAAACCACGGCAGTGCCCGAGCCGGCGCTCACCACGAGCGTTGGTGTTGACGGATCGTCATCACCATTCGTGGCAAGCGCCTGACCACCGCGGCCGATCGCCGACACCTCCGGCACGCCAACGACCGCACACCCGTTGAGCCGCGACGGGAGGACTGTGTGCTGGCCCCCGGTGACTGCAATGCGCGGCAATCGGTCGAGGTCCACGCCGCCGGCCGCCAGGATGTCACGAACCGCCGCATGGTCAGGCGCGCCGTGCGTCTGACGCGTCCAGTAGCGAATCGCGCCGTCGCTACGGGCGACTGCGTCGGTGTTGCTGATGCCGAAATCGATGGCCGCGTGCATGCTGCGTTCTCTGGTGGACCGGCCGGATGCGGCAAGCCGCGGGCGGCGACGGTGTCTGCGGGCGGGCCGTGCGGGTGCTGGACGAGAGTACGTCGCGGAGCAGTACTTGCGCCACCACACGACGAGGTTGCCATTGACCTCGACCCGTGGCCGCTCTAGCTTGTCAAGGTCAGAACTCGGCAAGTGACCACCACGGCAGTGGCGGTCCACCCTTCGGCCCTCGCTCGCGAGGTGTGCTGCTGGAGTCCAGTGCAACGGGCACACCCCCTTGGGTGGGCCTCGCGGCGTGGTCTTCATCTCCGAAGATCCCGCCGTTTTTGTTTTCCCGTTTTCCGGAGCTCGACCTATTCAGGATCCGACCAAGCGAGTGCGCGTCAACCGGCAGATTCGAATCTCCCCGGTCCGCGTCATCGCCCCAGACGGCGCCCAGCTTGGCATCATGGAAGTCGATGCCGCTCTGGCTTCTGCAGTCGAACAGGGCCTCGATCTGGTCGAGGTGGCTCCTCTCGCACGGCCGCCCGTGGTCCGGATCATGGACTATGGCAAGTACAAGTTCGAGATGGCAAAGCAGGCGCGTGTTGCGAAGAAAAAGCAGCACATCATTCTGCTGAAGGAAGTGAAGTACCGACCGGGGATCGAGGAGCACGACTTCGAGACGAAGACGCGCCACGCTCGCCGGTTCCTCGAAGAAGGCAACAAGGTGAAGGTCACGCTGATGTTCCGTGGCCGACAGATCGCTCACCCGGAACTCGGGAAAGCGGTCGTCGACCGGGTCGCCCAGCAACTCACCGACATCGCCAAGGTTGAAACGGACGCCAAGCTGGAAGGCAAGGCGCTCACGATGATCCTGGCGCCACGATAGGCACGAAGGGAGACCCATGCCGAAGATGAAAACCCACACCGGCGCTGCAAAGCGTTTCTCCGTCACAGGGACGGGAAAGGTGAAGCGCCGGAAGGCGTACAAGAGCCATATCCTGACCAAGAAGTCCCAGAAGCGGAAGCGCAATCTCCGTAAGGGCACGATCATCGAAACCAACGGGGAGGCGAAGCGCATGCGTCGTCTCATCCAGGCTTAAGGAGGAACCGAGATGCCTCGCGTACGCAGTAATCCGGTCCGCCTGAAGCGGAAGAAGCAGATCATGAAGGCCGCGCGCGGTGCATTCGGCGCGCGCAGCAAGACGTGGAAGGCCGCCAAGGAAACGGTGGAGCGTGGCTGGCGCTACGCCTACCGCGATCGCAAGAACAAGAAGCGCGAGTTCCGTCGCCTCTGGATCATGCGTATCAACGCCGCCGCCCGCCTGCACGACATGTCGTACAGCGTGTTCATCAATGGCCTCGAGAAGTCGGGGATCGAGATCGATCGCAAGATCCTCGCTGAACTTGCCGTCAATGATCCGGCTGCATTTGCCGCGATCGCTGAACAGGTCCGTACCGCGCTCGCCGCGGCGTGACGGTTTGGCCGGGTTTGCTCCCGGCGTTCCGATCCGCTTGCTTCGTCCGGCGGCAGCGTGACCTTCGCGTCCGCTGCCGCCGTTTGCGTTTCTGCGTTCCCCACTTCGACATGATCGCCGGTGCCAACACTCGCTGAATTCCTGACACGCGCCGACGCCCTCGCGCGCGATGGCGCAGCGCTCATCCACGCCGCCACGTCGCGCGATGCTGTCGATGCCGCACGCGTCACGCTGCTCGGTCGCAAGCAGGGTCAGCTCACGGCACTGATGGCGACGCTGACCGAGTTGCCTGCCGACGACCGTCGGTCGGCAGGCGCCGCCGTGAATGCCGCGAAGCACGCGCTCGAGACGACGCTGTCCGACGTCGAGGCATCGCTCGGTCCGGACGTCGACGCATCGCGTCCAGCCGATCTCACCATGCCGGGCCGCGCGACATGGCGCGGTGCGATACACCCGGTGTCCGCCGTCATCGACGAGATTGCGGGCATCTTCCGTGAACTCGGCTTCACGATCGCACTCGGGCCGGAAGCGGAGACGGAGTGGTACAACTTCGGCGCGCTGAATTTCCCGCCCGATCACCCGGCGATGGAAGCGCACGACACGCTGTACCTCGGCGATGACACGCTGTTGCGGACGCACACCTCGCCGGTACAGGTGCGGACGCTCCAGACCTACACGCCGCCGGTGCGCATTCTCTGCCCGGGCAATGTCTATCGCCGCGATTTCTTCGATGCGACACACGCACCGAGCTTCATGCAGATCGAGGGACTGTGCATCGACGAAGGTGTGAGCTTCGTCGATCTCAAGGCCACGCTGAGCGAATTCGCGCGCCGCTTCTACTCGGGGTCGAGCAAGGTGCGCTTGCGTCCGAGTTTCTTCCCGTTCGTCGAGCCCGGCGCCGAGATGGATGTCGAAGTCGACCTGAATGACGGGAAGGGAAAGCGCTGGGTCGAGATCCTCGGCTGTGGCATGGTGCATCCCGACGTGCTCGACGCCGCGGGTATCGACAGTGAGAAGTACACCGGCTGGGCGTTCGGCATGGGTCCGGCGCGCATCGCCATGTCGCGGCACAAGCTGCCTGACATTCGTCTCTTGTACGACTCCGACGTCCGTTTCCTGGAGCAGTTCGCCCGATGATCGTTTCGCACGACTGGCTGCGCAGCTTCGCGCCGCACGACAAGCGCGCGCACGACATCGGCGAGTTGCTCAACGATCACACGGTGACGCTCGATGGCCTCGAGTCGCTGCGGAAGGACATTGCCGCGATCGTGGTCGGCCTCGTCGTCGAACAGGCACGTCATCCGGACTCCGATCACCTGTCGATCACGAAGGTCGACGACGGCAGCGGCGTGCTGCTCGATGTGGTGTGTGGCGCACCGAATGTGACGGCCGGCGTGAAGTATCCCTTCGCTCGTGCGGGTACGACCATGCCGGATGGATTGCTGATCGCGAAGCGCAAGATTCGCGGGCAGACCTCCAACGGCATGCTCTGTTCCGCGCGCGAGCTGAAGCTGAGCACGGAGCATGACGGCATTCTCGCACTCACGACCGATGCCGCGCCGGGGACACCGATCCTGCAGGTGCTCGGTGAGATCGGCGATTCGCAGCTGAATCTCGACGTGCTCCCGAATCGCCCGGATCTCCTCTCGCATCGCGGCATCGCGCGTGAAGTGAGCGCGCTGCTCGGAGTACCCCTCACGCTCGGTGATCTCTCGACAGAAGAGCGTGATGTCGTGGGACGCGTGCCCGTCGCGCAGGATGCCACGTCCGCGACCGCCGATGGCGTCACCATCGCGATCGAGGATCTCGCGAGCTGCCCCCGCTATCTCGGCGTCGTCATTCGTGGTGTGACGGTCGGGGCGAGTCCGGACTGGCTGCGAGCCCGGCTCGAAGCCGTCGGATCGCGATCGATCAACAACGTGGTGGACGCCACGAACTACGCGCTGCTCGGACTCGGCCAGCCTGTGCATGCGTTCGATCTGTCCAGACTGCACGGACACACCATCGTCGTTCGGCCGGTGCGGGACGGCGAACGGCTCGTCACCCTCGACGGCGTCGATCGGAAGATTCCTGCCGGCACGGCGGCCATCTGCGATGGAGCACAGCCGGTGGCCCTTGCGGGCATCATGGGTGGTCGCGACAGCGAAGTCACCGACTCCACGACGGACATCCTGCTCGAAGTCGCGAACTTCGACGCGCGCTTCGTACGCCGAGTGCGCCGCGCCGTCGGGCTGAGTACCGATGCGAGCTATCGCTACGAACGCGGTATCGACGACGCGTCGTCGCCCGAGGTCGCGTTGCAGTGCGCCGCGTTGATCACACGCGTTGCCGGTGGAACCGTCACCGCACGACTCGACGTGGGATCGGCGCCACCGTCACGAGCGGCCGTCACGCTGCGCCCCTCACGTGTCACGAAGTTGCTCGGCGATCCGGTCGAGTCGTCGGAGATCGTTCTCATTCTGACGGCGCTCGGATGTACGGTCACCACGAGTGGAGACGACACCCTCGTCGTCACTCCGCCGACATGGCGCAACGATCTGCTGAAGGAAGTGGACCTGATCGACGAGGTCGTGCGCGTCCGCGGCTTCGATGCCGTCTCGGATGAACTCCGCGCATTCCGTCCGGGCACCGTACCTGATCATCCGCTGCATCTGGCGGAGCTGCGGGTACGCGCGTGCCTCGTGGGGCGTGGCCTGTACGAGACGCGTCCGATGCCCTTCACGAAGGATGCGACGTCCGCGGCCCGTGTGCAGAATCCGCTCGCTGATGACGAACCGTACCTGCGGGCATCGATCCTCGACACGTTGGCGCGTCGCGTGGAGTACAACCTGAATCGCATGGAGGGCGATGTTCGTTTGTTCGAGGTCGGACACGTCTTCCTGCCCGGCCCGGATCGATTGCCGCGCGAGGAGGTGCGCGTGGGCGCGGTGCTCCTCGGCAAGCGTCGGCCTGTCCACTTCACGGAGCAGGAACCGCCGAGCTTCGACGCCTGGGATGCGAAGGCGCTGGCCTCCGACCTGGCGGCGGCGGCATTTCCCGGTCGCGCGATTTCGCTGATACCGTCCGACACTGATGCGCTCTGGCTGGTGCACGCGGATGCGCTCGTCATCGGATCCGTGCGTCGCGTGATCGTGGACAAACCCGTCTGGGCGGCTGACACATACGGCGTGGAACTGACGCTGGGGGTCATGCCGTCGGCAGATGTTGCACCGGCGGGTCAGCACGCGCCGGCGCCGGCGCCAGCGGCTTCGAGGTCGCCATCCGAGCCGCATGTCGTGTATCGTACAATTCCCACGTTGCCTGCCGCGAGCTTCGACCTTGCGTTGGTCCTGCCGGATAGCGTGAGTGCAGCAGACGTGGAGATGATTCTGCGGCGTGAGAGTGGTGAGCTGCTCGAGTTCGTGCATGTGTTCGATGAGTATCGTGGTGACCGATTGCCGGCCGGTAAACGCAGCGTCGGCTGGCGGCTTCAGTTCCGACATCCTGAGCGCACCCTGCGCGACAAGGAACTGGACGGCCGTCGAAGCAAGCTCGTGTCCGCCTTGCAGCGTGAATTGGGGGTATCTGTCCGTGGCTGATCAGCGAGGGCTCGTCATCGACGCGGCCGAAGAAGTCGCCGCTCTGGTGAAGGCATTGGGCGAGGAGTTGACGGCCTTCCGTCAGCGGGCGCTGAAGGCGGAAGCACGCGTCAAGGAGCTCGAAGCGGCAGGCGGCGGCGACAAGGTCGAGCTGATCGGACGGATCGGCGCGCTCGAGGCGGAGAATCAGACGCTGCTCTCGCGCATCGAATCGGCCACCGAGCGCACGGAAGGGTTGCTGGACCGTGTGCGATTCACGCGGCAGCAGACCGAGAGCGCCGGAGAGACCCGATGAGCGGCTACGTGCCTGTGAAGGTCTCGGTGGCCGGTGAAGAGGTCACCATCCGCTCCGAGCAGCCCGCCGAACACTCGCGGGCGGTCGCGCAGCATGTGGATGAGTCGATCCGGCGGATTCAGGAACAGTCGCCGATGGTGGACTCGGGCAAGGCCGCAATTCTGGCCGCGCTCCAGATCGCAGACGAGCTCTTCCGTACGCGAAATGATGCGGAGCGGGGCACCGAACGCCTCGAACAGGCGATGGACGAGATGCGACGCATGCTCCCGCCTGCCAAGCGAGCCGTCGGGCGATAACGAGGGCGATCGTGACGATCCGTTGCCTGACGCGGATCGGCCCGGTACCTTGGCAGGGTCACCCGATGCGCACGTAGGTGTGTGTCCTCGCTTGGGTTAGCCGTGTTCACCGCACGCCTTCGGGCCTGTGGCATGACACCGCCGACCCACCGGGGACGAACCTGCTGTGCGGCATCGCCGGGGCTCCCAAAGACCGCGGCTCGTCCGCGCTGGAGATATAGAGAGTGTCGCAGACAATTCTCACGGCCGCACTGGGCGTGTTCGCCCTGATTGCGGCCGGATTGTCGTTCGTGCTGGGTCGGAAACAGGGCACCAGCACTGAAGTTGCACGACAGCAGGCCGCTCGCACCACCGCGGAGGACGAACGCCGTCGCCTGATCGGCGAAGGCGAACGCGAAGCCGAATCGCTTCGGAAGGCATCGGTGCTGTCGGGCAAGGAAGAAGTCATGAAGCAGCGCGAGACGTGGGAGCTCGAAGCTCGCAAGCGTCGCGATGAACTGGTCGCCGAGGAGCGAAAGCTCGTCGAGCGCGAAACAGGCCTGGAGCGTCGCGGCGAGGCCGTCGAAACGCGCGACCGCGAACTCGGCAAGCGCGCCAGCGAAATGGGGCGTCGCGAGAAGCAGGTTTCGGATCGCCAGATCGAGCTCGATCAACTGCTTGCCAGCGAGCGATCCCGGCTGGAAAGTCTCGCCGGCCTGACCGCCGCCGAAGCGAAACAGGAGCTGGTGCGCCGGCTGGAAGAGGAAGCGCACGCCGACGCCGCCAACCGCCTTCGCGAGATTCGCGAATCAGCACGTCGCAACGCCGATCGCGAGGCGAAGAAGATCGTCGCCCTCGCCATCCAGCGGATCGCCGCCGAACACACGGCGGAGACCACCGTGTCGGCGGTGTCGCTGCCGAACGACGAAATGAAGGGCCGGATCATCGG
Source organism: Gemmatimonadaceae bacterium (assembly GCA_014379355.1). GTDB lineage: Bacteria > Gemmatimonadota > Gemmatimonadetes > Gemmatimonadales > Gemmatimonadaceae > JACMLX01. The sequence continues at coordinate 6,990 of JACMLX010000040.1, forward strand.
ACGCGAGGGTCGGAACATCCGTGCCTTCGAGCTGGCAACCGGCGTCGATGTGATCATCGATGACACACCCGACACGGTGGTCGTCAGCTGTTTCGACCCTGTCCGGCGCGAAGTCGGTCGTCTGGCGCTCGAAAAGCTGGTGGCCGATGGGCGCATCCATCCGGGCCGCATCGAGGAAGTGGTCGCCAAGTCGAAGAAGGAAGTCGAGATCGCGATCGTGGAAACCGGCGAGACCGCGGCCTACGAAGCGGGCGTCGTCGGGCTGCACCCGGAGATCATCAAGCTCATCGGCCGCATGAAATGGCGGACGAGTTACGGCCAGAACATCCTGTCGCACTCGGTCGAGGTGGCGTGGCTGGCCGGCATCATGGCGGCCGAGCTGGGCCTCGACGTGGTGATGACCAAGCGTGCCGCGCTGCTGCACGACATCGGCAAGGTGCTGACGCACGAACATGAAGGCACGCACGTGCAGCTCGGTGTGGAAGTGGCCACGCGATACGGCGAGAACCCGCTGGTCGTGAATGCGATTGCGGCACATCACGATGATGTGCCGCACGAAACCGAGATGAGTGTGCTGGTCCAGGCCGCGGATGCGATCAGCGGGTCGCGGCCCGGCGCCCGTCGCGAGGCGTTCGAGACGTACGTCAAGCGCCTCGAAGGCATCGAGAAGATCGCGTCGAGTTATCGCGGCGTGGAGCGAGTGTTCGCGATCCAGGCCGGTCGCGAGGTTCGCGTGATCGTGACGCCCGACCAGATCGACGATGTGCGCATGCAGACACTGACCGAGGAAATTGCGCGCCGGATCGAGGCCGAGCTGCAGTATCCCGGACAGATTCGCGTCGTGGCGATTCGTGAGACCCGCACGGTGGACTATGCCCGCTGAATTGCTCGACGGCATCGCGGTCGCTCGCGCGATCCGCGACGAGGTGGCCGTCGCGGTCGCAGCGCAGAAGGCGCGTGGCGTCGTGCCGGGTCTGGCGGTGGTGCTCGTTGGCGAGGACCCGGCGAGCACGGTGTACGTGCGCAACAAGGGACGGGCGTGCGAAGAGGCGGGAATGCATTCCGTCACGATTCGCCTGCCGGACACGGCGTCGCAGGCCGAGTTGCTGGCGGTCGTCGACCAGCTGAATGCGGATCCGGCGATTCACGGCATGCTCGTGCAGATGCCGCTGCCGAAGCAATGCAATGCGGATGAAGTCATCCGGCGCATCGATCCGGCGAAGGATGTCGATGGCTTTCACCCGATCAATGCGGGCAAGCTTCTCATCGGTGAGAAGGACGGCTTTGCACCCTGTACACCAGCGGGTGTGATCGAGTTGCTGAAGCGCTACGACGTACCGACGTCGGGCGCTGACGTCGTGATCGTCGGTCGGTCGAACATCGTCGGCAAGCCGATGGCGAGTCTGTTGATGCAGCCGGGTGTCGATGCGACGGTGACCATCTGCCACAGTCGCACACGCGAGCTGCCGACGCACACGCGGCGCGCCGACATCCTGATCGCGGCGATCGGTCGCCCGAAGTTCGTGACGGCCGACATGGTCAAGCCCGGGGCGACTGTGATCGACGTCGGCATCAATCGTGTCGATGAACCGCGCGCGAAGAACGGCTACGTGCTGGCAGGCGATGTCGATTTTGCGCCCGTGAGTGCCGTCGCCGGAAAGATCACGCCAGTGCCGGGCGGTGTCGGACCGCTGACGATTGCGATGTTGCTCAAGAGCACGCTCGTGGCGGCGTCGAGGGTGCGCGTCGCATGACCGGCCGCTGGGAAGAGCTGTTCGACGCACCGCAGCCGACGGCGTATCCGGGTGAATCACCGGAGACCGCGCTGGCCGTCGTGACGCTCACGCGTGCCGCGAAGGATGTGATCGAGGGTGCGTTCACACCGCTCTGGGTCCGCGGCGAGATCAGCGACTTCAAGTCACACCGCAACGGTCATTGGTACTTCTCGCTGCGCGACGCGGAAGCGCGCGTGCGCTGTGTGATGTGGCGCGGTGATGTGCAGAGCGCGCCGACGCGACCCGCGGATGGCCTGCTCGTCACGGCCTTCGGCCAGATGACCGTCTACACGAACGGCGGTGACCTGCAGTTGCGTGTCACGCGTCTCGGCGCGGAAGGTGACGGATTGTGGCGCAAGGCACTCGAGGAGACGCTGGCACGACTGCGCAGTGATGGACTGCTCGAGGAAGGTCGCAAGCGTGCGTTGCCGCGTTTGCCGAAGGTCGTGGCGGTCGTCACCAGCCCGGATGGCGCAGCGCTGCAGGACATTCGCGCCGTCGCCGCGCGTCGCTTCGGCGCCGTGCAGCTCGTACTCGTCCCCGCGAAAGTGCAGGGCGACGGCACGGCGGATGAACTGGTCCGCGCGATGGACCAGATCGCACGCTGGGGCGGTGCCGATGTCGTCATCATCGGCCGAGGCGGTGGCGCACGCGAGGATCTGTGGGCCTTCAACGACGAACGCGTCGCTCGCGCCGTGGCCGCGTGCGCGGTGCCGGTGATTTCGGCGGTCGGGCATGAAGTGGACACGACTGTGGTGGATCTCGTCGCCGATCTGCGCGCGGCCACTCCATCGGCGGCGGCCGAAGCTGCCGTGCCCGATCGCGATGCGCTGGTGCAGGAACTGCTCGCGTTGCGTGGACGCCTGACCAGCGCAACCGCGCGCGCATTGCAGCGCCGGCGGCAGATGGTATCGGGTGTCGGCGGCCGATTTGCTGCCGGTGCACGCGGCCTCGCCGCACTCGAACGCGCGCGACTGCGGGCATTCGGTCAGGCGATGGCGACACATTCGCGTCGTGTGCTCCTGCGCCGGCAGACTCGCGTCGAGTCGCTGCGCCCGATACTGACCGCATTCCCCGTCGCGCAGCTTGCGCCGCGTCGAGGGGAGCTGGCGGCGCTGGCCGGCCGGCTCGATGCGCTGAGCCCGCTGGCGACCCTCGGTCGCGGGTACGCGGTGGCGCGGTCGCTGGAGGGGCAGGCGATGGCGAGTGTGACGCAGTTCCTGCCCGGTCAGCCGTTCGACGTCCTCGTTGCTGACGGTGCAGTGCGGGCGACGACCATCGCGCGTCGCTCTGGCGCGCCTCTGGATGCAGTGACAGGATTGCGGGAGGGGGTGTCGGATGACGTATGAAGAGTCGGTGCAACGGTTGCAGGCGATCGTGAGCGAACTCGAGGGCGACCGTCTGCCGCTTGCGCAGGCGCTGGCACTGTTCGAGGAAGGCGTCGCTCGGCTGCGAGAGGCGACTGCCGCGCTGTCCGACGCGGATACGCGTGTGCAACTGCTGGTGGAATCCATCGATGGGAGCCTGGCTGTTGCTGACCAGCGAAGCTGAAGCACCGGACCTGACATTCCGCGCCGAACGGGCTGCCGTGGCGGCGGCGCTGCACGCGTTCTGCGACACGTATCTGTGTGATGCGCCGGGCGCCGTGGGTGCCGCCATCCGATACAGCCTCCTCGGTGAAGGAAAGCGGCTGCGCGCGGTGCTCGTGAACGCTGCGTATGCTGCTGCAGGCGGCGTGGGCGATGTGAGCGCGCTGGCGGCAGCCGTGGAAGTGGTGCATGCGTATTCACTCGTGCACGACGACCTCCCATGCATGGACGACGACGACATGCGCCGCGGTCGCCCGACGACACACATCGTGTATGGTGTGCCGGTGGCGACGGCGGCGGGCCTCGCGATGGTCCCGCTGGCGGCACGTACCGCAGCCGCTGCGGCGCGGGACCTCGGACTGGATGTCCCGACCACTGGCGCCATCGTTCGCGAGCTGATGGGTGCCGCCGGTGGCGCCGGCATGATCGGAGGGCAGCTTCTCGATCTGGAGGGCGAGGGACGGCCGCTGGCCTTGACCGACCTCGAACGCATTCACCGGCTCAAGACCGGTGCGTTGATCACGGCGTCGGTACGACTCGGTGGTCTGGCGGCAGGCGCGTCTGCGTCACAGCTGGACGCGTTCACCCGGTACGGCGACGCGATCGGCCTGGCGTTCCAGATCGCGGACGACGTCCTCGACGTGACCGCGACGACCGATCAGCTGGGCAAAACGGCCGGGCGTGACATCGCACTCGCGAAGTCGACGTATCCTGCGCTGCTTGGCATCGATGGAGCGGTCACGCGGGCGGAAGCGTTGGTCGAGGAGGGATGTGCGGCGTTGCAGGCATCAGGTCTGCTCACGCCGCAGCTCGAGCATCTGGCGCGGTACTTCGTCACGCGGCAGTCGTAGGCGCAGTAGCTGGTCGCATGAACGTGGCACGCTGGTGGTATGCCAGGGTGCGCGCAGTGAACACCATCTTCGGAGTTGTGCAATGTCCATCCTCGACCGAGTGAAATCGCCCGCCGACCTGAAGGGGTTGTCGCGCGACGAGCTGCGGGCGTTGTCCGCTGACATGCGGGCGTTCCTGATCGACAACTGCTCGCGCACCGGCGGTCACATCGGCGCGGGCCTTGGGGTCGTCGAACTCACCGTGGCGCTGCATGCCGTGCTCGACACGCCGAAGGATCAACTCGTCTGGGACGTGGGGCATCAGGGGTATCCGCACAAGCTGCTGACCGGCCGACGCGAGGACTTCAGGACCTTGCGGCAGGAGGACGGCATGTCCGGCTTCCTGAAGCGCAGCGAAAGTGAATACGACACGTTCGGCGCCGGGCACGCAGCCACCGCAGTGTCGGCGGCGTACGGCATGGCGGTCGGTCGTGACCTGCAGGGTGATCACTTCAAGGTCGCGGCGATTCTTGGCGACGGCGCACTGTCGTGCGGACTGGCCTACGAAGGACTGAACAACGCCGGCAGCTCCGATCGCGACATCATCATCATCCTTAACGACAACGAGATGTCGATCGCGCCGAACGTCGGCGCGATGCACAAGTATCTCGTGAGTGTGCAGCGCAACCCGCTGTACAACCGCGTGCGCAGCGCCGTCGGCGACATCGTCGACAGCGCGCCGGGCCCGATCGGGACCCTGGTGCGCAAGTGGGAGGAAAGTGTGAAGAACTTCCTCACGCCGGGCGTCCTGTTCGAGGAACTCGGTTTCCGGTACTTCGGGCCGATCGACGGCCACGACATCGACGCATTGATGGACACGCTGACGGCCGTGCGCGACTTGAAGACGCCGCGCCTCGTGCACGTCATCACGCAGAAGGGCAAGGGATTCCCGGCCGGCGAACACACGGAGAAGTGGCATGCGTTGCCGCCGGGCCATGATCCGGCGACCGGCAAGCAACTCAAGGCCTCGACTGCGAACGCCGCGTACACCGCAGTGTTCGGCCAGGGCCTGGCCGACCTGATGAAGGAGAAGCCGGACGTCGCCGCGATCACGGCGGCGATGCCGAGTGGGACGGGGATCGGTACCGTAGCCAAGGCGCATCCGGCGCGGACGTTCGATGTCGGCATCGCCGAAGGGCACGCAGTCACCTTCGCAGCCGGACTTGCCACGCGCGGGATCAAGCCGGTGGTCGCGATCTACTCCACGTTCCTGCAGCGTGCGTACGACAACGTGATTCACGACTGCGCGATTCAGCATCTGCCGGTGGTGTTCGCGATGGATCGCGCCGGATTCGTGGGTGAGGATGGTGAGACGCACATGGGACTGTACGACATCGCGTACATGCTGACGGTGCCGTACATGACCGTCACGGCGCCGAAGGACTCGACGGAGATGCTGGCGCTCCTCCGCACGGGTGTGGAGCAGAACGACGGGCCGTTCTGCCTGCGATATCCGCGTGATGCGGCACCGGACACGGCGCCACCGATCGCCGAAATCCCGGCCGTGCCGCACGGCACGTGGGAAGTCGTGCGCAAGGGCACCGATTTCGCGATCCTGGCCGTCGGCACGATGGTCAACCAGTCGCTCGCCGCCGCCGATGTGCTGGCTGCCGAGGGCCTGAACGTGACGGTGGTGAACTGTCGGTACCTCAAGCCGTATGACTCGCTGACGCTCTCGGCGCTGCTCGCCGATCACAAGCAGTTGCTGGTGGTGGAAGAAGGCACCGTGGTGAACGGCTTCGGTGCCTACATGGCGCAAGTGGTGTCGAAACTCGATTCGTCGGTCCGTGTCACGGCGCATGGCATCCCGGATCGCTTCATCTACGCGGCGTCGCGCCTCCGGCAGATGGCGATGTGCGGCCTCGATGCCGCCGGGATCGCGAACAAGGTGCGGTCATTGCACGAAACCGAAGCGCTCGCAGGGTGACTATTCGACTCGGGGTCCTCGGACACCGCGGGTACGAGGGGTTGCAGGACGTGCTCGCCGAGTTGCAGCGCCTCGCGCCGCAACTCGGCGTCTCGTTGTTCATCGAGCGCGGATTGGTGGACGACGCGCGCGTGGCCGCCGCGCTGACGGAGGAAACGCCGATCGATGTGCTGCTCACGATGGGCGGTGACGGCACGTTCCTCCGCGGAGCGCGCTTCCTGCGAGGACGCCAGATTCCCATCGCCGGACTGAACCTCGGCCGGCTCGGATTTCTCACCTCCGGCTCGCGCGACCAGCTGTCGCAGAGCCTGCACAGCATCGCGAGGCATGACTTCGTGGTGGAGAAGCGGATGTCGCTGGTCGCACACGTGACCGACGCGTCCGGTCGCGAGCAGTATCGCTGGCGAGCGGTGAACGACGTCGTGCTGCACAAGGGCGGATTCGCGCGCGTGCTGCAGTTGCGTGCGACGGTGGACGGCGAGGAAGTGGCGCGCTATTCCGCCGATGGTGTGATCGCTGCGACACCCACGGGATCGACGGCCTATTCGCTCTCCGCTGGTGGACCGGTGATCGTCCCGACGGTGGAGTCGATCCTGCTCACGCCGGTGTCGCCGCACACACTCGCGATGCGTCCGCTCGTGCTTCCGCCGACGGCGAAACTGACACTCGAAGTGTTGCGCGAGGCGACCGAATTGCTGATTACGGTGGACGGCCAGGTCGGCGCGACGTTCGGTGCCGGTGAGACGCTGCACGTGCAGCGGTCGCCCGACCCGATCCTCGTCGCGCGCGTCGACGACACCGCATTCTTCTTTGCGCGGTTGCGGGAAAAGCTCGGCTGGGGCGGCCTGGCGGACCGGGACTGACGCGTGTTGCTGGAACTGCGGATCCGCGATCTCGCGATCATTCGCCAGGTGACGCTGCCACTCGCGCCGGCCTTCAATGTGCTGAGCGGTGAGACGGGTGCCGGCAAGTCGATCATCGTCGGTGCCTTGACTGTCTTGCTCGGTGATCGCGCCAGTGCCGACATGGTGCGTAGCGGCGCCGATCGTGCGACGGTGGAAGGCGTGTTCGATGTCGCCGCACACCGTGACGTGCTCGACGCGCTCGATGACCGTGGCCTCGAGCACGAAGATGGGACACTCGTGCTCAAGCGCGAGATTGCGCCGGGGCGTGCGCGCGCCTGGATCAACGGGACGCCGGTCACGGCCACTGTGCTCGGTGCGATCGGTCGCCTCCTGGTGACCGTGCATGGACAGCACGAGGCGCACACGCTGCTCGACGCGTCATCGCAGCGTCGCTGGCTGGACGCGACCGCCGGGGCACTCGACATGGCGAAGGAGGTTGTCGCGAGGCACGCTGCCGTGCTGGCCGCGCGCGCCGCCATCAGCGACCGTCGTGCGCGCCAGCGCGATGCCGAGCAGCGCGCCGACTTTCTGCGACATGTGCTCGATGAAATCGAACGCGCGCAGCTGCTGCCGGGTGAGGACGAGCGGCTGCAGGAGGAACTGCAGCGACTCGAGCACGCCGACGAATTGCGTGCGCTGGCCGAACAGGTCGTACGACGTCTCGATGGCGGCGACGATGAGGGCGGTGGACTGCTGCAGCAGGTCAGTGCCCTTCAGCGTGTCCTTGCGCAACTACGCCGCATCGACGGCGGTGCCGATCGCCTCGCACAGCTGGCGGATGAAGCAGCGTACGCGCTCGATGAACTGGTGCGTGATGCCGGCGCGTACGCACAAGGTGTCGAGCTCGACCCCGACCGGCTGGCCGACGCGCAGCGCCGACGCGATGTCGTCTTCCGGTTGTTGAAGAAGTACGGGCCGACGTCGACCGACGTGCTCGCCCAGGCCGCGACCGCGCGCGAGGAGCTGCGACTGGTGGACGATGCTGAACTCGACCTGCGACGTCTGCACGGCGCGCTGCAGTCCGCGCAGGACGCGTTCGGCGTCGCGGCATCCGCACTGACGACGGCGCGTCGCCGCACGGCCCAGCACCTCGCGGATACCGTGTCATTGCAGCTGCCCGCACTCGGGTTGCCTGAAGGCCGCTTTCTCGTCGCGTTGCCCCCGCGCGACGAACCGGGACCGACCGGCAATGAGGATGTCGAGTTTCGTGTCGCGCTCAACGCGGGGCACGACGCGCGGCCACTGTCACGCGTCGCGAGCGGTGGCGAGTTGTCGCGCGTGATGCTGGCGCTGGCCAGCACGCAGGCCGCACAGGACAGCGTGCCGACACTCGTGTTCGACGAGATCGACGCCGGCATCGGCGGCCGCGTTGGTCAGCAGGTGGGGGATGCGTTGCGCGCACTAGCCGCGAATCACCAGGTGTTCGCCATCACACACCTGCCTCAGCTGGCGTCCCGCGCGCACCATCACATCGTCGTGGAGAAGGGTACGGCGGATGGCGTGACGTCAACCGATGTGCGCGTCGTCACCGGCGTCGGTCGCGCGCTCGAAGTTGCGCGAATGCTCGGCGGCGATCCATCCAGCTCCGTCGGTGTTGCCCACGCGGAAGAGTTGCTGCGTGGTGGTGCGACCGCAGAACCGCCCGCGCCGCGCGCCGTATCGCGCACGGTGAAGAAGCGCTGACGACCGTCAGAGCCGCGGGTAGAGACGCACCTGCAGCTGCTGGATCGAGAGTCGCGGTACGGCACCACCCGTGCCGGCGAGCGTGCGCGAGAGGAAGAACTGCACCTCGATCGGGAATGCCGCCTTGCGCCGCGCGTGCGCCGCCACGGTCGAAAACGTGAGACCGAGTCCGACGCGTTGCTCCGTGGCATCGGTTTCCAGGCGCAAGGTGTTTGCGTCGAGCGTGACGGCCCCCGGAAGACCGGATTCCGCCGATGACACCGTGTATGTCCCCGTGAACGCATCCTCCGCCTTGCGACGGAACAGGTACTGCGCGCCGACGGAAAAGAACTCGTTCAGCACCCAACGCGGCGTGACTTCGATCTGCAGCTGGTCGCCGATGTTGCGATCCACCAGACGCTCGCGCCACGCCGCTGCGAACCCCTGGTCAGGCGAATCGGTGATGCGTCGCACCTGCTGGTCTGGCAGTTCGAGCGTGTAGCGCGCGATCACGGACGCGAAGAAGTGACGCCCGTACACGAGGTCAGTGAATGACCGCATCTCGATCGCCGTATTCCCCTGACCGGTGCCGTAGTCGAGGTAGTTGCCGGGCAGGTCGATCGTGCCAGTGGCAAGGCGATACACGCCGGCGATACTCTGCCGCACATTCAATCCCTTTGGCAGGAAGCGCATCGAATCCGTGCGCATGCCGAACGAATCGAGCAGTCGCAGCTTGACCGCAACTTCGATGTCGCCGAGTCCCTGGTGCGTGACGGTGCCAAGCGGCGCGGCGAGCAGGCCCAGGCTCGAATCGGTGACGATGCGACGGAGCCCATCCGGCGTGATCACGGCCACCGCGCTGGACGGGCCGACTGTCGTCGCGGCGATCGCGGTCACGCCGTACTGCGTGTACTGTGTGCGAAAGGTGGTGACACGATTGCGGATCGCCGAATCGGCGGCGCTGCCGACCGCGGGGACGAAGGGTGAGCCTGTGGCGCGCGACGTGCCATATACCTGCGTGAGTCCTGAGGTGAAGGCACTCGCACTGGCGTTGATTGCCGGCGCATTGGCGATGATTGCCGGACACTGCGCGTTCGATCCGGGATTGCTGTTGCAATTGGTGAGCAGTGTGGCCAATTGTGTCTGCGCCGCCGTGAGCTGTGTCACAAGCAGTGCATTCGACGTCACGGCCGTATCGGCGAGCCGACCGGGATTGAACCCGACGTTTCCGACGGCGACACCGGAGTTGATATTGACACCGACCTGATTGCGTGCGCTCACGATCGGGACCATGACACCGATCGACAGCCATCGCGTGAGCCCGGCTTCGAGCTGGATGGGCGTCGTCTGGACGCGAACCTGCTCAGCGACACTGACGCGTCCGAGGCTGAGCGTGAATGCGGAGTTTCCAGTGAGTGTCCGCAACGCGCCCTGAACGGCCGAGAGGCCGGGAAACTGCGCCGCACCCAGCGTGTCGACGGAGAAGTCGATGCCGAGCGGTTCGAACGTGCCGTCGGTGCGGCCAGGGGTGCCCTTGCCGTAGCGTTGCGTGAAGTCCGTGATCGACGTGCTGAACTGCACGCGAATCACACCACGCGGTGCCGTCGTGGCGTCGTCACCGACGCCGCGCACCGACTGGGCCGACAGCGTGCCGACGCCCATCGCCAGCGTGGCCAGCAGCGTGCACGCGATCGTACCCAGTCGCATATCTTCACATCTCTCGAGCAATGGTCAGTCCCGCGATGAACCGCTCGCACGAGGTGCCACCGGTGTGGCGAGTCTACCTGTCGAGCACGCACCGGTCAATTTACTCGCATTTCGCCGCATGGATCGCATTCCACTTCCGAACGTCCCCTGGCAGTTGACGGGCAACCATTGGCTCGCCTTGCCGTGCATCCATCCGGCCACCGGTGCGATTCACAGGATGAGCGTGCTCCATCGCGGTGCACGCGCGGCGCTCGAGTTCGTGGCCGCCGGCGTGCCGGATGGCGTGGAGGCCCCGTTGCTGAAGCCAGTGATGACGGTCGATGGCGAGGCTGCGGTGCTCGGTGCGAGCGGCATGGCCTGGGAACGTGCACTCGGCTGGCTTCCGACATTCACGTGCACCGTCGGATCGTTGCTCGTGCGCGGCATGGTGTTCTGTCCGTTCGGTCGCGATGCGGACATGGCCGGTGCGGTCTACACGTTCGCGATCGAGAATCGCGGCACGAAATCGCGAACCGTGACACTCGCACTCGACGTCGATGGCGGTGCGCTCGTGCCGCGCGTGCGACAGGCGCGACCCGCTGCGGGCCGTCTCGAGAGCGCCGTCGAAGCGGGTGTGGTCGTCCTCGATCCGTGCGTCACGCCGGGTCTCGCCGCCTTCGCGCTCGCCGCTGACGGAGAGGGTGACGTGTCCGCATCGCCATCCGGCGTCGCGCGCCTCGCACGCACGGTGACGATCGCCCCTGGCGCACGTGACGAGCTGGCGTTCTACATCGCTGCAGGCCCGGAACGTGATGGTGCCGTTGCGACATCGGCAGCGATGCGACGACGTGGATGGCAATGGCTGCTGTCCGCCACGCGCGATGGACTGACGTCGCTGCAACAGTCCACCGGCAGTGAGTCGCTCGATCGGCTGGTGAACCAGAACCTGCTGTTCGCATACTTCTACGCCGTCGGTCGAGCGCTGGACGATGCGCACTTCTACCTGATGCGGACGCGCGTGCCGTGGCATCCGGCCGGTGTCACGATGCGCGAATGGGATGCGCTGATGATGACGTTGCCGGCGGTGCAGCTTGCCGATCCTGGCCTCGCGAGGGAGTTGCTGTTGCGCATGTGTGAACTCCACGGCTACGCACCCGGTCGCGGCACGCACTACTTCGACGGCACGATGTTCGAACCGGCGTTTTCACTCGAAGGCGCGGCCGCGTATGTACTGGCCGTCGACCGATACGCCGCCGATTCGAAGGACGAACAGATCGTCGATGATCCGGTCCTCGCCGATACGCTGTACCTCGTGAACGACGAACTGTCGGAACGCCGGCATGCCGAGTTGCCGTTGTACGCCACCGAGGTCACGCCGTCAGGTGCCGTCGCGCCACTGCCGTTCACCGCGCACGCGAACGGCGTCGCGGCGCTGGCGCTCGACATCCTGCGACGGACGCTGGATGAAGAGACTGCGCGTGATGTTCCTGATGGTGAAGCGGTGCGCGCCGCATTGCAGCGCAGTTTCCTGCGCGTCGACGGCACGAAGAAGCAGTTGTGCACGGCACTCGATCTCGCGGGCGGCGCTTCGTTCACCGATGATCCCGTGGGTTCGGCACTCTGGCTGCCGATCTACGGTGCGATCGACGCGGATGACACCGTCTTCAAGCGTACGGCTCGCGCGCTTGCGCAGCCCACCACAGCGCTGTCGACGATCCTGGCGCGCCTCTGCGGTCCGGATAGCGTCGCTGTGCTGGAATGGCTGCGTCGCGCGCCGCTGGATGGCGGTGTGGCTGCCGAATTCGTGGATGCCGACGGACGTGCGCTGGCGAATGGTGGTGACGCGGCGCTCGCGGGATTGTTGGCGGCCACTGTCTGCTGGGTGACTCATCCGGCGACACCGGAACCCACGTGAATCGCTTGTCGGTCCGGCCCGGTCAGCCTATACTGCGAGGTACGCGGGAATAGCTCAGTTGGTAGAGCACAACCTTGCCAAGGTTGGGGTCGCGGGTTCGAGTCCCGTTTCCCGCTTTATGCACATGCGAGGCACACAGAGTACCTAACGACGAGTGAGACCGGGATTAGTTCTATGTTGCGCCGGGTTCCTTGTTTTCCGCCTCATTCGTGCCCGCTCCGCTCAATGCGCGGCACCGACGGGCTTGCGTTGCCGTTGTCCGTCAGCAGCCTCGATCGCGAAATCGCCCTTGGCCAGGCTGACCCGCTGCGCTGAGTGGATGCCTGATCAGCCCGATCAACGGTGGGCGAGATAACGGCCGGCGGCTCATAGACGGCTTCGCCACTGCCGAACAGTTCGAGCCCAGTACACTCGCCCGCAAGCGGGTCGATCTGAGCCGCTTGGCCGTGCTACCCGATCTCTCGAAGACTGTCACCTCGACGAAAACGCAAGACGACTCGGTGCGAGTGGGGAACTGGCAACGCACAAGTGACGGCGCAATGCTTGACGTCGTCATGAGAGGTGGCTAGCCTTGGAAAGTTGATAAGGAATTCCAATCAAAGTTGAAAGATGGCTTCATTGGATCGTTGTGCGTCGAGGACGTCATTTCAGGCGAGATCAGGAAGTGCTCAGTGAGTCTCTCCTACCGCGCCGTCGTGTCCTTGCGTAACGAGAGCGTGGCCGCTACCCCGTTGCGTTTCGCAAGACAGATCCCGAGCTCAGCCGCTTGTGCCGAATTCTGCTAAGGAGCGACTTTGTCCTCGTTAGGAATGCGCGAAATGGCTGCGGCGTTGCGGGTGCTCGTTCGCGGTGATCTTAATCGCTTCCTCGGCCAGGGCGTCTCGGAAACGCAGCGTTTCGAAGCCGCGCTTCAAGACTTGCTCAGGGTGGAGCACGCCCTTGCTCTGAACAGTGGCACGAGTGCGCTGATCTGTGCGCTGGTTGGGGCTGGCATCGGTCCGGGCGACGAAGTACTGGTGCCGGCATACACGTGGGTGTCAACCGCGGCGGCGCCCTTGGCGGTTGGAGCGATCCCTGTGCTCGTCGACGTCGACGAATCGCTGGCGATTGACCCCGCCGACGTCAGGCGCAAGATCACGCCCAGAACGAAGGCGATCATCCCGGTCCACATGCGAAATTTGGTCGCCGACATGGACTCCCTGATGGCGATCGCGCGGGAGAAGAACCTTATCGTCATCGAGGACGCTTCCCAGGCGGCGGGAGTGGAGTATCGCGGACGGCGGGTGGGTACGATCGGTCATGCCGGCGCCTTGAGCTTCAATCAGCACAAAAACATCCAGTCCGGCGAGGGCGGCGCGCTGCTGACGAACGATACGCGCATCTTCGCTCGTGCAGGGATGTATCATGACGTGGGCAGCTACAGCCGCGAGGGTCGGGCGGGGACCGATGAGCCGCTGTTCGTAGGTCTCAACTTCCGGATGCCCGAGTTGCTCGCTGCGATCCTCATTCCGCAGCTGAGGCGCCTGGACAAGCAACTGGCCAAGCGGCAGGCTCGCCGCAAAGTGATCGTCGAAGAACTGTCGCGGAAGCCTGCGCTCCGTACCAGCCCCCATAACGATCCGCCGAACGCGGTAGGAATCACGGTATTGTTCGATACTGCCGCCGCCGCCGCCCGCTTCGCCGAAACCACCGGCATCAATCACCTCATCGACACCGGTCGGCATATCTACACGAACTGGCAATCGGTGCTCGAGCAGCGATCGTTCCATCCGCGCATGAATCCGTATTCGTGGTCGAATGGTTCGGTCGGACCCGCCAAGGACGACTGTCCCACCACCGTCGATATTCTGGCGCGGACGTGCAGCATTTCCGTGGATCCGGAGGTGCCGATCCCTGTACTGCGGCGCCTCGTCAGGCGAGCTGCGGCGCGGATGTAGACGATGCTCGTCTCGATCATTCTCCCGACGATCCGCGCGGGCACGCTTGCAGACGCGATCGAAGCAATACTGCGTCAGACTGACGACAACTGGGAATTGATCGTCGTGCCTCAGGGTGACGAAGCGGCAATGCTCAGGATGCTCGACGGTTATCGCGACCGCGATCCCAGAATCCGGTACGTGCACACGCCGAAAAAGAATCTCAGCCACGCCCGCAACGTCGGCATGCCGTCGGCTCTCGGTGAGATCATTGCCTTCACCGACGACGACTGCGAGGTGGCTCCCGACTGGATCGCGGTGATGCGCGAACTCTTCATTCAGAATCCTGATATCCACTATCTAGGCGGAGAAGTCGTCGCGCAGCCCAATGCGCAGCCCTGGCGAATCTCGACCTGTCCCGCTGCGCACGTCATCAACGCGAAGTATTTCCCGCTCCGCGACAACTGGCGTGCGCCTGCAGGGTTCTACATGATTGGTGCGAACATCAGTTTGCGACGTGAGATCGCTGAAAAGGTCGGACCTTTTGATGACGTGTTCGGCGCCGGCGCCCAGTTCGGCTCATGCGAGGATCAGGATTTCGGTCTGCGCGCCGAGGCACTGGGCATCGGGTTCATGACCTCCAAGCGCCTCGTCGTGAATCACACGACCGGCCGCCGGGTTGGCTTTCGTAGCTTCGTCAAGCATCAACGCGCCTATGCTCGGGGCCGCGGAGCGTGGCTGGCCAAGCTTCGCTTGTGGGGGCACCCGGTGGTACCTCTCTTTGAAGCCAAGCCGAGCCTCATGGGCCAGGCGAAAGGATCCGTGACGCGGCCTGACAAGTGGTTGCTCGGCATATTCGGCAAATACCACGCGAAGCGCGCTGAAGCCGAATACCTCGCGCAATACGTCCTTGGTGACGATCTGCTGTCGATTCCGCGGAAGCCGCCGACGCACCCTGTCGCTGTCGCGTTGCGCTCCCGTCAGATGGGTGACAGCGGGCCGGTTGCGCCTGACGCCATTTGACGGACACCAGGCTTGCCTTGACATAAGTTCGAGGCGGAGGTGTCAGGATGACGAAGGCAGTCATGCCGCCGAAGCAGACACGACGCGTGTTCACGGCGGAGTTCAAGCAGGAAGCGGTGCGACGGATGGCCGAACGGCGTGCGCAGGGCGTGAGTCTGCAGCAGATCCGACGCGAGCTGGATGTCAGCGCGGACATGCTGCGGTCCTCGTCGCATCAGCTGAAACCCGGCGACGCCGTACCGCTGTCGGACGTGTTTCCTGGCCAAGGTCGGCTGCCGAGCGACCAGGAGGAGCTCCGGCGTCTGCAGCGCGAGAATCACCGATTGCAGCAGGAGAATAGCTCTTTATAAACAGCGGCGGCGTACTTCGCGAAGGAGTCGCGATGAGCGACAAGTACGCCGCGATCACGGCCCACGAGGCTCGGTATCCGATTCAACTGATGTGCGGCGCGCTCGCCGTCAGCACGAGCGGGTACTATGCGTCGGTGCAGCGGGCCACGGCAGCGCCGACCGTGCGCGAGGTGGCGCAGGCGCGTCGACGGGTCGTGCTCGCGCGCCCAAGAGAATGTCAGTCGTCCCTAACGATCGGCATCTCGCCTTCGCCGCCGCGATGCCGATCGATAGGCTGACCGCCTGCGGGCCTTCTTCGCGGTCAGGCTGCCCGTGATCGCGCTGGCGCGCTCTGCTAGCGCGGCAGCGTCCGATTGGCCGTCGACAATTCACGTAGTTACACTCCGTGAGTGGCCGGGCCCGGGTGGCGAAATGGTCAGACGCGGGGGACTTAAAATCCCCTGACCGCGAGGTCATGTGGGTTCGATTCCCACCCCGGGTATGGGGCCATACGGCCAAGCGGTCGTGCGCGCGCCACGATGATTCTGCGCACGCCGCACACGAGACGGCGTGCACGGCTATCGGGCATCGGCGAGACAGGAATGGCCACCGCTGCAGCATGGTGTGGAAGTGTCGTTTCAGCGACGAGTCGGAACGTGCGAGGCGCTGAGGTTCAAGCGCGGTGGGCCGGCGTTCGGCGCGAACGTTGGACCGATCTGGTTCGATCGCGATGACGGGAACATTCTCGAGGCGCGCCTGGGTGTGCCAAACCACGCCGAGTACCACGACTTTCACCCGCGCCTGCTCGGCCTGGATGATCGAGGCTCTGCCGCGTGGCAAGAGTTGCTGCGCGTCCACGTGGCGGGCTGCCCGGCGAAGTGACGAGTCCCGTCGAAGCGGCCCATCCGCGAGACGAACTCTACGCCCCACTGGGACAGTGGAGACGTTTTCCGCCTGCCGGACGAGCGAGCCAGGCAGCGGAAATGTCTCACCCGTTTCGTCTGCCCTGACTCGACTACGTTGTGCACATGACCGACGTCCTCGCGCTCGCCTCGGAACTGCTCGCCATTCATTCGCCGTCCGGCGGTGAAGGCCCCGCCATCGATTTCGTCAGCCGCTGGCTCCTCGCGAAGGGCTGGAACGTCCACGTCCAGGAAGTGACGCCCGGTCGCGGCAATGTCTGGGCATCGCGGCGCGGAGGCGGTGTGACGCTGTCGACTCACCTGGATGTGGTGCCGCCGTACATCTCCCCGCGACTCGACGGCGACAAGTTGTATGGACGCGGCTCATGTGATGCCAAGGGCATCGCGGCTGCGATGATGATCGCCGCCGAGCGACTCGCGGCGGAAGGGGAGGAACGCGTCGACCTGTTGTTCGTCGTCGGAGAGGAGAAGGGTTCCGATGGTGCGCGAGCGGCCAATCATCTGCCGGCGACGAGCCGGTTCCTGATCAATGGGGAGCCCACCGAGAGCATCCTCGCGTCAGGCTGCAAGGGCTCGATGCGTGTCATGGTTCGCACGCGCGGCCGCGAGGCACACTCCGCCTATCCGCACCTCGGCATTTCCGCCATCGAGCCGATGCTCGCGCTGTTGCCGACGGTGCATGCGTTGCCGTTGCCGGTCGATCCGGCGCTCGGTGAAACGACCGTCAACATCGGCGTGATTCGTGGCGGCACCGAAGCGAACATCATTCCGGGACAGTGCGAAGCGGAGTTGATGTTCCGCATCGTCAGCGACCCCGCGCCGCTGCGCGCAGCCATCGAGCAGTGGGTCGACGGCATCGCCACGCTGGAATGGGGTTCGTACATCCCCGCGCAGCACTTCCACACCGTGCCGGGCTTCGAGGCGCGACCGGTCTCGTACACCTCCGATATTCCGCTGCTCCCGCGCTGGGGCACGCCGCTGCTGTTCGGTCCCGGTTCCATCCACGTCGCGCACACCGATCACGAATTCGTCTCGGCGCCGGAACTGCGCGCCAGCGTCGACACCTACATGGCGCTCACGCGCACGCTCCTGGGCTCGTAAGTGACCGTCCCGCATCCCTTCAACGGCGAACGCCTTCCTGTCGCCGTGCTCGGTGCCACCGGTATGGTTGGCCAGACGTTCGTGCGGCTGCTCGCCGAGCATCCGTGGTTTCGCATCACGTCGGTCGCCGCATCGGAACGATCGGCCGGCAAGACGTATGCGGAGGCGACGAAATGGCTCGAAGGCGACATGCCGGCTGCCGTGCGTGATCTCATCGTGCAGCCGTGTGATCCCCGGCTGCTCAGTGAATCGGTCGTGTTCTCCGCGCTCGACAGCGGCCCGGCGCAGGAACTGGAGCCGGCCTTCGCGACCCGTGGCGCCATCGTTCTGTCGAACGCCAGGAGTTATCGCATGGCCGCCGATGTGCCGCTCCTGATCCCGGAGATCAATGCGTCGCACGTCGCATTGCTCGATGGACAGCGTGCACTGCGTGGATGGACCGGTGCGATCGTGACCAATGCGAACTGCGCCACGATCGTCCTCGCGATGGCGCTGGCGCCCTTGCACCAGGCGTTCGGGGCGCGCCGCCTGTTCGTCGCGACCATGCAGGCCGTGTCCGGTGCTGGATATCCGGGCGTCTCGGCGCTCGATATTCTCGGCAATGTTGTGCCCTACATCGGTGACGAGGAACCCAAGCTCGAGAGCGAGAGCCAGAAGATCCTCGGGACATGTGACCGGACTGCCGTCACGATGGCGCCGTTCGTGATCAGTGCGCACACCAATCGCGTCGCCGTGGAGCATGGGCACACGGTGTGTGTCTCGGTCGAATTCGAGCGGCCGGTCGCACCGGATGAGGCGATCGAGGTGCTGCTCGCGTGGCGCGGCGACGCCGCGTCGCAGGGACTGCCGTCGTCGCCACCGGCGCCCCTGGTCGTGCACACGGCA
>JACMLX010000041.1 GCA_014379355.1 Gemmatimonadaceae bacterium
CCCGTGCCACCATCGTTTCCGGGCAGACCGCGACCGTTCGGCTCGTCGTGCCGTGAGTTCTACAGCGCGAATGCCTTAGGACTTTTCGCGCGGGGCTCGCCGGGGACGCGGGGAGATCATCACGGGTCGCCATCGATCGCGGCGAACGAAACAACGAAGGGCTGTTGGAACTGCGCTCGCGAGCTGCTGTTCCAACAGCTTTTGTCGTTTGGATGCGGTCGGGAGATTGGCGTTCCGCCCCGATCTCCCCGCGTCCTTCGCGAGCCCCGCGCGAACAGAATCAAGGAAGCAACATGACGGAACCAGGGTCAGGATTCGCGCAACGCAGCCATCGGGGTTTCGCGGAAGACTTCGCGGCCCGTGAGGATGCCGACGAGGATGGTGATCGCGAGCAACAGGCCGGCGATGGCGAAGGCGGGGGTCCAGTCCATCACGAAGGGGACCTTGAAGTTGAAGCGTGCGAGTCCCCACGCGCCGCCAATGCCGAGGAGCATGCCGGCCAGCGCGCCGAGCAGGCCGAGGACGGCGTATTCACTGAGCATGATGCGGCCGATCTGCGCGCGCGTGGCGCCGAGGACCTTGAGCAGCACACCTTCCCGCAGGCGTTCGCGTCGCGTCGCGGCGACGGCGCTGATCAGCACTGGCACACCCATGATCAGCGCGAACAGCGCCATGAAACGGATCGCGCTGCTGACCTTGTCGAGGATGTTGGTGATGGTGCGCGTGATGAGCGAGATATCCAGTGAGCTGACATTCGGGTAGCGGCGAACGACGTCGCGCTGCAACGCCGCCACGGCACTGTCACCCGTCACGTTCGCGATCACCGCGAACTGCTTCGGCGCTTCCTTGATCGCCGTCGCCTCGAAGACGACGAAGAAATTCGGTTCGAAGCGTGCAAAATTCACCTTGCGCATGCTGGCCACGACCGTCTTCACGCTCGCGCCCTGCACATTCCACGTCAGCTGGTCGCCGACCTTGATCATCAGGTCATCGGCGATGCTTTCGTCGATGCTGATGCGGCTCATGCCGGCCGGTGCCGCCGGCGCCGTGTCGAACCACTTGCCCGACGTGAGCGTCTCGCTTCGCACCAGCGTGTCGCGATAGGTGCTCCGATACTCCCGCGAGAACGGCCACGGCGCCTTCTTCAACTTCTCGGCGGCGGCCTGTGCGGCCTTCATCGGCACACCCTTCACTTCGCTCAGGCGCATCGTCACGATCGGCACGCGCTGAATCAGTTTCTGGCCGGCGTTGGCGATGATCGTGTCCATGCCGGGGCCCTGATCGTCCTGCACGTCGTAGAACAACACGTTGCCGCCGCTGGCCGCCGCGTCGACCGCGAATCTGGCGAGCAGCGTCGTCTGCACCTGATACAAGGTGCTGACGAGAAATGCGCCGAAGCCGAGCGACAGCACGACCGATCGCGTCTGGTTCGACGGGCGATAGAGGTTCGCGACGCCCTGCCGCACCACGTAGGGCCAGCCGGCGCGCATCAGCTTGCGCGCGATCCACATCAGCAGCGATGCACTGCCGAGCAGCAGCAACAGGACGAGCGAGATGGCGCCACTGATCGCGAGGCCCGGCTTGACGCCATTCGCGCGCTGAATGGCGAGCAGGATGACACTCGCCACGATGCCGGCCGTGACGAGAATTCCTGCCCAATCCTTGTACCACGGCGTCTTCGCGGTCGCGTCGACCTCGGTACGCAGCACCTGCAGGGGCGAGATGTTGCGGACGCCGACCAACGGGCGCAGCGCGAAGGCCAGCGCAACCCACACACCCACCGCGAGTCCGGAGATGATCGCGACAGGCGACAACGAGACCTGCACATCCACCGGCAGCATCTCGCGCACGAGACCGGGCAGCGCGAGCTGAATCGCGACACCGAGTGCCGCACCGGCGGCGGCGCCGGCCAGGCCCATCAGCGCGGCCTGCAGACCATACACGACGAGCATCTGACCGCTCGTCGCACCAAGGCAGCGCAGCACGGCGATCGTTTCCTGCTTGCGTCGGATGAATGCATGGACGCCCGATGCGACGCCAATGCCGCCCAGCAGGAGCGCAACGAGTCCGACGAGACCGAGGAAATTGCCGAGCGTGCTGATGGCCTCCGTGACGTTGGCCTCCGACTCGGCGGCGGTGCGGACGCGCAGCTTGAGCTTGTCGAGCGTCGGCTTGCTGGCCTTGGCCCACGCGGTCGCCTGGATGGTGGACGGCATCTTGAGCAGCGTTTCGTACGACGCACGCGAACCGAAGCTGAGCAGGCGTGTTTCGTCGAGCCATTGCGACGAGATGAAGACGCGTGGTCCGACCACCGACACGAAGCCCGCGTCACCAGGCACCTGCTTGAGCGTGCCCGCGATCACGAATGTCGAGTACCCGAGCGAGACGGAATCGCCGACCTGCGCACCGAGTGAGACGAGCAGGCCCGGATCGACGATCGCCGCGTGTTCGTTCCGGATGCGAGCGAACGAACTCGCCGGCTCCGTGATCACATCGCCATACAGCGGGTAGGTGTTCGACACACCGCGCACCTGCACGAGGCGCGTGTTGCCGGACTTCGTGATCGCGGCCATCGAGGGAAACTGCACGATCTGCGCGACGGTCATCCCGGTGCGGCCGAGCGAATCGATCAGCGAGTCTGCCGCCGGCGTCATCTCGGAGCGCGTGGTCAGGGACGCGTCACCGCCGAGCAGTGAACGGCTCTGCTCGCGCACCGACGTCGTGAGATTGTCGGCGAATGAATCGATGGCCACGAGCGCTGCGACGCCGAGCGCGATCGACGACATGTAGAGCAGCAAGCGTTTCCGCGCGGTTCGGCTCTCCTTCCACGCCAGGGCAGGCAGACGTCGCCACGGAAAGCGCGGGCCGAGCGGTGCAGTGCTCACGCGACCGCCTCGGCGGCAATACGCGTGGGGGCACCCGTGTCCTCGATGATCACGCCATCGGCCAGTCGGATGCTCCGTCCGAGTCGCTTCGCCAGCTGTGGATCGTGTGTCACGAGCACGATGGTGGTCCCGTCTTCCCGGTTGAGTTGCTCGAGCAGACCGACGATTTTTTCGCCGGTGGCACCATCGAGGTTTCCTGTCGGCTCGTCTGCGAAGAGGACGCGCGGACGATTCACGAACGCGCGTGCGATCGCGACCCGCTGCTGTTCGCCGCCAGAGAGTTGCGTCGGGAAGTGATGCGTGCGGGGGCCGAGTCCGACGCGCTCGAGCAGGTCGCGCGCACGTGCGTCGCTGTCGCGGATGCCTCGCAGTTCGAGCGGTACCTGGACGTTCTCGAGCGCGGTGAGGGTGGGCACCAGCTGGAAACTCTGGAACACGAATCCGACGCGATCTCCGCGCAGTCGCGCGCGCGCATCCTCGTCGAGTCCGGCGAGGTCGGTGCCGTCGAGGAGCACAGCGCCGGTGGTCGGTGTATCGAGTCCGGCGAGCAATCCGAGGAGCGTCGTCTTGCCGCTGCCGGATGGACCGACGATGGCGACGGTCTCGCCAGCCGCGATATCGAAGGAGACATTGCGGAGAACCGCCAGGGCACCACCGCCACTGCGATATTCCTTCGTCAGATTGCGGACGGCCAGCATGGGCGTTGCGCGGCTGGGAGACGACAAACCGGTGTCAGACATGCGGAAGCAGCAGGGAAGTGAGAAGCAGGGCGTGATACGGCGCGCCGCCCTGATGGGTGTCGCGCTGGTGGTGATCGGTGCGATGCATGGTTGCGGCGGCGGCGGTTCGGCACAATCTGCCAATCGGGGGGGCGCCTCCGGTGATTCAACGGTAGCAGGTACGCGCAGCGACTCTACTGCAACGCCGCTGCCGCCGGGAAGTTCGGTGGACATGGGTCCGAAGTCGATTGCGGCACCGATTCGTATGCTGTTCATCGGCACCAGCCTGACGGCCGGACTTGGCTTGACGGACCCGATGGAGGCGTGGCCGGGCCAGATCGGGCAGATCGCCGATTCATTGGGCTACCGGGTGAAGGTCCAGAACGCCGGCTTGAGCGGTGAGACATCGGCCGGCGCGCTGCGTCGCACGGACTGGCTGCTCAAGGACACGGCCGACGTGATCGTCATCGAGACGGGTGCGAACGACGGCCTGCGCGGGTTGTCGGCCGCGGACCTGTCGCAGAACCTGACGGCAATCGTGAAAAAGGTGCAGGCGGCGCAACCGGCGGCGCAGGTGGTGATCGTGCAGATGGAGGCGCCGCCGAACATGGGGGCGGAGTATGCGACCGGATTCCGCGGGGTGTTCCCGGCGGTTGCGAAGGCCACCGGCGCGACACTGACGCCCTTCCTGCTCGACGGCGTGGCCGGCATGGCCAGCCTCAATCAGGCTGACGGCATTCATCCGACGCGAGAAGGCGCCGCCAAAGCGGCCCGGACCGTGTGGCCCGCCATCAAAGGTGTCCTCGACAAACTTCGGCCTATTGTGCCCAAAGTCTGAGAGCGATTCAGGCTGAACTGCTTCACTCGCACAGAGTCACAACGCCACAGAGCGCTCTTTTTCCTGCAGCCAAACAGTTTTCGCGCGGGGATGCGGGAGCGCGGGGCGTTCGGTGGCCGACGACGCGTTCATACCGCACAGAAACGGCAACGGGTTTAGTAAAGGCGTCTCGCGAGCGCAGTTCCAACAGCCGTTTGTTGTTACGGGCGCTGTTGGAGGGGGCGATCGAAGCTGAACGCCCCGCGCCACCGCGTCCCCGCGCGAAAACTGTTTGATGAACGCTGTAGAAGTCCCGAAAGCTCTGCGGCCCTGTGGCTCCGTGCGAGACCAGCGGTTCAGCGCCGGCCACGACGGGCATGGGGCTCGTGGGCGGGGGATGGGTCCGCTATATTAAAGGGCTGTTCAAGACAACGGACCCCACAGAGTTGAGGATGTACTGATATGGCAGTTCCGGCTACGCAGCTTCGTCGCGGGATGGTGATCGTGATGGAGGGCGACCCCTGCCGCGTGATCGAGTTCCGTCATCACACGCCTGGCAACCTGCGCGCGATGGTGCAGACGAAGATGAAGAACCTGCGCACCGGTTCGAATTTCGAGCATCGCTTCCGCGCCGCCGATGCGATCGAGAAGGCGATGATGGAGACGCACGATCTCGAGTTCCTGTACGAGTCGACCGGCACGTACTACTTCATGAAGTCGAGCGACTACGATCAGCTCGAGATGGATGAAGAGATGCTCGGTGACAACGCGCAGTGGATGCAGCCCGGCATGAAGATCATGGCCGAGTACTACAACGGAAAGCCGATCGGCATCGAGCTGCCGAATTCGATGGTGTTCGAGATCGTCGACACCGCGCCGGTGATGAAGACGGCGACGAAGAGTGCGAGCCAGAAGCCGGCGAAGCTGGACAACGGTGTGACGGTCAACGTGCCCGAGTATCTGAGCACCGGTGAACGTGTGCGTGTCGATCCGCGGACGGGTGATTATCTGGAGCGCGCGAAGGACTGATTTCGCTCGACACCGATTTCCGTTTGCCCTTGAAGCTGTGGTCCGGTTGGTCTATTTTGGGTGTCTGCCGTATGCAGGGTGGCATGGTGCCTGTAGCTCAATTGGTTAGAGCACCGGATTGTGGTTCCGGGGGTTGCGGGTTCAATCCCCGTCAGGCACCCTGCGGTACGGGCCTCGGTGGGTGAGGGGTCGATACTGCATGGAATTGCAGGGATTCACGGTGTAGGTCCGTAGCTCAATTGGTAGAGCACCGGTCTCCAAAACCGG
>JACMLX010000042.1 GCA_014379355.1 Gemmatimonadaceae bacterium
TGCGTGACCGGCGCCTTGCTCGTGGCGGCAGAGCACGTGGCGCAGGCGCGCACGGTACTCCCACATCGCGTGGTAGAAAGGCATGATGCAGCCACCCGGAATGCCGAACAACGTCGAAACATTCTCGCGGATGAGCGCTTCGCACATCACCTGTGCCCCGGTGCGCGTGGTCGTCGAGACATCACGCACTGCTGCGGGGGCCGTTCGTGATTTTCGGTGTGCGGGACCGTTGCTGGTGTCAGGCATGTGGGCTCGGAAAAACGAGAAGGCCCCCTCCGCGCGCGGAAGGAGCCTTGTGTGATCCTGCCCAAGGTCGCCCCTCCGATGATTTCGGGAGGGGCGTCGGTTCGCAGTTACATCGCGACCCTCGAGCCCTGCTCCCGTCCGCTAAGGAGTACGCGTACGACGAGAATCGCTGCGAGCGGAAGGCTCGCAACGAGGCTGATAAGGCTGAGGATTCGGGACTGCCTGTGCGAAGCGAGCATCGAACGAGTTGAGTGGAGCAGTGTGCCGGAGCTGAGCATCAGTACCAGCGCGCGACCAATTCCCGCGGCGGACGACCGCGAGCCATCCTTCTCAAGCATCGGCGTAACAATGCGATTCCGCAAGCCCCCCGGGGTGGACGACCGCGCCGTACCGCGCCTGGCTCACTGTCTGCGCGTAGCGCCAGATCGCACCCGATTGAAAGTCATGCTTCCGCGGCAGCCATGCGGCGCGGCGCTCCGCCAACTCGGAATCAGAAAGCCGCACGTCCAGTGATCCCCCGTCGGCATCGATGTCGATGATGTCGCCGTTCCGGAGCAATCCGATCGGGCCGCCGACGGCTGCTTCGGGCCCGACATGCCCGATGCAGAGTCCACGCGTTGCACCGCTGAACCGGCCATCGGTGATCAGCGCCACCTCGTCGCCCATGCCCTGCCCGTAGATCGCGGAGGTCGTCGAGAGCATTTCACGCATGCCAGGGCCCCCACGCGGACCTTCGTAGCGAATCACGAGCACGTCGCCTGCCGCATACCGTCGTTCCATCACGGCGGCCATCGCTTCCTCCTCCGACTCGAAGACCAGCGCGGGCCCGCTGAACCGTCGCGTGTGCAAGCCGGCGACCTTCACCACGGCGCCATCCGGCGCGAGGTTGCCGCGCATGCCGACGAGGCCTCCGGTGGGGGAGATGGCATCGATCACCGGGCGAACGACATCCTGATTCACCGGCACGACGACCGAGGCGAGATCGTCGGCAATCGTCCTGCCGGTGACGGTGATGCAGTCGCCGTGCAGGAAGCCGCCGTCGAGGAGCGCCTTGAGCACGACCGACGCACCGCCGATGTCGTGCACATCCTTCGCCAGATATCGCCCGCCGGGCTTGAGATCGGCGATCAGCGGCGTGCGTGCGAACACGGCCGCCACATCGAACAGGTCGAACGACAATCCTGCTTCGTGCGCCATCGCCGGCAGGTGCAGCGTGGCATTGGTGGATCCGCCGGTCGCGGCGACGACGGCCGCCGCATTCTCGAGGGCCTTGATCGTGACGATGTCCCGAGGGCGCGGACCATGCTGCATCAGGCGCATCACGGCGGCGCCACAGGCTTCGGCGTAAGTGTCGCGCGATTCCCACGCCGCCGGTGGACTGGCGGAACCCGGCAGCGCGAGGCCGATCGCTTCCGACACATAGGCCATGCTGTTGGCGGTGTACTGTCCGCCGCAGGAACCGGCGCCGGGACACGCGACCTTCTCGAGCGCGGTGAGTTCGTCGAGCGACATGCTGCCCGCGGCATGCCTGCCGACACCCTCGAACACATCCAGCACGGTTACGTCTCGATCGTGAAAACGGCCAGGCAGGATCGACCCGCCGTACAGAAACACCGATGGCACGTTGAGGCGCAGCATCGCCATCATCAGGCCGGGCAGTGTCTTGTCACACCCGGCAATGCCGACGAGGCCATCGTAGCAATGACCGCGCACGGTGAGCTCGACTGAATCGGCAATCGTCTCACGACTCACGAGCGACGACTTCATGCCGGCGTGGCCCATCGCGATGCCGTCGGTGACGGTGATGGTCGTGAATTCGCGCGGTGTGCCCCCGGCCGCCTTCACGCCACGCTTCGCCGCCTCGGCCTGTCGCTTGAGCGCGATGTTGCACGGCGCCGCCTCGTTCCAGCTCGACACGACCCCCACGATCGGCTGCTGGATCTCCTCTTCGGTGAGACCCATGGCGTAATAGAACGCCCGATGCGGCGCCCGCTCCGGCCCCACCGTCGCATGCCGGCTGGGAAGTCTTGACTTGTCCATGTGCAACGGGCTGGAGGCGAAGGATGACGACGCCGGATCCTGCCACACGACAGCCCACTATGCAAGTCGACGCGCGCATCGAATTGCGCCAACTCGCGCGGGAAACGGTTGCCCGCCGTTCGCCTCACCTGACACATGTGATTCAGCAAACCGCGTCAACGCAGAGGCGCCAAGGCACAACCATGCGAGTCGCAGAAACGAATTTAATTCGTGGACCTTGATCTTCATGAAAACGATATCAGCGCGCTTGTTGTCGATGCTGCGCTGGAAGTACACAGACAACTGGGTGGCGCCGGTCTGATCGAACGCGTGTACGAGGAAGCGCTCTATCTCGAACTGACGTCGAGGGGACTGGAAGTGGCTCGACAAGTCAGCGTCGCGATCCTTTACAAGGGGCGCCAACTCGGCAATAACCTTCGGCTCGACATGCTTGTCGAGCGACGTGTTGTAGTCGAGTGCAAGGCAACGACCGAGGATTTGCATGTGCACGCAAGCCAGGCGCTCACGTATCTGCGCGCGACGGGTCTGCACCTCGCACTTGTCATCAACTTCGGCCGCCCGCGCGTGACGAAAAGCATTCGCCGAGTCGTGAACAACCTTCCACCGCGCGCATGCCCGCCGTGACTTCACCGACTCTCACCACCTCGGCGCCTCTGCGTTCAAGCCGTTGCGCCGTTGCGTCGAGCTCTCGAACAGGAATCACGTGCCGCCGAAGCTGACGGACGCGGGATCGAGCTTGCCCGTGTAGTACGACATCAACGACTGCTGAAAGATGAGGGTGTAGCGTGCGTTGACGAGTGAACTCGCAGCCGAGACCTGGGCGGCGCGGGCGACGCTCACCTCGGTCAGGGTCGCTGCCCCCACGCGATAGCGCTCCTGCGTGGCCGACAGGGCGAGGTCGGCGGCACGCTGCTGCGCACGCGCCGCGCTCAGCTGGTCGAGTGCCGACTGGTAGTCGAGGAATGCGCGCCGCACCTCGAGCGCCACCGTCTGGCGCTGCCGATCGTTGGTCAGTCGCGCGTTCTCGACGCTGATCTCCGCCTGCTGCGACGCCACCCTCGCGTTGCCGCGATCGAACAGCGGGATCGAGAGCGACAGCCCGACCGAACCGCCCTTCCGTTGATTCAGCTGGTCCGCGAAGCTCGCATCCGTCAGGCTCGTGTACGCCGTGTTGTAGCCGACCGTCAAGCCGATGCTCGGCCAGCGTGTGGATGACGACGACTTGAGCGCTTCGTTCGCCGCGTCGACACGGGTCTTCGCTGCCGCGAGATCGGCGCGATCCGCGAATGCCGACGACAGCAGTCCGTCCAGGGTGAAGGCCGGCGCCGTGCGCGTCGAGTCGATCACCGGCGGGACGAACTCGTACGTCTGCGTCGGATCGAGCTGCAACGTCTGGATCAGGTCCACCTTGGCCAGCTCCACCGCGCGTCGCGCCGACACGACTCCGGACTGCGCCGTCGCCACCGCCGCTTCCTGTGTGTACTGGTCCGCGATCGAGTTGCGGCCGGCCTTCACGAACAGCTGCACCTGCGCCAGCTGCGCCTGCTGCGATGTCAGGTTCTGCTCCTGCACGCCCTGCTGCTCCTGCAGCGTCACCAGTGACAGGAAGTTCGACGCCACCGTGAAGACGACCGTCTGCCGCGCGCGCGCCAGATCGCTCGCACTCGCACTTTCACCGAAGCGCGCCTGCTTCAGCAGCGAGAAATTCTGGAAGCCATTGAACAGTGTCACGCCCGACGTCACACCGCCGTTCAGCGTCTGTGACGTCCGGTTGACCAGCGTGCCGGCCGTCTGGTTGAAGCTCTGACCGACGTTGCCCGATGTGCTCGTGCTGAGCGACAGGTTCGGCAGGAACTGGTTGCGCTGCTGCTGCACCGTCACCGCCGTCAGCGCCCTGTCGTTCAGTGCCTGCTGCAGCGTGATGTTCTGCTGCAATGCGATGCGGACCGCATCACCGAAGCTGATGCGCTTCGCCGTGATCGCAGGTGCCTGTGCGTGCACCAGCACCGGCGCGACCAGCAGGGCGGCAGCCAGCAGACGCCGCACGGTGTGCGCGGCGACAATCGCTATAACGTTCATGTGGAACTCCTGGATGCTCGATTGGTGCGGTCGCGCGCGCGTCACTCGTAGCGCAGCGCCTGAATGGGATTCATCGAGGCCGCCTTCCGGGCCGGGTAGTAGCCGAAGAACACGCCTACGGCCGCGGAAAAGCCGACCGCGATGAACACCGCCGACCAGGGCGTGGCCGTGGCCCACCCGGTGAACTTGCCGAGGATCGCTGCGCCACCGAGTCCGACCAGCAGTCCGATCACGCCACCGAGCACACTCATCACGATGCTCTCGATCAGGAACTGCGTCAGGACGTCCGACCCGCGCGCACCGATCGCCATGCGAATGCCGATTTCGCGCGTGCGTTCCGTCACCGACACGAGCATGATGTTCATGATGCCGATGCCACCCACGATCAGTGAGATCGACGCGATCGCGGCCAGCAATCCGGTCATGACACTCGTCGTGCTCGTGGCGGCGGCGGCGATCGCGGTCTGGTCACGCACCGTGAAGTCGTCGGGCACATTGCCGCCATTCAGGTTGTGTGCGTCGCGCATGAGCAGCTTCACCTCTTCGATCGCCGCCGGAATCACCGCCGTGGACGACGTGCTGCCCAGGATCTGCGCGAGGAAACTGAATCCGCTCAGGCGGTCCTGCGCGGTGGTGTACGGCACGAGCACGACGTCGTCCTGATCGTTGCCGGTCGCGGTCTGGCCCTTTGGCGACAGCACACCGACCACAGTGAACGGCGAACGCCCGAGCTGGACCTGCGCACCGACCGCATTCCCGTCGGGGAAGAGGTTGGTCGCGACGGTGTTGCCGAGCACCACCACCTTCTTCTTCGAGCGCACATCGTCGTCACTGAACAACTCGCCGCTCGAGACGCCCCAGTTGCGGATCGTCAGGTAATCAGTGGAGACGCCGTTCACGCCGGTGCGCCAGTTCCCGAGACCACCAATGATCTGCGTGCGCGTCACGATCACCGGTGACACGGCGTTCAGCAGCGTCGAGTTCAGCTTGATCTTGTCGGCATCTGCGATCGTGAGACGGTTGAACGTGCCCGCGCCCTGGCTCACACCGCCCTGTGCGGTGCTGCCGGCCGTGATCACGATCATGTTCGTCCCGAGATTGCCGATCTGCTTCTCGATCTGCGACTGTGCACCGTTGCCGATGGCGACCATGATGATCACGGCGCCGACACCGATCACGATGCCGAGCATCGTGAGCATTGTGCGAAGCTTGTTCTTGATGATGCTCTGCGTCGCGACCTTGAACAGCGTGATCTTCTTCATGCGACCACCGCCAATGCGTCGTCGGACACCATGCTCGCGAGATCGGCCTTGGCGTTGTGTCGATCGGCGACCGGGACATCGCGAATGATGCGACCGTCACGCATCTCGACGATCCGCTTCGCGTATTGCGCCACGTCCGGCTCGTGCGTGACGAGGATGATCGTGATGCCCTGCTCATTCAACTCCTGGAATAGCGACATCACATCCACCGTCGTGTGGCTGTCGAGGTTGCCCGTCGGCTCGTCGGCGAGCAGCACCGTCGGCTGCGTCACGATGGCGCGCGCAATCGCGACGCGCTGCTGCTGACCGCCCGACAACTCGCTCGGTTCATGATCCATGCGCGCGCCGAGACCGACGCGTGTCAGGGCGGCCGCCGCGGTGGCGCGCGTATCGGTCCAGCGTCCCGCGCGATCGTACAGCATCGGCAGTTCGACGTTGTCGAGCGCCGTCGTGCGCGGCAGCAGGTTGAAGCCCTGGAACACGAACCCAAGTTTCTGGTTGCGCAGATCGGCCAGCTGGTTGCGACTCAGTCCGTTCACCGGCACG
Source organism: Gemmatimonadaceae bacterium (assembly GCA_014379355.1). Classification (GTDB taxonomy): domain Bacteria; phylum Gemmatimonadota; class Gemmatimonadetes; order Gemmatimonadales; family Gemmatimonadaceae; genus JACMLX01. Next base: position 6,174 of record JACMLX010000042.1, read on the forward strand.
CCATCGAGCACGTACGAACCGCTGGTCGGCGTGTCGAGACAGCCGATGATGTTCATCATCGTCGACTTGCCGGATCCCGATGCGCCCATGATCGCCACCATCTCGCCCGGCTCCACGATCAGGTCGACGCCGCGCATCGCGAGCACCTCGTTGGTGCCCATCGTGTAGCGCTTCACGACCTTGTCGAGCGAGATGACCGGGCCACCTGCCGCCGGACGTGCTGTCGCGGCGGGCATCAGAAGCCTCCCGGACGTGGACCGCCGCCCTGACGCTGTGTCTGCTGGAACGGGTTGGCCGTCGCCCCGCCGGCAGTTCCGGCACCGGCAACGGCCGCGCCGATCACCACTTTCATGCCCGCAACGAGATCACGTCCCGTGATCTGCGTCTTCTGGCCATCGTTGATGCCGGTGCGCACCCGATGCGGCGCCAGACGGCCGACGGAATCGACGACCCAGATCGTGCCGACCGAATCGGCCGGCGGCCGACGACGCGGTGCGGCCGAGGGGCCACCCGGCACGCCCGGCGGTCCGAA
>JACMLX010000043.1 GCA_014379355.1 Gemmatimonadaceae bacterium
AGGCGCAGCCCGCCGTTGTCGCGCCCGTCGCCGGCGGCGTCAGGCTGATCAATGCCACGCCGATCGGCGAGTTCCAGAATTACGTCGACAACGGGTGGGGCATCGGCGGCGACTTCCGCTGGTTTCCCGCCAACCAGAAGGCGCTGTCACTGCGCGCGGATGCCGGTTTCCTGATCTACGGGCGACAGACCACGAGCGAATGTTTCGGCGCCGGCTGTCGGATCACCGTCGACATCACCACGTCGAACAACATCTTCTCGGGACTGGTCGGCCCCGAACTGCAGGTGCCGAGCGGCCCGATCCGACCGTATGTGAATGCGATGGCCGGATGGACGGTGTTCTGGACGCAGTCGTCGGCGGACGGCGAGAACGGCGGCGACGATGTCTTCGAAACCACCAACCTGCGTGACAACCTGCTCACATCGGCCGTCGGTGGTGGCGTGCGCATCCCGATCGGCAGAGAGGTGAAGATCGACATCAACGCGCGCCGCAACTTCAACGGGCGTGCGCGCTATCTCACGCGCGACAGTTTCGGCGACGGCACGAACACGTCACCACTCGTGCGGGAAAGTGAAGTCAACATGTGGACCTATGCGATCGGCGTGTCGTTCGGGCGCTTCTGACACGCCGCCTGCCGGTGGCGATCAGTCGTCGCCGGTGACGCGCTTGCGTTTCTGTTTCACGTCGCTGCGCTGTGACTTGGACTCGAGTCGCTTGACCTTCGAGGTGTAGGTCGGCTTGGTGGCACGCCGTACCTTCGGGACCACCAGCGCACCTTTCAGCATCGCAACCAGGCGTGACTCGGCCGCGTCGCGATTCTGCAGCTGGCTACGATGTTCGCTGGCGGTGAGGCGCAACCAGCCGTCAGTATCGAGCTTCGAGGCGAGCGCGATCACCACACGGTCGCGCTGCGACTCGGACAGGGCAACCGACGCGGACGGCTGCCAGCGCAACTCGATCTTCGTGGAGCTGGTGTTCACATGCTGCCCTCCCGGCCCGCTGCTGCGCGTCGCACGCACGTCCAGCTCCGTGCGAGGAATGCGGACGTGCGAGTTCACGATCAGCACATCGCGCGGTCCCTCGTCGGCATCACGACCCACGTTCTGCCACCGCGTCACACCCGCGTACCGCCGCGGCCAGTGACGCCACCGTCACTGTCGATGGCGCCGTGAAGATGGACACGTATCCATCCACACCGAGGTCGTGGAAACTCTGCTGACGATAGCCGACCGATTCCATTTCACATCGCAGCAGTGCCGGCGGCGTGCCATGCTGGTCGGTCCGTCGATTCATGTCGAGAATCGCGATGCGAGCGCCCGGGCGAAGTGCCGGTACGAGATTCGTGAGCAGTCCGAACGGTTGCTCGATCTCGTGATACATGTGGATCATGGTCACGAGGTCCACGGAATTCCTGGGCAATCGCGGATCGTGCGGATCGCCGAGGACCAGCTGGACGTTCGAGAGTTCATCGCGATCGACGCGTTCGCGCAGATACCGCAGATAGCGAGGCATGATGTCCTGCCCATACACGATGCCGGCCGCACCGACGCGCTTGGCCATTCGCGCGACGTAGTAGCCGCTGCCGGCACCGATGTCGGCCACGACGCGGCCCGGGCGCACGCCAAGCAATGCCATCACTGTATCCGCTTCATGCGCCGCGTCGCGAGCGGCTTCGTCGCTCCATTGCGGTGATACGATGCTCGAGATCGGCCGACGTGGCGCCGGAAACGCCGACGCCGGAATGCCGGCGGGCCCCATCGGACCGACGGCGCCGGTATCACGCGGCCAGCGCGCGACAGTCGAGGTGCGCACGACGGAGTCGGCCGCTGCCGCCGCGGGCGCACGCAGGTCGCGCCCACAGGCCAGCAGCATCGGGCCACACATCAGGAAAATCGTCGAAAGGCGCATACAGAAATAACGTCGGGGTGCGTCCGAGTCAGCATCGCGCCGACTGCAGCGGCGCAGATGGGATCAACGCGCGGCGATCGGTGTCCGGTTCACGCGAATCGCGGCCACGCGCCGGCCGTCCATGGCCACCACTTCCAATTCGCATCCGGGAATCACCACCCGGTCGCCGATGCGCGGCAGTCGGCCCAGGGCGTTGAAGACGTAGCCGCCGAGCGTGGTCCAGTCACCATCGGGTACGAGGACCTTGTAGTCGGAGCGCACATCGATCAGGGACAGCGATCCGGCCAGCTCCAGGACACCGTCGGTCTCGAGCGCTTCACGCGCTGCGGCATCGTATTCGTCAGCGATGTCACCGACGACTTCCTCCACCAGGTCTTCCATCGTGATGATGCCGGCCGTGCCACCGTATTCATCCAGCACCACTGCCATGTGCGCGCGCGTCTTGCGCAAATCGTCCAGCACACGTTCGGCAGGTCGCGAATCGGGAATGTAGAGCGGGGCGCGCAGGAACTGCTTGAGGGTGAACGAACCCTGATGCAACCACAGGTCCTTGGCGAGGAACACGCCGACGATGTCGTCGAGCGATTCCCCGGTGACCGGATACCGCGAGTACCGCTCCGAGCGCAGGATCGCCCAGACCTCGTCGGCGGTCGAGTCGAGCGGAATGGCGGCGACTTCCGTGCGCGGGCGCATCACGTCGCGTGCCTTCTTCTCGTGAAAATCGAACACACCGGCCAGCATCATGCTGTCGTTCTCGTTGAGCGTGCCCTGCGCGCGCGCCTGCATCACGAGCAATCGCAGCTCATCGGCGCTGTGCACGTTCTGGTGCGCGCCACCGGCTGGATTCACCCCGACCACGCGCAGGAGCGCGTTCGCAACGCCGTTGAGCAGAGTGATGAATGGACTCATCACCCGCGAGAACAGCATCAGCGGTCGCGCCAGCACCATGCTCACACGCTCCGGTGCCACCAGCGCGATGGATTTCGGCGCCAGCTCGCCGAGCACGATGTGCAGGAACGTGATCACGAGGAACGCGGCGGCGACGCCGGCGGTGGTATGCGCGACTCCCGCCCGCGCATGAATGCCGATCATCGAGAGGGCGCGGTCCACCAGTGTGGCGAGTGCCGGCTCGCCGATCCAGCCAAGGGCGAGTGATGCGAGCGTGATGCCGAGCTGCGTGCCGGAGATGTAGCGATCGAGATGCTTCAGGGCATCCTGCACCGCCTTCGCGCCGCTCTCGCCTTGTTCCGCGAGCTGGTCGATGCGACTGCGGCGCGAACCGACGAGTGCGAATTCCGCGGCCACGAAGAACGCATTCATGAGCACGAGCAGGAGCACACCGAGCAGTCGCAGGCCAACGCCGGCTTCGGGAAGGTTCACGCGGCCACTCCCCGCGCGACCGATGCCGGTGACACATTGTCGGCACACATGCAGAATCCCGATCGCAGCACGACACAGGCGCTGACGCCGATTGCGCGCCTGCGCGCCATTCTCGATCCGCACAAGGCGTTGCTGTGGGTGTACGCGATACGCACCGTGCTGGCGGTGGCGCTGATCGTCGTGCTGCCACAGCTGGCGGTGGGCCAGACCGCGACGGCGGTCCGACTGGTACAGGGCGCCGCCATCATGGCCTTCGCCGTCACGGGGATTTCGCTCATTGCGGTGGAAATGTACCGCGCACGGGCGAGTCGAGGGTTCCTGCTGTGGCAGGCCGTCACGGACATCGCCCTCATCACGGCACTGGTGCACGTGACGAGTGGCAGCGAGTCGCAGTTCGCGGCCCTCTACATCCTCGTCATCGCCTACTCGGCGCTGCTCATCCCGCGCAGCGGCGGCCTGATCGCCGCGCTGCTGGTGTGTGCGTTCTACTTCACGGAAATCGTCGTGACGCGGGAGTTCGTGCTCGACTCCACGGCGTGGCTGCAGATGGCGAATTTCGCGACGGTGGCCGTGGGTACTGGGTATGTCAGTGCGCGGCTGCGCGAGGCCGGCTCGGGTTCCGAGGTGCTCGCCGAAACGCTCCGGCGCGAGCGGCTGCAGGCGTCGGACGTGCTGGACAACATCCGCAGCGGTGTCGTGACGATCGATGCCGCCGGCATTCTGCGCTACGCGAATCAGGCCGCAAGCGCGCTGCTCGGCGTGAATCTGGGACCGAAGGTGGGTCGATCGGTGCGTGCCGAGCTCGGCCGGTCGTCGCCGGATCTGCTCGTGGCGCTCGAGCGGGCGATCCGGACGCGCACGCGCACGTCGCGCGCCGAATCGCGGGTCATGATCGAGGATCGCCAGCTGCAGCTGGGCATCACCGTAACGTTCCTCGGTGGTGACGAGCCCGACGAAATGGGCATTGCGACGGCCATCTTCTCCGATATCTCGGATCAGAAACGTCTCGAGGATCTGCACGTGCGCGCCGGTCAGCTCGAGGCGGTGTCGGAGCTGGCGGCGAGTCTCGCGCACGAAATTAAGAATCCGCTGGCGTCGATCCGAAGCGCGGTGGAGCAGCTCGGTCGGATGCCGTCGGCGGACGAGGACACCGGTTCATTGACACGCCTTGTCGTACGTGAGAGTGATCGACTAGCGCGCCTGCTGAGTGAATTTCTCGATTTCGCCCGCGTGCGTGTGACCCGTGTGGTGGCCCTCGACCTGGCGAGCCTCGTCAAGGACACCATGAACCTCGTCGCGGCACATCCCGACAAGAGCGCGTCAACCGTCCTGCACTTCGAGTCGGACACGCCCATACAGCACATGGACGGCGATTCAGACCTGCTGCATCGCGCGATCTTCAATCTCGTGCTGAATGCGGCACAGGCGCTCGGCGATGGCGGGACCGTGCGCGTGATCATGCGTGCTGCAACGCCCGATACGGTGCCGGGCGGTGTCGTGCCCGAATCCGGTGCGATCCGGCTGGTGATCGAGGACGACGGTCCCGGCATGCCGGACGATGTCCGGGACCGCATCTTCACGCCGTTCTTCACCACGAAGCCGCGTGGCAGCGGACTGGGCCTCCCAGTCGTGCATCGTGCGATCGAGGCGCACCGTGGCGTCGTGCTGGTTGACTCGTCCCCGGGCAGCGGGACTCGCTTCACCATCATTCTGCCCCGCACCCAGTCAGAGCCCGGAGCGTTTGCGTGACCCAACGATCGGCACCCAGCGTCCTCATCATCGACGACGAGGCCGGCATTCTCGAGACGCTGCGCATCCTCCTCAAGAACGAGGGTTTTGCGCCGATCACGGCGCTTGGTGGGAAGGCGGGACTGGATGCGCTCGAGACGTCCTCGCCGGACATCGTGCTGAGCGACATCCGCATGCCGACCGTGTCAGGGATCGAAGTGCTGGCGGCAGTCAAGCTGCGCGATCCGCAACTGCCCGTCGTGTTGATGACGGCCCAGGCATCGATGCAGAGTGCGATCCAGGCCGTGAACGAAGGCGCGTTCTACTACATCCAGAAGCCGTTCCGCAACGACGAACTGGTGGCGATCCTGCGCCGCGCAGCGGAGCACCGTCAGCTCAAGATCGAGAACGTGACGCTGAAGCAGGAAATCCAGCGTCGGGACCGCAGCAGCGTCGGCAACAAGCCGACCGGCACCAGTCGGTCGTGGCTGAAAGTGCTGGACATGGTGGAGACGGTGGCCCCGACGGATTCGACGGTGCTCATCACCGGCGAGTCGGGGACGGGCAAGGAAGTCATCGCGCGCTACCTGCACGATCTCTCGCCACGCGCCGACAACAGCTTCATGTCGATCAACTGCGGCGCGCTGCCTGAATCGTTGCTCGAAAGTGAACTGTTCGGGCATGTGAAGGGCTCGTTCACCGGCGCGGTGAAGGATCGCGCCGGCCTCTTCACCGCGGCCAACAAGGGCACGTTCTTCCTTGACGAAATCGGCGAGACGACACCCGCCACGCAGGTCAAGCTGCTGCGGGTGCTGCAGCAGCGCGAAGTGATTCCGGTGGGCGGCACGGAATCGATGCCGATCGACGTGCGCATGATCGCGGCCACGAATCGTGACCTGGAGGAAGAGATCAAGCGCGGCAGCTTCCGCGGCGACCTGTTCTACCGACTCAACGTGATCGCGATTCATCTGCCGCCGCTGCGCGAGCGCCGCGACGACATTCCGGTGCTGGCGACGAAGTTTCTCGCGCGTGTCGGTGGCACGCGTCACGAGCACCCGCTGGCGCTGACGCCGGATGCGCAGGATGCGATGCAGGCGTACGACTGGCCCGGCAACGTGCGCGAGCTCGAGAATGCAATGGAACGCGCGGTGATCCTCACGACCGGTGACTCGATCGGCATCGAGGCACTGCCGGAACGTGTCACCGCGCGCCGGGTGGAACCGCTCGTGGCAGAGCGCGCGATCATCAACCCGACGCTCGATGCGATCGAGCGCGCCTACATCATGTGGGTGCTGCAGAGCGAAGGCGGGAACAAGTCACGCGCCGCGTCCACGCTTGGCATCGATGCCTCGACGCTCTATCGCAAGCTGGCGCGGTACGAGACGGACGTCTGACTCGGCTTGCTCGAACTGCACGTCTGACACCGGGCAGCAGAGCAGCAGAGGTTCGCCGACTCTACAGCGTGGAAGGAAAAGTTTTCACGCGGGGCCCGCGGGGAACGCGGGGAAGGGCAACAGCAAATGCTTTTGAAACAGCGTCTCTCGAGCGCAGTTTCAAGAGCATTCGCTTTTCCCCCTCTCCCCCGCGGGCCCCGCGTGAAAACCGTTTGCTGAACGCTGTAGGAGCACCGAAGTCTCTATTGCTTTGCTGCTCAGTATGAGACATGCAGGTGTGTTGCGCGGATATGATGGTGGCTGTAGCGGTTTGGCTATGTGATGGAATGACGCTGGTGTGACTGTGGCGGTCGGTGCCCGCGCAGACCCGTGCGGGTGCCGAATCTCACCCTCGCAACGGAGGCGTCATGTCAGCCAGTGTGCGGAACCAGCAGCGTGTCGGATTCACGCTCATCGAATTGCTCATCGTCATCGTCATCATCGGAATCCTGGCCGCGATCGCGATCCCCAAGTTCAACAACACCAAGCGCCGAGCGAATCGATCAGCGGGGATTGCGGACCTGCGCAACCTCGCCACGGCACAGGAAGGCTTCTACGCCGACAGCGATCGGTACGGCGCACTCGCCGATACGGCGGCGATGCGGTTCGCCCTCAGTCGTGGAACCACCGGCCTGGCTATCGCGCTCGCCGGTGCGCCGCCCGGGTCGAGCGGGTGGAACGCGATGGTCGCCGTACCTGGGGGCAGCAGCTGCGGGATTTTCGTAGGCACGGCGCCGGCACCCGCCGGCATGCCCGGAGGCACACCCGACGGCGTGCCGATCTGCTGGCCCTGAGTCACACCTCAGCGAACTCGGCCTCAACGGAGCGGCAATGGTCGAGACTGCCATATGGCATTACGCGAGGGTCGCTGCGAAAAGCGGTGCCCTCGGCACGGGGCGTCACAGCATGAACTTTTCTAACTTGTTGTGACGCAACGAGTTGTTTATGAGAAAGC
>JACMLX010000044.1 GCA_014379355.1 Gemmatimonadaceae bacterium
GCAGCTTACCACGGCCTTCATCGCCTCTCTGTGCCCAGGCATCCCCCACATGCCATCTCTCGCTTGACCTCCCGTACCGGTCAAGCCGTGCATGCGCATTCATGCACACTGCAATCACTGCATCGCGATAGACACGTTGCCGTGCCCAGTCCACGATGGGATTCACTTCCCACGATCTCCACACTCTTTCCATTGTCAAACATCGGCCGCTGCACAATGCACCTGCGTACATCCCTGCAGCGTCCCGGGACATTCTCCCGGGGAGTCTGAAGAAAGTAGTCTACTCGAAATCAGGGTCAAGGCCTTGCGCACGCGTGCAGACTCACCTTGAGTCGTGCGCGCGGCACGTCCACGCAACGACTCCAGCAAGGCGACGCACCGCCATGTGCCGAATGATCCCGAGTGGAGCGGAAGCGCAGTCCTGCGTGCGCCATTGGTGCGGCCGCATCCAGATCGGCGGAGGGGCCCACGTTCATTTCGAATCCACTAGGCTCAGCCGCACATGACTGCCACCACAACTTCCCGACTGCCCATCGCGATGCTCGCGTCGCGCGGTGCCGATCGCCTGCTGCACGGCCATCCGTGGATCTTCCGCAGCGATATCGCCACCGCGCCTCGCGTCGATGCCGGTCTCGTCGATGTGCGCGGTCCCGGTGGTCGCAAGCTCGGCACCGCGCTCTACAGTCCGACATCCGAAATCACCATCCGTCGTCTCGAGGCGAATCCGGATGTAGTCGTCGACGGCGAGTGGTGGAGGCGCACACTCGCACGCGCGATCGCGCGCCGTACGCCCCTCGCGGAACACACCACCGCCTGTCGCCTCGTGCATGGCGAAGCGGATGGCGCGCCAAGCCTCGTCGTCGATCAGTACGCCGACGTGCTCGTGGTCCAGCTGCTGAGCGCCGGACTCGAGACGCAGCGCGACGACATCGTCGCAGCCTTGCAGTCACTCTGCAGGCCGACTGGCGTCCTGGCACGCAACGATCCGTCGGTGCGCACGCGCGAGGGTCTCGAACGCACCGTCGAAGTGCTGGCGGGGACGGTACCCGACACCGTGCAGATCACGGAACATGGCGTCCACTACCTTGCCGCGCTGCGCACCGGACAGAAGACCGGCGCATTCCTCGATCAGCGTGAAAACCGCGTGCTGATCGGGTCACTGGCTCGCGGTCGCGCCCTCGATTGTTTCAGCTACCATGGCTCGTTCGCGCTGCATCTCGCACGTCGCGCTGCCCACGTCACCGCGGTCGACGTCTCGGAGGTCGCACTCGCCCGCGCGTCGGAGAACGCCGCACTGAACGGCTTCAGCAACGTGACACCCGTGGTCGCCGACGTGTTCGAGTACCTCCGTCACGCGAAAGCGCGCGGTGAGCGTTTCGACACGATCGTGGTGGATCCGCCGGCCTTTGCCAAGAACCGCTCGTCCGTGTCGCACGCGATGCGCGGGTACGCGGACATCAATCGCCTCGCGATGCAGCTGTTGAATCCAGGCGGCATGATGTTCACGGCGAGCTGCAGCCATCATGTGCATGTGCCGGAATTTCTCGAGATCCTGGCGCACGCCGCCGAGGAGTCCGGTCGGGACATCGCACTCCGCACCATCACGCTCCAACCGCTCGACCATCCCATCCTGCTCACGGTGCCGGAGACCGGCTATCTCAAGGGTGCGGTGCTCGAGGCGATGTCCTAGCGCGTCTCCGGGCTGCGTGCGTGCTGAGTCGAAGTGCTGGACTCGCGCAGAGACACAGAGGCGCAGAGACTCTGGCACGCACCTCTGGTCAAAGCGCGTGCAGGCTTGAACAGCTGCACGCGGAGCCGCGGAGGCGCAGCGTTCGCTTGCGCTGCGGCTCATACTGCATTCGGCATGAAGTTTTTTTGGGAACTGCAACAGCAAGAGCAACCGCGACAGCCGTGCCCGTCGTGCGCAGCAGCGCGTCGAGTCACGCGGCCGTTCCCAAAAAAGGCGGTTCGTCCTTCTCGGCGCCGCCGCGGCGCCGCGGCCCCGCGTCCGTCAGTTGAAGCCGCGAGCAACACCGATCGTTCGCCACGCTGGAATCGCTCTGCGGCTCTGTGCGCGCCACGCAGTTTCGAACGACGACGACGTGATCACGATCGCTGACAGCGACGACAGAAGTACGTGGAGCGCTGGCCCTGCGTGATGCGCGCAATCCGTGTGCCGCAGGTCGGACACGGCTCACCTTCGCGATCATACACGGAAAAGCGATCCGTCGCGGTGCCGTACTGATGCCGACCCATCTGCGCGAGGGCGAGACCCATCGTCCATCGCACACCGTCGAGCAAGCGGGCGACACGTGCGCGTGAAAGTTGCGATGCGGGCGCGGCCGGGTGAATGCGCGCTTTCCAGAGTGCCTCGGCTGCATAGATGTTGCCGATGCCGGCGACCACGGACTGATCCAGCAGCGCCTGCTTGATCGGTATGCGGCGCGTGCTGAGGCGAGCGCGCAATGAATCCGCATCGAGCGCGGGATCGAGCGCATCGGGCCCGACGCGTACGTTGGACGAGAGCACGCCCGGCTGACGCACCTCGATGCGCGATAAGGCCCGCGGATCGACCAGCCACAGGTGACGACCACCGCTGAACGTGAAATGTGCGCGCGCATACGTCGGCGCAGTGGCCCGGGTGGTGACGGCCCAGTCGCCCGTCATGCGGAAATGCACCACCATCACGGCGCCATCGACAAACAGGATCTCCTGCCATTTCGCGACCCGTCGCACGCGCTCGACGCGCTGTCCGACGAGTGCGTCAGCATGGAGTGCCGTGCCACGCTGCAGTGACGGATGCAGCCACGCCACCGCGCGCAGTGTGCGACCTGCGATGTGGGCGTCGAGATAACGCGCCGCGCCTTCCACTTCAGGAAGTTCAGGCATGATGCGTGAATGAATAACAGGCCATACCAGCACGCCGCACCGCGTGTGCGTCGGAACACGGCCAAGAACACTTGCGCGCGCGCAGCGGGGACGACAGCTTGCCGCTCACGCTGACCTGTGAGACACCATTGCTGATGTCGACGCCGACACGCTCGCTGAAATACGAATACGCGAAATATCTCGATCTCGAAATCGATTTCTACAAGGAAACGATGTCGCGACCGGCGCTCATGAAGCTGGGCGATGATGCCTTCGCTGCGATGGAGGCGGCGATCCAGCTGGAGTTGAGCGAGATCGTGATGAACGACGCCGTGAACGCCCTGATCATGAAGCGGCTCAAGCTGCCCACATACGAGCGCTGGCGTCGCAATCGACTGAAAGTGCTCGAGCAGTTCCGGCGCGCCGATCACTGGGGCCTGGCATCGACGCTGCACCTCGCCGACGCGGTGCGTCCACAGGATCATCCGCATGTGGTCGTCGCCGGACCACACGTCGAGGAACGAACGCTGTATCTGGCCGCGAATGGTGCGCACGTGACGGCACTCAGCGACGTCGACGATGAAGCGCTGATGTCGAAGGTGATGGTGGCTGCGGCCCAGGCCGGATTGTCGGGTCAGGTCGCGAGTTGCTCTGATGGACTCGACGTGTGGTCACCGTCCGTGCCGGTGCGAGCCGTCGTATGGCACGCACAGGTGCTCGATTCACTGTCGGCGGAGCGCCGGACTCGCGTGCTCGCGCAGCTCCAGGATGCGACGGTCGCTGGTGGCGTGCACTACATCGAAGGCGTGCCGACTGAGGCCCGGACCACGGCGTCGATCCGATCCCTGATCGCGAACTACCCCGGATGGCATGCACCGACGGATTCTGGCAACGGCGTCATCGTTCTGCACAAGCCACGCGTCGCATAACGACACGCTTGTAGCACATTGTTCGTGTCAGATTGCGACACATTCGGCCCTCAGACACGCTGGCAGAATTCGCTAAATAGTTGTTAGTCAACAACTTAGCGAGTTGACGTGTACCGGCACCGCTTCTGCACCTCTCCCATGCAGACACGCGTCATATCGTGACGCCCTCGGATCAGGTGCTCGGTCGCAATGCACTCATATATATGTGTGGTGCTGGTGAGGCCGATCGTGATCCGGGGATACGATCGGGGGAGAGATGGCCAAGAGGAAAGTGCAGGTACCGGCCGATGAGCCGATGGGCATTGTGATTTCGCGGGGCGCCGAGCAGGATCTGGCGCCGACCGTGCTCGCATTCGTGTGGGGCCCAGCGGACGCCGAGATGCCGGAGTTCGCGACGGTGTAGCAAAGAAGGGTGCGCGTGCGTAGCGCGTGCCAGGCGCGGCGACTCTGAGGTCGCGCTGTGACGGAGGCGGTGCCACTGGCATCGCCTCCGTTGTGCTGTCGGCATGGCGGAGCAGCATCCGCACGAATGCGCCGCGACGATTGCCCGCGAGCCGTCGCACGCTTGCGTGCGATGATGGCGCATTCCGAGCTCGTTCGGCTACTGCCGAAGTCGTTCATCCGTTGCGCAACTCGAGAGATCGCGGCAGAAAGAAAACGACGACGGGGGCGACGCCAGAAGCGCCACCCCCGTTTGAATTCCGGAAAAACCGGAATTACATCGCAGGCATCGGAGCAGGAGCAGCGGCCTTCTTGCTGGCGCGCTTCTTCGACTTCTTTGCAGCCTTCTTGGCGCCCTTCTTCGCAGCCTTGCGGCCACTCTTCTTGGCAGCCTTCTTGGCGCCGCCCTTCTTGGCGGCCTTGCGGCCACCCTTCTTGGCAGCCTTCTTCGCGCCCTTCTTTGCGCCCTTCTTTGCGCCCTTCTTTGCCGCCTTCTTGGCGCCCTTCTTTGCGCCCTTCTTGGCAGCGCGCTTGGCGCCCTTCTTTGCGGCGCGCTTGGCGCCCTTCTTCGCAGCCTTCTTTGCAGCCATTGGTACTTCCTCCAGAACTGGAGTGATACGGCCCTTTGTCTCCCCCGGTGGAGACCGGAACCAAGGGGCCACGCCCGACCGGGCGGGAGGCCCCCACGGCCGACTCCTCACACGAGAAGCCGACGTCCTGCGCGCGCGACCACGTTGGTCGCACGCTGACTGTTAAACAGCGTCGCTCAAACTGGTGAACGTGAAATCGCGTGCCTTCACCGCCGGCACCACGATCGGCACACCGGCCGATCCGCTTTCACTGGCACTGACGCGCTGCGATAGTCCGAGCGCTTCAATGTTGTTCAGCAAAAAGACGGGTGACTCGTTAAAGCGTAAATTCTTGATCGCCTTCGTCACCTTGCCACGCTCGATGAGGAACGTGCCATCGCGGGTCAGGCCGGTGTAGAGAATCGTGCGCGGATCGACCGGACGGATGTACCAGAAGCGAGTCACGAGGATGCCGCGCTCTGTCGATGCGATCATGTCCTGCACACTCTGCGTGCCGCCGCCCATCTGCAGGCTGCCCGGCAACACCACCGGCGACACACCCTTCTTCTGCGCCCAGAACCGGTCGTAGCCGAGCTCCTTCACGACGCCGCTCTCGATCCAGTTGACGCGACGCGTCGGCAATCCATCGCCGTCGAACGGCACTCCCGGCGCCAGTTGATCCTGCGGATCAGAGATGAGATTCACGCGCTCGTCGACCACCTTGAGCCCGATCTTCGTGCCGCCACCCGGCTTCGAGAAGAAGCTGCGACCTTCGTCCGCCTGGCGGGCATTGGTGGCGAACGCCATCAGCTGCACGAGATTCCCGACTGCCGTTGGTTCGAGCACGACGGTGTAGCGCCCGGGCTCGATCGCGACGGCATTCAATGACCGCTTCGCCTTGTCGATGGCCGTCGCCGCCAGCGCCGCACCGTCAATCGCGCCGATGTCACGCGACGCGGCGCCGGCCCAACCCGACCCCGCACCATCCGTCGTACGCACCGTCGTCGTGAAGGCGCAATCGGTGCTCCGGTGGTAGGCGAACAGGCCGGCGGAATTCGCGATCGCGTTCGCCGACGTCACCACTTCCAGATAACCCGTCGAGCTGAGTCCCGCGGCCCGCGATGCTTCCGTCACCTTGCGCACGATCTCGGCGCGCTGGCCGGGTTCTGCAGCGGCCGTCGCCGCGTGAAATGCATCGACGCTGCGGTACGTCTGCGGCCCGAGCTCCGGCATCAGTTCGGGATCATCGGGTTGGAGCTTTGCGATGCGCTCGGCGATCTGCACGACCTGGCGGAGCGCATCGTCATCGAGGCGGTTCGTGGTGGCGGCGCCGACTTTCCGGCCGACGGTGACGCGAACGCGAACGCTGACATCTTCGTTGTCGCCCGACGTCGAGACCTGATTGACGGCGAAGCGGGTGTTTCCTCGCGCCGAGCTGCCGAGTGAAACGCGGCAGCTGTCAGCCTGCGAGAATCCGACGATGCGCTTGGCGAGTGACTCGGCCTCTGCCTGCGAGAGAACGCGGGCGGGCTCGAAGAGGCGGCGCGGCGAGCTGTCCGCTCGCAGGCGATCACTCATGCCTTCCGTCCCGTGTTGATGACGTTGATCTGCCGGTGGCGCGTTGGCGGGCAGCCATGACTGACGGCATTCGATTGCGCAGGCTGTCCCTTGCCGTCGCCGAATGCTCCGCCCAGTTCATAGCTCCGCTTGCCTCCGAGCATATCCATCGCGCTCCAGAATTCCGGCGTCCGGATCTGGTACGCGACGTCCTTCAACATGCCGACGATCTTGCCGCCCTTGATCTCGTAGAACAGCTGACCGCCGAACTGCGCGTTGTAGCGCTGCTGATCGATCGAGAACGATCCGTCGCCGACGATCGCGATCCCCTTGTCGGTGGCTGCGATGAGATCCTCGTACGTGAGGTCCTTCTCGCCGGGCAGCAGTGACACGTTCGGCATGCGCTGGAACTGGACGTCAGCCCAGCTCTGTGCGTACGAGTTGCCGTGACTGCGCACCGGCTTGCCCTGCTGCTTGTACCACCACTCGAGTTCACCGGCCTGCTCGCGCGTCGTCTGGTAGTCCACCACGACGCCCTTCCTGATGATGTCGAAGGTCTCCGGTGCGACGCCTTCGTCATCCCAACCAATGGCGCCGAGCGAGCCGGCCTCGGTGCGATTGCCCTGGATGTTCATGATGTCAGGGCCGTACTTCAGCTTCCCGAGGACCTTCTGCGGCGGGCCGACGAAGCTGGTGCCGGCGTAGTTCGCCTCGTAGCCGAGCGCGCGATCGAGTTCCGTCGGATGCGCGACCGATTCGTGGATCGTGAGCCAGAGATGTGTCGGGTGCAGCACGAGATCGTAGCGACCGACATCGACCGGTCTGGCCTTCAGTTTCTCGACGGCCTCCGCTCCCCAGCGCGGTGCATTCTCGACCAGCTTGCCATCGAGCACATGTTCGTAGCCGAGACCGTGCGGCTGAATGTCCGTGGACTGCCGCGACTGGAAATCGGAGTTGTCGGCGGAGACCGCGGTGACGGTCATGTTCGGCTGCGCGCGACAGATCGTCTGGACCGTGACGGTGCCGTCGGTCGAGGCGAACGTCTTCTCCTCGCGCAGGAAGAACATGGCGGAATTGACGAACTTCACGCCGGCGACGCCGAGTGCGGCCTCGTTGGCGCGCAGCAGCAGTGCGACCTGATCCTCGATGGCGACAGAGAACGGATCGATCTTGATCGGGCTGCTCCACGTGCCGTTCGGCGTTGCGGTCACGGGCGCGAGCTTAACGGGCGCGACCTGTGTTCCGCGGTTCGCTTTCGCCTGTGCGACTGCGATGCGCGCCGTGCGCGCAATGGCGTCGGCGGTGAGTTCACGCGTGGCCGCAAAGCCCCATGTGCCGTCGACGAGGACACGAACACCACAGCCGAGCGTCTCGTTGTCACTGAGGTTCTGCACGCGGCGTTCGCGCGTCGCGAGGGTGCGACTGCGGTTCTGGCTGATGCGCGCATCGGCATAGCTGGCGCCGGCACGTCGTGCCGCATCGATGGCGGAGAGAACCAGTTCGCGAATTGCAGGGTCGCCGACGGTCGGCGCGATGCGCAGGGCGTCATCGGCAAAGCGCGATGCGGGCGCTGCGGCACCCGCGAAGCGCGGGGACGCGAGATTCGCCGCGAGGCCGACTGCGGCAACGGAGGCGCTGCTCTTGAGGAATTCGCGACGGGAAGATGTCACGCAGTACCCTCGGCTCTGAGAGCCACTTGACAAGTTGTCGCGAATATAGAAGTGACGAAAAAGCGCGCGCAAGACATATGGAAGAAAAAATTCCGGACGGTGCAGATCGCATGCTGCACGTCGCGTCGCCGATGCAGGTGCTCGAGCGAGAGTATCGGT
This sequence comes from Gemmatimonadaceae bacterium, assembly GCA_014379355.1. Classification (GTDB taxonomy): domain Bacteria; phylum Gemmatimonadota; class Gemmatimonadetes; order Gemmatimonadales; family Gemmatimonadaceae; genus JACMLX01. The sequence goes on from JACMLX010000044.1 coordinate 8,194, forward strand.
CGCTCATCGGCGTGTTCGAGTGCGGCGTCCGAACGGTCGAATCGCCGCGCGTGTTCCGCGGCGCACGACGCTGTCCCGCGCAATGAAATGCACATCCTGTGCGGTTTTTCACGACGAGGCGACGATCGATGTCGCGCGAGTGGCAGTGCGCGAGCATGGCATCGCGGCGACCCGTGGACGTCGCGCGCACGGTTCGTGGAGCGACGACTCGACAGTGCGGATCGGTCCCGATGACGACGCGTCGGCACCTTCCATCGTCGGTGCGCGTCCGGCACCTTTCGCGCACTCCGGTGCAACGCGACGCGCATCGGACGCGGTCGATGATCGCCGGAAACACCTTCCTCAAGCCACGGAGCAGTGCTCGTGCGAGCACTTGTGAAGACCCATGCAGGCCCCGGTTTCGAGCTGCACGACGTGCCGACACCGACGATTCGCGATGATGAAGTGCTCATCCGGGTGCGACGCGCAGGTGTCTGCGGCACCGATGTCCACATCCATGAATGGGATGCCTGGGCAGCAGGTCGGTGCAAACCGCCATTCGTCGTCGGGCATGAGTTTGCCGGTGATGTCGTGCAGGCCGGATCACTCGTGCATCATGTGAAGGCCGGTGATCGGGTGACGGCCGAGGGGCATATCGTGGATGAGCGCAGTGTGCTCAGCCGCACCGGCAATGCACACGTGGATCAGTCGACACGCATCATCGGCGTGGATCGGGACGGGTGCTTTGCCGACTACATCGCGATGCCCGCGTCGAACATCTGGCCGCTCGATCCCGCACTCAGCTACGAGATCGGCGGCATCATGGATCCGATGGGGAACGCCTTTCACACCGCGCTGACCGCGAACATTCCCGGGAGCGTGGTGCTGGTCACCGGCTGCGGGCCGATCGGATTGTTCGCCGTCGGCATCTGTCGGGCCGCTGGTGCATCACGGGTGATTGCGGTCGACGTGAACCCGACGCGACTGGCGCTGGCGCGGCAGATGGGTGCACACGAAGCCGTGCAGCCGCAGGATGCGCAGGTGGCCGTGATGAGCTGGACGAACGGACTCGGCGCCGACGTCGTACTCGAGATGAGCGGCGTTCCATCGGCCGTCCATCAGGCCTTTGCGCTCGCGCGCCCGGCTGGTCGCGTCCAGATGCTCGGCATTCCCTCGCGGCCGATCGACATCGATTTCGCGACCGAGATCATCTTCAAGGGACTGACCGTGTACGGCGTGGTGGGCCGTCGGATGTACGACACGTGGGACCAGATGTCGCGTTTTCTCCGCTCCGGCGCGTTCGATCCGACGCCGGTCATCACCCATCGCCTTCCACTGGAAGACTTCGCCGAGGCCATGGACGTGATCAAGAATGGCAGCGCCGGCAAGGTCGTGTTCGAGGTCAATGACTGAGTCGATCCTCCCCACGTTCGCGGATGTGGAGCGCGCCCGCGAACGGCTGCGCGGCCACGCGCATCACACGCCGGTCGTGACGTCGCGGACGCTCGATGGCCTCGTCGGCGCGCAGGTATTCCTGAAGTGCGAGAACCTGCAGCGGATGGGCGCCTTCAAGTTTCGCGGCGCCTACAACGCCCTCAGCGCGCTGCCTGACGCGGCGCGTGTCAAGGGCGTCGTGGCGTATTCGAGCGGCAATCATGCGCAGGCCGTGGCGCTCTCGGCGCGCCTGCTCGGCATGCCGGCGACGATCGTGATGCCTGCGAATGCACCGAAGGCCAAGCTCGATGCGACCGAGGGATACGGTGCGCGCGTGGTGCGCTACGATCCCGCCGAAGACAAGCGCGAAGAGGTCGCGCAGCAGATCGTGACCGAGACAGGTGCGACGCTGATTCCACCGTTCGATCATGCGGATGTGATCGCCGGTCAGGGCACGGCGGCCGCAGAACTGATCGAGGAGGTCGGACCACTTGATGCGCTGCTGGTGTGCTGCGGTGGCGGCGGACTGCTGGCGGGATCGGCACTGGCGGCGCATGCGATGTCACCCGGCTGCACCGTGATCGGCGTCGAGCCGGAACTCGGCGACGACATGACACGCACGTTTCTCACGAAGGCGGCGCAGCGGCTGACAAGCGTGCCCGACACGATCGCCGATGGTGCGCGCACGATGGGTCCCGGTGTGCTGACGCTGCCGCTGCTGCTGCAGCACGTCGATGGCATGGTGACCGTGTCCGACGCGGATCTGGTGCATGCCGTGCGCTTCGCGATGCTGCGGATGAAGCTCGTGATCGAGCCGTCAGGTGCGCTCGGCCTGGCCGCCATGATGAGCGGCAAGGCAGGCGTGCGCGGTCGTGTCGGCATCATCGTGTCGGGCGGGAACGTCGATGCGGCGATGCTGCGCTGGATCCTGATGGAGGATGGTGAGCGTCCATCCGTGCCCCCTGAGCCCTGATCCGACATGTCACTCAACACCACATTCACCGCCGAGCTGCAGGCGACCCTCGACCAGCTGAAAGCGGATCGTGTGTACAAGACGCTCAACTACCTGAGCAGCCCGCAGTCCTCCCGTGTACAGATGGAAGGCCGGGGCGAGGTCCTGATTCTCTCGTCCAACAACTACCTCGGACTGTGTGATGAGCCGAGTGTGGTGCAGGCCGGCATCGACGGGCTGACGCAGTTCGGCGCCGGCACCGGGTCGGTGCGCTTCATCTGCGGCACGTTCACGGTGCACCGCGAACTCGAAGCGGCACTGGCGCGATTCGTCGGAACCGAAGCGGCGATGAGCTACGTATCGGCGTGGACGGCCAATGAAGGGCTGACACATTGCATCGTGCGCGAGGGGGACTTCGTGGTCAGCGATGCCCTCAACCACGCCAGCATCATCGACAGCATCCGCCTCGCGAAGTCGATCACGAAGTGCACGACCGGAGTGTACCGCCACGGCGACCTGAACGACCTGCGCGAGAAGCTGGCGGCGAATGCCGGCGCACGGCGTCGCGTGATCTGGACCGACGGCGTCTTCAGCATGGAAGGGAGCGTCGCAAAATTGCCTGACCTGTTGCAGATCGCGCGCGAGACGAACTCGATCGTGGTCATGGACGACAGTCACGCCACAGGGGTGCTGGGAAAGACGGGACGTGGGACCGCGGAACACTTCGGTGTGCTGGGCGACGTGGATGTGATCACGAGCACGCTCGGCAAGGCGCTCGGCGGTGCCGCCGGCGGCTTCGTGGCCGGCAGCGCGGCGCTCTGCGACACGTTGATCCAGGCGAGCAGGCCGCAGCTGTTCTCGAACGCGTTGCCGCCGACGGTGGCGTGCAGCGCACTGCAAGCGGTGCGTGTGATCGAAGCGCAGCCGGAGCGCGTCACACGGCTGCACGAAAACGCGGACTGGTTCCGTCAGGCGATCACGGAGGCGGGTTTCTCGCCGCTGCCGGGTGAAACGCCGATCGTGCCGATCATCGTCGGAGAGACGGCGACCGCCATCGCGATGAGTCAGGCGCTGCTGGCCGAAGGAGTGTTCGTGACGGGCTTCGGCTTTCCGGTGGTGCCGCAGGGACAGGCGCGCGTACGCTGTCAGATCTCATCGGCGCACACGCGCGAGGATCTCGAATCGGCAGTTCAGGCGTTCATCACCGTGGGCGACCGGTTGGGTATCCGCGGCGCGCGGGAATAGTCGCGAACGCGGGGAACGCAGCGAACGCGGCGGCGCGCAGGACTCAGTAGCGCGCGCCGCCGTCGCTGTCGATGAGGCAGCGTCGTGTCGTCCACGTCGTGCCGCTGCGCTCGACGATCGCACGCAGGCTGGCACTCGCACTGCGATCCTCATTGTCGCCGTTCTTCCACTGCAGCACGGCCGTGAAGCGAGTCGTGGCACGATCCGCCGCGTCGGTTTCGACCACCGGACGGAGCGGTCCCGTGACCTCGAGTTTTCCATCCTTCTTGATGCGCACGACATTCTGCTTGCCGACGCCGCCGAACAGGGTCTCGATGCGCGCCATGTCCGGTGCGCCGAGCACGGCGACGCACTCCTCGGCGGCGCGACGGCCCGCAGCGGTAGCCGCGGAGATCTCTGCGGTCGACGGACCACCTGCGGCACCCGGCAAGGCGAAGGGCGAAGTCGTCGCAGCGGCCGAATCGCGGGCAGCGCGGATCGAATCCCGGGTCGCTTTTCGCACGGCTCGCATGGAATCCGCGAGTGCCTTCTTCAGTGCGGCGCTGTCGACAAGTGCAGTCACGGCTGAAACCTCGGGCGGCGGAGCCATCGTGCCCGTCGACGGCGGTGCAGCCGGCGTGCTGACCACGGATGCAGAGTCCGTGGTCGGCGCCGGAGCCGTGGCGATCACCATGGGTTCGGGCCCGACCGCACCGGCTTCCTTCTCGCGCGCGGTGACGCTGCGTGTGAGGAAGACACCGACAGCGGCCACGGCGGCGATCGCAGCGACCGCCAACATTGCGCGCGGCATTGCTCTGCGCGTCGTCGCGGACACCGGTGCGGGAAGCGCGACCACGTACTCCGGTGTCGGCGACGCGACACCGAATGCCGGCTCGCCAGTGGGCATCGGCGGCAACGGCGGCAGTGACGATTCGGGCTGCGATGCCGAGGCGACCACGCTCGCCGGCACATCCATATCGATCGGCGTCGCACCGGCCGGATCGACGGCGAACGGCACGGGCGTGACGCTCATCGCCGACTCGACGGGCGTCAGCACTGCGGACGGATTCGCGGCGAAGGGCAGCGACGGTTGTGAGCCGGCCGGCAACACGCTCGGCGCGCCGCTGCGCGTGTTCGACGATGCACCCGGCACCGACGCCGAACCCGAGGCGGGCGTGCCGTACGGCCGCAGCACACCGTACTCGCGTTCGAGCTCTTCGAGTGCGTCACGGAATTCTCCGGACGTCGCGTAGCGGTCGTCCGGCTCCTTCTGCAACGCCCGCGCGACAATGAGATCGAGTCCGGCCGGCAGCGTCGCGTCGTGTGAACTCGGTGCGGACGGGATCTGCTGCAGCTGCGCGATCATACGGAGGTAGTCGCCCTCCACCTCGAATGGCAGATGCCCGGTCGTGAGTTCGTATAGCAATGTGCCAACGGCATACACGTCGGCACGCCCGTCGACTTCCTGCCCGAGCAATTGCTCAGGCGACATGTACGAGGGTGTACCGACGGCGGCGCCGGTGCGCGTCTGGCGCTGCGCACCGACGAGCCGCGCGATCCCGAAGTCCATGACCTTCACGCGACCGGCGCGCGTGATCATCACGTTGGCGGGCTTGATGTCGCGATGAATGACGCCGCTTTCGTGCGCATGATCGAGGGCGTCGAGCACAGCGCGCGTGATCCGCGTGGCTTCGGGCCATGGCAGGGCGCCGTTGGCGGCGAGTCGGTTGTCGAGCGTGTCGCCGTCGACGAACTCCATCACCATCACGAACTCATCGCCGCGCTTCTCGAGGCCGTAGAGCGCCGCGATACACGGGTGCTGCAGGCGGGCCAGCACGATCGCCTCGGATCGGAAACGCTCCGCGAGGCCGGGCCGCGACATGAGCTCAGGCCGGATGACCTTCAGCGCCACATGACGGTCCAGCAACTCGTCCACCGCATGCCACACGGCACCCATGCCACCGACGCCGATGGATGCGATGACTCGAAGGTGGCCGATGCGTTCCCCGATCATGCGACGCTCAGACCCCGAAGTTCAGGAATTCGATCCGCTGCGTACCCTGCGCCCATGGCACGGTGCCCATGGGCTCCGCCCAATATGGCAGGTCAGGGCGCTCTCTGCAGAACCAACGGTCCGAGAAAGAGCGTACGCTCACCCGAGATGTCGAAGATGAGCCGGTTCGCATCGGCATCGCGCTCGGGTGGACTGAACTCGAGCGCGAGTCGCACGGACTCGAGTTCACGCAGTGGCACCGATGCCTTGGAACGCCATCCGGCTACTTTCTGCGATGTCTCGCCCTGCAGCAGGTTGTCCGCTTCGCGAATCTTGCGCAGCGTGCTGTCGGCCAGGTCCCCTCCTGCGACGCTCATCGTGCGCTGTGCACCGAGATTCGTGACACGCAGATAGCAGTACACCTTCTGCCGCGAGTCCAATCGTGCACAACCATACAACTCGACTCCGAACGATCCCGCCGTATCGGCGCTGATCGGCGTGCCGTATCGCTCGGGGAAGATGCTGGTCGCCGCGCGCGGGCGGATTCCGCTCTCGGCGGGCGTGGACCCGGCAGGCTTCGAATCAGGCGTCGCCCTGGCTGCGGCGATGGTTCCGTCGCGCGATGGGAACGCGAGACGCGCGCTCGGCCGCGCGAGCAATTCGCGGATCGCCGCGACGTCGACGGCAATGTCTCCGTCGTCGCGACCCGGGATCGATCCGAGTGCAACTGCGACCAATTCGCTGCGCGTGTTCACGACGGGCGACCCGGCCGCACTGGCCGAGAGCTGGGCGCCAAGTCGCAGCAGCGGGCGTCCATTGTCATCGGGTTCGACGTGCGTGACGGTCCGTTCGGCGACGGAACGGGTCGCGCCCTTTCGCGGCCCGAGCACGCTGACCCGCTGCGCCAGGATCGCCGATCGGCGCGCGAGCGCAAGGCTGTTGCCCGGCAGCGCGATGCGCGGCAGGACGGCGAGATCGAGTTTCACGTCTGCCTGATCGAGCGTGGTGACGGTGGACAGGAGATCACCCTCGGCACCGAAGATCTCCGCGCGCGTGGCGCCCCGCAGATGCCGCAGCGCCGTGATCACGCGCCCGTCCGTGACTCGCACGCCGGTGCCACTGGTCACATCGCTCGTGCCTTCGCGATAGGCGACGATCGTCACGACCGCGTCGCCGGCGCGCGCC
>JACMLX010000045.1 GCA_014379355.1 Gemmatimonadaceae bacterium
AGTCATCGCGCCGTGGCGGATCTGGGACATCCACAGCCGCGAGGATGCGATCGCCTACGCGAAGCAGAAAAACGTGCCGATCGTGGCGACGGTCGAGAAGATCTATTCGCGCGATGCGAACCTCTTCCACCTGAGCCACGAAGGTGGTGGACTCGAGGACCCGAACTGGGAGCCGGTCGAGGACATGTTCGTGCTGACCACATCACCGGAAGCGGCACCCGACAAGCCGGAGTACGTGACGATCGGGTTCGAGGCCGGCACGCCGATCAGCGTGAACGGTGCGAAGCTCGGTCCCTTCGACCTGCTGACGGAGCTGAACACGCTCGGGGCCCGCAACGGCGTCGGTCGCATCGACCTGGTCGAGGATCGCCTCGTCGGCATGAAGAGCCGCGGCGTATACGAGACGCCGGGCGGCACGCTGATGTACGCGGCGCATTCGGAACTCGAGCAGCTGATTCTCGATCGTCGCACCCTCGCGGCCAAGGACCTGATCGCGCCGCGGTATGCGGACCTCGTGTACGAAGGGCGCTGGTGGACCACCGAGCGAGAAGCGTACGATGCATTCGTGAACATCACGCAGGAGCGCATCACGGGCACCGTCACGCTCAAGCTGTACAAGGGCAACGTGATCGTCGCCGGTCGCCAGAGTGCACATGCGATCTACGACGAGCGCTTCGTCACGTTCGGTGAAGACAACGTCTATCAGCAGGCCGATGCCGGCGGCTTCATCCGCCTGTACGGACTGCCGTACCGTGTCCGCGCGCTGAAGGACGCCGAAATGGGCTATGTGCCGCGCTGGGGCACGGCCGATCATGCCGAAGCGTCGCCGACGAACACGCCGACGACTGCGGATGCCTAGAAACACACGGAACGGGCCGCGGGAGATACGCCGGTGAGTGACGGTGCGACACACAAGCTGTGGGGGGGCCGCTTCGCCGGCGGCCCCTCCGCGATTCTCGACGCGGTCAATCGGTCGATCACCGTCGATTTCCGTCTCTGGCCGTTCGACATTCAGCTGTCGCGTGCGTGGGCCAGGGGTCTGGTTCACGGCCGCATCCTGACTGACGATGAAGGCGCGCGCATGGACGCCGGGCTGGCCGCCGTCGCCGACGACTTCGTGGCCGGCGCGCAGCCGTTGCCAAGCGATGAAGATGTGCACACGATGGTCGATCGGTTGCTGCATACCCACATCGGCGAGCTGGCGTCGAAGCTGCACACGGGGCGCAGCCGCAATGATCAGGTGGCGACCGGCGCACGGCTCTGGACGATGGATGCCATCGAGCAGCTGGATCTTGGCATCCGCGGCGTGCAGAGCGTCCTGCTGAAGCACGCCGAGCTGCACCAGCACGACCTGTTGCCGGCGTACACACATCTGCAGCGCGCGCAACCGGTGACACTGGCGCACTGGCTGCTGTCGCATTTCTGGCCGTTGTCGCGTGATCGGCAGCGGTTGGCCGACGCGATGCGCACGTCGAGTGTGCTGCCGCTTGGCTCGGGCGCGATCGCCGGCACGGCGTTCCCGATTCCGCGCGAATTGCTGCAGCAGGAGCTGGGGTTCGCCGCACTCTCACCCAACAGCATCGATGCCGTCGGTGATCGCGATTTCGTCGCCGACACCTTGTACGCGCTGACGATGACGGCGACCCATCTGTCGCGACTGGCGGAAGACCTGATCCTCTTCGGCACGAGCGAGTTCGGATTCGTGCAGTTCGGCGATGCGTTCTCGACCGGTTCGAGCATGATGCCGCAGAAGCGCAATCCGGATGCACTCGAGCTGACGCGTGGGAGCGCGGCCCGCGTCTTCTCCGACCTGACGTCGCTCGTGATGGCGCTCAAGGGCCTGCCGAGTGGCTACAACAAGGATCTGCAGGATGACAAGCGCGCGTTGTTCGACGCCGTGGATGTGATGGCGCTGGTGCTGCCGGCGGTCGCAGGCGCGGTCGACGAACTGACGTTTCGCACCGATCGGATGCGCAATGCCGTGACGTCGGTGATGATGGCCACCGATCTTGCGGACTACCTGGTGTTGCGCGGGGTGACGTTCCGCGAATCACACGCGGCCGTGGGCGCACTGGTGCGGCAGGCCGAGGAGCAGCGCCTCGAGTTGCATGAACTGCCGTTGTCCGCGTTCACGGCGGCACACGCCATGTTCGGCGACGATACGCTGGACGCGTTGTCGGCGCAGGCCAGCGTCGATCGCCGCTCCGTGCCGGGCGGGACGGCGGTGACTGCAGTGCGTGCGCAGCTCGATGCGGCGGAGGCGTCGCTCAAGGCGTAATTCAGTTCGATCGTCAACTGCAGTGTGAGGATAGGGCGGGGAGGCCGGAGAGTGCGTGCTATGCGAGCAGTCTCTTTTCGCCACCAGCGAAACTGCTGTTGGGTGTGGAGCGCACGGAGTCCACGGAGTGCTCCAGTCGCCTCGCTCTACCCATCGCGCACCGTATGTTTTTTGCGAACAGCAGTTCGGAAAAATTTCAGTGATATCGCGCGCTGCGCTGATCGCTGCAACAGGAGCACTCTCCCGGCTCTCTGGGCTCTCCCCCAAAAAACGTCAGCTGTGGCCCGCAAAACGCGGAGCGATGCAATCGTCGCACTCCGTGAGCTCAGTGCGCTGCGCCTCCAAAAAGCACGACGGGCCGACTGAGAAATGCTCAGCCGGCCCGTTGCGCGAATGAGCGCGAATTACAACGCTCGCTCGAGTTCCTAGAACATGAAGCCGATCGTGATCGGGATGAACCTGGCCGTGGAGCGGCCGCCCGAGACGTCGAACGTGGCATCCTTGATCTGGTGCATGCGGGCCTCGACGAAGAGGCTCGCGCCGGTGAGTCCGAACTTCACGCCGCCGCCATAGTTGTAGCCGACTTTGCGGGTGCTTTCGGTCCCGGTGAGCCTGGTGTCGTAGTAGCCGACGCCACCGATTGCGTAGAGCTTGATCGGGCCCGGCGTGATGTTGAAGACACCGTTGATCGTGCCTGCAATCACGCGTGTATCGGCCTGATTGAAGGCGTTGTTGACGGCGGTGCCGAAGTTCTTGCCACCGAAGCTGTTGTACTGCAGGTCAGCGCGAAGCTGGAGCGGAAAAACCGGTACACCGAGCTGCAGCGTGGCGAGTCCGTTGTAGCCAAGGTTCTGGCGATCGTTCAGGGACCCCGAGGGGGTCGTGGCGCCGGCGGCGAGGCCGAATGCGAACTGGCCCTGCGCAGGTGCGGCGGCCATGGCGAGTGCAACGCCGAGGCCAGCGACCGTTCCGATGAGTTTGGACATGTATTCAGGTGTTTTGGGTGAGCGCACGCGCGACCGTGCGTCTTACTGACGACCATTGCCGCTGCGAGATCACAAAACACCTGTTCTACGTGCGAATGGTGCTCCGGATCACGGCATCTGCGGCAGCAATGCCACCACGCGCTGCGCCTTCCAGCGAGCTGGTATACCAGGCTTCTGATGCAACGAATACGCCGCGATCGGCGGTCTCTGCTGTCACGCGGCGGCCGAACGAGCCCGGCGGCTGCGCAAACTGTGCATACGGGACACGCCATGTCGCCAGAAGTTCCGCGTTCGAGCACGCGTCATTGCCGCCCATTGCGGCCAGATCGGCGCGTACGCGCGGCAAGAGTTCCGTGTCATCCATCACGGCCGATGCCCCGAGCACGGTCGCGGCGGTGAGTGATTCATCGGATGGCGCATAGCTCGGTGCGACGTTGCTGATCGTGATCGCGTGACTGACAGTCGCGGTGGGCGATCCATTCAGCCAGAGCGCTGTGCCGTCCAGCAGCGGTGTGCGCGAACGCAGGTACACGGTGGTGCATCCGAGACTTGCGCCTGGTACCTCGACGCGCAGCTTCGCCGACATCGCGAGTGACGCATTGGTCGGCGGATCGCAGGCCAGCACGACTCGCGACGTGGCGATTGTCTTGCCGGAATCCAGCACGACGCCCTGCACGCCTGTGTCATCGCGCAGCAATCGCGAGACGCCCTGCCCTGTGCGCACCGTGTCATGCGGCAGCGATGCCGCCAGCTGCGCCGGAATGGCACCCATGCCCATCGCCGGCACGACCGTACCTCCCTCGGCCAGCATCTTGAAGGTGTAGAGCAGGATCGACGCGGACGACTCGAGTGAGCGATCGAGCAGGATCCCGCCGTAGAACGGCGCGAAGAAGTTCCTGATCGCACGTGCGCTGAAGCCGCGTCGTTGCAGGAATGTCTTCGTCGTGATGGAATCGAATCGCGTCGCGAAGCAGTCGTCGAACGACAGTGACGTCGCGAGGTATCGCAGACGCAGCATGCGCACCTTGTCGAGGAGCGTGAGCTGTGGCGCAAGCAGCGTCGGCACCAGCAGCGACAGGTCGGCGAGTGCGTCGCCGATCAATGCCGGTTCACTGCCGGCGAGTGCGATGCGCGCGGCAGGCCGGAATTCATGGAGCTGCAGCGCCTGCAGGTCCAGCGCGGCGGCCAGCGTGGGATACGCGCTGAACAACACCTGAAAGCCATGATCGAGCCGGAAGCCGTCGCGCATCGTGGTGCGCACGCGGCCGCCGACGTCCGGTTCACGTTCGTACAGCTGCACCGGGATACCGGCGTGTGTGAGTGCACGCGCGCACATCAACCCGGCAATGCCACCCCCGACGATCAGCGTGGGGTCGTGCCGATCGGTCACGGCGTAGTCGGCGGCGTGGTCGGCGGCACGACGCTCGGAGCGGTCGTCGGTACGGTACTCGGTACAGTACTCGGCACGACGGCCGGGACGGCCGTTGGCGCCGTGAGGCCGATCGCCTCCACGGCCTTCACGTAGTACTCCGTTTCACCGAAGCACTGCGTCGGCACGAACTTGTGCTGCTCGTACGTGAGCTTGACCTGCCTTCCCGCCAGGTTGCTGATCTGTGTGGCGACGCTGTCGTCACGAACGGTGAAGCGGAAGATCTCCGGATTGACGTTCGGACCGTTCACCAGCGCCAGCTCGCCTTCCTGTGTTTTGCAGACCCAGCCCTTCTTGGAGATCTTCTGCACGTACCCGGAACGCTCCCCGCTCGCGTACGAGAAATTGAGCGCGATCGTCACCCAGAGGGCGAAGGCCGCCAGCGGAAGGACGACGAGGAACAACACCGCCGTGATCTTCCATTTTCCCTTTCCCTTCGGTTTCGGCGCCGTGGGCAACCCGGCACCGGTGTCGACTGACGGGGCGTTATACGTACGACTCGGCTCTTTGGCCATGGATCTCTCTCACGGTTGGGTGATACGCGGGCAGCAGCAATGTCGGCGGGTCCGCCATGGTGCCACAACCCCGACGCTCTTCGCGACACTACGCGCCGCGCGCGGCTTCCGGTTCACGCCGGTGCTGCTCGACGTGCCGAGCCCTACCTTGTGTACCATGACTGTCATCCGTGCGCTCGTTCGAAACATCGCCTGCACGTTGTTGCTGGCGTGTGCTGACCAATCCACACCAGTCACACCGAGCAGCGGACAATTGCTCATCGGAGTGTCCGGGCTGCCAGCCGGCAACGCCGCCCTGGTGCAGCTCTCGGGCCCAGGCGGCGTCAACCGACTGCTCGACAGCACCGCAACGCTTGGCGGCCTGGCGGCCGGCCGCTACTCGATTGTCGCCCAGAATGTCGTCATCTCCGGTACGCGGTATAGCGGCACGCCGTCTTCGCAGACCGTGGACGTCGGAGCTGATGCGCGTGCAGTTGCGGCGACGATTGTCTATGCCGCAGTCACCGGTCGCCTCGATGTCCAGCTGGTTGGTCTGGCCGACGGCCTCACGGCACGGGTCGATGTCGTTGGGCCGAACGGTGTAAGTCGTTCCGTCTCCACGAACACGGGCATCGACCTGCTCGAGCCCGGCCCGTACTCGATCGTCCCCGTTGATGTCACTGGCGGCGCGCGCACGTACCGGGCTGCCTCGCAGCAGATCACCCTTGCTGCGGGCGCACAGCCCCGCACCGTCATCGTCGAATACGGCCCTGGGCTCTCGACGATGCAGGTAGCGGTACTCGGTCTGCCGTTCGACGTCGCGGGGGCAGTCTCCGTGATCGCGCCCGATGGCACGGAACGACGCCTCACGGCGTCCAGCGTGCTCACTCGACTCGAAGCCGGGACGTACACGGTGTCGGCGACGCGCGTCGTCGGCTCGCTGATCAGTCATCGCCCTGCGCTGACCACGCAGACAATCGTCGTTGCCGCGGCCGACACGTCCGACGTCGCCGTGGCATACACGGCCTCGCCGCTGGGCTTGCGCGTCGAATCGTTCGTGTCCGGGCTGACGCAGGCAGACTTTCTCACCGCGCCCCCCGGCGATGCGCGTCAATTCATCGTCGAGCGCGCCGGACGGGTCAAGCTGGTGAAGAACGGCGTCGTGCAGGCGACTCCATTTCTCGACATCACGTCGCGCGTGAACAATTCCGGCGAACGCGGCATGCTGAGCATGACCTTTGATCCCGACTACGCCAGCAACGGCTACGTGTATGTCTACTACGTCGCACTGAACGGCAACCTGGTGCTCGACCGCATCCAGTCGTCACCGGGTGCGGATGTCGCGACGACGACGTACACGAACGTGATCACGATTCCCTACAGCGCGCCGGATCATCATGGTGGCATGATCGAATTCGGACCGGATCGCATGCTGTACCTGGGCCCGGGCGACGGCGGGTGCTGCGGCGATCCCCAGCGCAACGCGCAGAACCTCTTCACACTGCTCGGCAAGCTGCTGCGGATCGACGTGCGAGCCTTGCCGTACACGATTCCCGCCGGCGGTGCCTTCGGGCCGGCCAGTGCGCTGCCCGAAATCTGGGCGTACGGTCTCCGCAATCCGTGGCGCTTTTCGTTCGATGGGCCAGGCGGAATGCTGTACATCGGTGATGTCGGTCAGGACGCACGCGAGGAGGTGAACGCTGTCCCGGCGACGATCGCCGGCAACAATTTCGGCTGGTCGCTGCAGGAGGGCTCCATCTGCTACAACCCGGGCTCGAATTGCGTCGGTGGTCGCACGCTCATCGCCCCTGTCGCTGAATATCCGCATTCAGAAGGCTGTTCGGTCATCGGCGGCTTCGTCTATCGCGGTCTGTCGATACCGGAGCTCACAGGCCATTACCTGTATGCGGATTTCTGCCGCGGCTGGCTGCGCACCTTCCGGATGCAGGGCGGTCGCGCGATCGAGCAGACGTCCTGGCCGGCCATCTCGGTTCCGCGCGTCAACTCGTTCGGGCGCGACGGCGTCGGAGAACTGTACATGGTGAGCGCGACCGCCATCTGGAAGATCGTACGCGATCCGGGCTGACCCTGCCGCTCATCGTGTGGTAGCCCGCTCTCCTGGGGCGGCATCGCGGCAACGTGAAAGCCATGCTCGTCAGGGAAGCTCTGCCCAGGTGGGATGGGTCGCGCGGCAGAGCTTCCCTAGATTGCAGTGTGGCGCCACTCCGTTTCCCTGACCCACCTCGTTGTGAGCATTCCCTCCGTGTTCCGCCCGCGTCGCCAGACGGTGACCGCAGCAGTCGGCTCAGTTCCGATCGGCAGCGCGCATCCAATCGTCGTGCAGTCGATGACGAACACGGACACCGCCGACGTGCCGGGTACTGTGGCGCAGATCGCCTCCTTGTCGCGCGCCGGCTCGCAGATCGTGCGCGTCACGGTCAACAACGAGGAGGCGGCCGCGGCACTGCCGTCGATCGTGGAACAGCTCACCGACATGGGCGTGACCACGCCAATCGTCGGTGACTTTCACTACAACGGTCACCTGCTGCTGGCGAAGTATCCCGCCTGCGCACGCGCGCTGGCCAAGTATCGCATCAATCCCGGCAATGTCGGCGGCAAGCGTCGCGACGAGAATTTCCGCGCGATCGTGCAGATCGCCGTCGACAACGACAAGCCGGTGCGCATCGGCGTGAACTGGGGATCACTGGATCAGGATCTGCTGACCACGTTCATGGATGAGAACGCAGCGCAGGGTTATCCGAAGACGGCACACGACGTGTACGTCGAAGCGATGCTCGCGAGTGCACTGCGCTCCGCCGAATTGGCGGAAGAGGTCGGACTGGCACACGATCGCATCGTGCTGTCGGCCAAGGTGTCGCTGGTGCCTGACCTCGTGGACGTGTATCGCAAGCTCGCCGCGCGATGCGACTATCCGCTGCATCTCGGCCTGACGGAAGCAGGCCTCGGCATGAAAGGCATCGTGGCCAGCGCGGCCGGACTGTCGCTGCTCCTCGCCGAAGGTATTGGCGACACGATCCGCGTGTCCTTGACGCCGAAGCCCGGCGGCGATCGCGCGGAAGAAGTGCACGTCGCGCAGCAGATCCTGCAATCACTCGGGCTGCGCAGCTTTGCGCCCCAGGTCACGGCGTGTCCGGGCTGCGGCCGGACGACGTCCACGTTCTTTCAGAGTATGGCCGAAGACATCCAGAACTACCTGCGCGAACAAATGCCGGTGTGGCGCGGACGGCATCCCGGCGTCGAGGAGATGCGCGTGGCCGTGATGGGGTGTGTCGTGAATGGGCCGGGCGAATCGAAACACGCGAATCTCGGCATTTCGCTGCCGGGCACGTTCGAGGAACCGAAGGCGCCGGTGTACGTGGATGGTGCGTTGCGCATCACGCTCAAGGGTGATCGCATCGTCGCCGAGTTCCTCGAAATTCTCGAGGACTATGTGGCGCGCACATATCCTGCGGTGGAAGCAGCCGGCGTGTGATGCGGACCCGGCCGCACGCGCGGGTCTGACTCACGCAGGCTGGCTCAGATCACCGCAGGCGCGTCGCCAACCGGTGCCGCATCGAGCTGGGTCACCATATCGCCGAGCTCCGACATGATCGGTGCATCGAAGCCGACCGCATGCAGCCGTTCGTGCACTGCGCGATACCAGTGCAACGTTCCGTCGCGTCCATTGCCGCCGCGATTCCAGACGGTGGCCGGCTCGATGGTGCGCAGCAGGTCGGCCAGAATGGTGCCGGCGTTGTGCAGCGTGTGCGCGGCACAGACCCAGTGCGCCGCATCCGATGCCGCGGACAGGCGTGCGAGGTAGTCTTCCTTCACGTCATCCTTGCTCATCTCCACGCCGTCGTCGTCGAGACGGCGCCGCGTGACCGAGAGCACATTCATCAGCACGTCGTCACCGAACTTCGCACCGATGCGATCCGTGAGATCGTCGGACGAAAAGCCGTCACGCACGCTATCCTCGATCACATCGTGCAGGATCCCCGACACGACCACCGATTCCTCGCAGCCGTAGTGTGTGAGGATGACCGCGACGTTCGCCGCATGGGTGGCATACGGCATCTGCAGGCCCTTGCGCACCTGGGTGTCGTGGTGCTTTGCCGCATAGGCGAGTGCGTGATTGATGCGGTCGGTGTATCCGCGCATGTAAGACCTGTGACCAGAAGCTGGAATCGAGCGCCGCGACGGGGAGAAACTAGTGCAGTGTGTGTTCACGCGGGACGGCGCGTGCACGACGATCTCTCTTAACGCGCCTGCGTCAAAAGCGCTGCGAGGCGCAGATCGAGCAGCAGCAACGCAATCCCCTGGATGCCAATGCCGATGCCCGCGCCCACCAGGCCGCGTGAGCGCGCCAGTCGCCAGCCGCACACAGCGAGGGTCACCCCCACCGCGACATACCCGACATCGAGACCGCAGTTGAGCCAGAGGAAGCGATCGAGGCGTGTCACTCCATCGTAGTCACGCAGACCGAGCTGTGGGCGCGAGGCGAGCGCGAGCAGGGAATCGATCGCGCCCCACGCCGCAGTCTGCACCGCAAAGTGGCGCAGCAGCGGCAGCTCGAGCGCCTTGACACGCAGGAACAGCCAGCAGCCGGTGCCCGAGATGATGCTCGCCACACCCCAGAGCAGCAGCCGCGCCAGATGGGCCTTTTCGAACGCCAGTACCTGATCAGCCCACATGCATCAGCGGCCTGGCGCGGGCGCGGCATCGAGTGCGCGCTGCAGCGCGGTGTCGAGCGCGTATTTGATCGGGTCGGTGTCCTCGATGTCGGGCGCCCAGATGACGACGCCGAGCGCCGCAGCACCGAATGACGTGTTGAGCTCGACCCGCACCTGCGACAGCCAGGCGGTCGGCGTGCTGCCGATGCGCACGACCAGCAGGACTTGCGCGTCACGCGGGCCCATCGCCAGCGCGGGACGCACATCGTCGAGTGCACCGGCCCGCACGGTGATCGTGTCGTTGTGGACTGACTCGAGAAAGAACTCGCCGGTCCACGCCACACCCTGGTTTCGTTCCGGCTGTACCAGCACCGCCTGCGTGGCGGTCGGCGTGGCGCGTCGACGTGTGCGCGTGGTCATCCGTGCGGCGCCCTGTCGCG
>JACMLX010000046.1 GCA_014379355.1 Gemmatimonadaceae bacterium
CTGAACCTCGGCGACATCCACCGGGGCGCAGGCGATCACCATACCGACGCCCATGTTGAACGTGCGAAACATTTCGCGCACGCCGACCTGCGCAGCCGCTTGCAGCTGCACGTACACGTTCGGCACGGTCCACGAGCCGAGCTCGATGGCCGCGTCCAGCGCTGATGGCAGCATCCGATTGACGTTACCCGGCAGCCCGCCACCGGTGATGTGCGCCATGCCATGCACGCGGTCGAGAACGGGGCGGAGTGCCGGCAGGTACGTGACGTGCGGCCGCAGCAGCACCTGCGCCACCGTCTCGCCGTTCTCACCGGGAAACGGATCGTGCACCGACAGTTCCATCGCGTCGGCGACGATCTTCCGCGCGAGCGAGTAGCCGTTGGTGTGCAGTCCTGCGCTGGCCAGCGCGACCAGCACATCACCATCCCGCACCCGGTCGGCGCCAAGCACGGCATCCTCTTCCATGATGCCGGTGATGAAACCGGCCACATCGTAGTCGGGAGGCGTATACACACCGGGCATCTCTGCCGTCTCGCCTCCGAGCAACGCACAGGCGTTCTCGCGACAACCGTGCGCGACTCCCGCGACGATGGCCTCCGCGACCTCGGGCTCGAGCTTGCCGAATGCGACGTAGTCGAGGAAATAGAGCGGAACGGCACCCATGACGAGGATGTCATTCACGCAATGGTTCACGAGGTCGCGACCCACGGTATCGTGCACGCCGGCCTCGATCGCGACCTTCAACTTCGTTCCGACGCCATCGGCGCTCGACACGAGCACCGGTGCGCGATACCCCGAGGGAATCCGGAACATGCCACCGAAGCCACCGAAGCTGCCGCGCGCCCCGGCGGTGAGCGTCGATTCGACGAGTGCCTTGATCCGGCCCTTGGCGTCGTCGGCCTTCTCGAGATCGACGCCGGCGCTGCGATAGTCGAGGGGTGCGCTCACGCCGGCAACGGCGCCTCGAACGCGACCAGGCGATGGAACTCGCGCACACGCGACTCGATCTCGGCGCGCGTCAACTCGATCGTACGCTCGTTGGAGAACTTCTCGACCGCAAACGAGCCGAGTGCCGAGCCGTACACGACGGCCTTGCGCATGTTCTCCTCGCTCAGATCACCCGTGGCCGCGAGATACCCGATGAAACCACCGGCGAACGAATCGCCTGCGCCGGTCGGATCGAACACCGACTCCAGCGGATACGCCGGCGCGAAGAACACGGTGCTGCCCGAGAACAGGAACGCGCCGTGTTCACCCTTCTTGATGACGACGTGTTTCGGGCCGCGCGCCATGATCCACCGCGCCGCCTTCACCAGGTTCGACTCCTCGGTCAGCTGGCGCGCCTCCGCATCGTTGATCGTGATCAGGTCCACGTGCTTGAGCAGCTCGAGCAGATCCGGACGGCGGCTCTCGATCCAGAAGTTCATCGTGTCACAGGCCACAAGGCGCGGACGCTTCACCTGATTGAGCACATCGAGCTGCAGGCGCGGATCGATGTTCCCGAGAAAGACGAACGGTGAATCGACGAACGCTGCAGGAATCTTCGGTCGGAAATGCGAGAACACGCCAAGACGCGTCTCGAGTGTCTCGGCCGAGTTCAGGTCGTGACGATACCGCGCACGCCAGCGGAAACTCTCGCCCTCCGCGACTTCGACGCCACTCATGTCGACGCCGTGTGCCTTCAGCGGTTCCAGCTTCTCCATCGGATAGTCCGTGCCGATCACACCGACCATGCGCACCGGGGCAAAATGACAGGCCGCCGACGCGAACATGTTGGCCGAGCCGCCCAGCACTTCCTCGGCCTTGCCGAAAGGCGTCTCGACAGAGTCGAGCGCGACGGAACCGACGACGAGAACGGACATTGCTGGGAAGTGTCAGGAAGGGGAAAGTGTCGAACGGGCGATGCTACATCCGCTCGGGTGCGGACAGGCCCAGCACCGACAGCGCATTGGCAAGCACCAGCCGCGTGGCGTTCGCCAGCACGAGTCGCGCCTGCAGGATCGGCTCAGGTTCGTTCAGCACGTGGTGCTTGTGATACCAGGTGTGCACAAGCCCCGCCGTCCGTTCGAGCCAGTTCGCGACCCGATGCGGCTCGAGGGCCGTGGCTGCACCGGCCAGCATCGACGGGAAATCGGCGAGCGCCTTGATCAGCTCACGCTCCTCCGGTTCCACGAGGACCGACAGATCCGTCAACGCACCATCGATCGTTGTCATGTCGATGCCGCCGACACGGAAGATCCCGCACAGTCGCGCGTGCGCCATCTGGATGTAGTAGACCGGATTCTCCTCGGACTGGGCGCGCGCCAGGTCGATGTCGAACACGAGCTGCGAGTCACCTTTTCGCATCACGAAGAAGTAGCGCACCGCATCACGCCCGACTTCCTCGACCAGGTCCCGCACAGTCACGTAGCTGCCCGCACGCTTGGAGATCTTCATCTCCTCGCCGCCGCGCATCACCGTCACCAGCTGATGCAGCACGTAGTCGGGATAGCCGTGCGGAATGCCCATCTGCAGCGCCTGCAGGCCGGCGCGTACGCGGGTGACGGTCGAGTGATGATCGCTGCCCTGCACGTTGATCGCGCGCATGAAGCCGCGTTCCCACTTGGTCACATGGTACGCCACATCGGGCACGAAGTACGTGTACTCACCGCCCTTCTCGGCGGAGCGCTTCATCACGCGATCCTGATCGTCGCCGAAATCGGTCGTGCGCAACCAGAGCGCGCCGTCCTTCTCGTACGTGAATCCGCTCGCCAGGAGCACCGACACCGTCTTCTCGACATTGCCGTCGGTGTACAGCGAACTCTCGAGGTAGTACGTGTCGAACACGACACCGAATGCCTTCAGGTCCAGGTCCTGTTCGGCGCGCAACGCGGCGACCGCGAAACGCCTGATGTCATCGGTCTCCGACAGCGTCGCATCGGCCGGATGCTGCGCCCGATAATCGGCCGCGATCTCACCGATGTAGTCGCCGTGATAACCATTCTCCGGGAACGCCACGTCCTGGCCGACCTGCTGCAGTGCGCGCAGCTGCACGCTCTTCTGCAGGTTGTTGATCTGGCCGCCGCCGTCGTTGTAGTAGAACTCGCGACTCACCTTCCAGCCGGTCCACATCAGCAACGTGCTGATGGCGTCACCGAGGGCGGCCTGCCGGCCGTGACCGACATGCAGCGGTCCGGTCGGATTCGCCGACACGAATTCCACCACCACGGGCTGCTGCGCGCCGATATCGCTCCGGCCGTACTGCTCACCGCGGCGGATGATTTCGGGAAGCACGCGCGTGAGCGCATCGGTGTCGACGCGGAAGTTGATGAATCCGGGACCCGCGACTTCCGCCGCACTGATGCCCACCGCCTCCAACTGCATCGCCGCGATCAGTTTCGTGGCCACATCACGGGGCGATTGCTTGAGTGGCTTCGCAAGCATCATGGCAGCATTCGTCGACCACTCGCCGAACGTCGGATCACGCGGTCGCTCGACCACGGCCGTGAAATCCGCCGCGGCGCCCAGCGTCACCGCGGCTCGACCGATTTCGGCTTTCAGCGAATCGGACGAGCTCACGGCGCGGCCGGGCCGCCGCCGGACGACGGCTTCGGATCACTCTTCGGTGCTGGCGCAGGCGCGGCCGGCTTCGCCTCGGGGGCCGCTGTGTTCGATGACTCGGACTTGCCCTTCGACGCGTCCGACGTGGCAGGCGCCGCATCGGAAGGCTTCGGCGCATCACCCTGGGTGCGATGCGCGTTCCGGCCATAGTCGGTCAGATAGAATCCCGATCCCTTGAAGACCAGCGCAGCGCCACCGGAAATGATGCGCACGGCTGATCCCTCGCCGTTCGGATTGGGAATTTCATCAGGGACCTCGGAGATCTTGAAGACCTTCTCGATGATCGTGCCGTCGGGAAGACGGAACTCGTAAGTGGGCATGACTCCGACACTTGGAAGAGACAACAGCCGTGCAAGTTAGCCGAACCGGCTCGGGCATTCAACGGCGTACGGGACGGCCTGCGCACGGTCCGGAACCCTCGCGGCTACGTACATGAGACGCGTGGCGATGATCATCGTTCCGCGCTCATCGAGATTCGCCCGAACGACCGCCCGTGCCCAGCGCCACGAACCATCAGCCCTTCACGACACCGGTCCGCCACCATCGACCATGAGTCGCGACTCGTCCCCGTCTGTTCCGACACCACGCCTGCCGCCACGGTCTGGAAGGGCGAGAGCTGCCACCAGCCCTATTTCGACCGTCGCGGTGCCGACGGTTGGCATCTGTATCCTGCATTGGTGAACTGCCGGAGGCGTGACGCGCGACCAGCCACGGCTCACGTTGGCCGGTAGGCGCCCCAGACGCTCGACAACGTGTCGGAAATTTCGCCGACGCTGGCGCGCGCGCGCACCGCCTCGATGATCATGGGCATGAGCGGCGCGCGCACTTCCCCCGCATTCGCATACGCCGCAGCCCCCGCCGCCAGCGCCGCCAGCGCTGCTTCGACGCGCGCCCCATCACGCTCGGCGCGCACCGCCCTGAGCTGAGCGACCTGCCCGCGCTCGAGCGCGGAGAAATCAGGCGTCGCGATGACCGGCGGATCCTGCCCGTCGCCGAACTTGTTGACCCCGACGATGAACGTGTCACCTGCCTCGACGCGCAGCTGATACTCGTACGCCGACCGCGCGATTTCGTCCTGGAAGAATCCTTTTTCGATTGCTGCGGCGCTGCCGCCGAGCGCCTCGACCTGGTCCATCAGCGCCAGCGCGTGCGTCTCCAGCTCGCTCGTCAACGCCTCGACGTAAAAGCTGCCGGCAAGCGGATCGACCGTCTGGGCCACACCGCTTTCGAACGCGATGATCTGCTGTGTGCGGAGCGCCAGTGTGGCAGCTTCCGCGGTCGGCAAGGCGAGCGCCTCGTCGTAGCCATTCGTATGCAGTGATTGCGTGCCACCGAGTGCCGCGGCGAGCGCCTGCACCGTCACCCGCACGACGTTGTTCAGTGGTTGCTGCGCAGTCAGCGTCACTCCACCAGTCTGCGTGTGGAAGCGCAATCGCGTACTCGCATCACTGGCGCCGAAGCGTTCACGCATCAGGTGCGCGTAGATGCGGCGCGCCGCACGGAACTTCGCGACTTCCTCGAACAGGTCGTTGTGGCAGGCGAAGAAGAACGAGAGTCGTGGTGCGAACGTGTCGACGTCGAGGCCGGCCGCGATGGCACGCTGCACGTACTCGATCGTGTTCGCGAACGTGAAGGCAAGTTCCTGCACCGCCGTCGCGCCGGCTTCGCGGATATGGTAGCCGCTGATCGAGATCGGATTCCAGTTCGGGACTTCCGTCGCGCAGAAACGGAAGGTCTCCGCCACCAGCGCCAGCGATGGCACCGGCGGATACACGTACGTGCCGCGCGCGATGTATTCCTTGAGGATGTCGTTCTGCGTCGTGCCACTGAGTGCGGCGCGGCTGATGCCGCGTTCCTCGGCGACGACGATGTACATGGCGAGCAACGTGCTGGCGGTCGCGTTGATCGTCATCGACGTGGACACCTGATCGAGCGGAATGCCATCGAGCAGCGTGTGCATGTCCTCGACCGTGTCGATGGCGACACCGACGCGACCGACCTCGCCGAGCGCACGCGGTGCATCGGAGTCGATGCCCATCTGCGTCGGGAGGTCGAACGCGACGGACAGCCCTGTCTGGCCGGCATCGAGCAACATCTTGTAACGCGTGTTCGATTCGGCGGCGGTGCCGAATCCGGCATACTGGCGCATCGTCCAGAGCCGGCCGCGATACATCGACGGCTGCACACCACGCGTGTACGGAAACTGTCCGGGGTCGCCGAGTTCTGCGCCTGCTGCATCGTCCGCCCGATACACCGCCTTGATCTCGAGCCCGGATGGCGATGTCTTCACATCGCCCACCCGCGGCTTCGATGACGCACTCACAAGGTGGCTCCGACCGGCGGCGCGAGCATCTCGATGGCCGTCTCGACATCGCCCTTGCTGCCGAGATAGAGCGGCGTGCGCTGATGCAGTTCCGTCGGTTGCACATCGAGAATGCGGATCCTGCCATCCGATCCGGCGCCGCCGGCCTGCTCGCAGATGAACGCCAGCGGATTCGCTTCGTACAGCAGCCGCAACTTGCCGCGCGGTGACATGGTGTTGGCGGGATACACGAAGACACCGCCGGCGAGCAGGTTGCGATGGAAGTCGGCCACGAGCGATCCGACATACCGCACGCTGTGTGCCTGCTGCACACCATCGAGGCCGCGATAGCGCCGCATGAGCGCCTTCACCTGCTCATCCCAGAACTGCTCGTACGAGTCGTTCACGGACAGGAACTTGCCGCGATGCGGCGTGCGGATGTTCGGGTGCGAGAGCAGGAATTCGCCGATGGACGGGTCGAGCGTGAAGCCGTGCACGCCCTGTCCCGTGGTGTACACCATCATGGTGCTCGAACCGTAGATGATGTAGCCGGCCGCGACCTGCCGACGGCCGGGCTGCAGAAAATCCTCCAGCTCACCCTGGCGGCCGTTCGTGATCTTCCGCACCACGGAAAAGATCGTGCCTACCGGAACGTTGACATCGATGTTGGACGAGCCATCGAGCGGATCGAACATCAGCACGTACTTCCCCATCCGGAATCGATCCGGGATCGGGATGATGTCCGGCTCTTCTTCCGACGCCATCGCACACAGCCGGCCGCCATGATCCATCGCCTTGATCATGATGTCGTTGGAGAGCACATCGAGTTTCTGCTGCGTCTCACCCTGCACGTTCTCGTTGTCCGTGGCGCCGAGGATGTCCACCAGGCCGGCCATGCGGACCTTGTTGGAGATCATCTTCGCGGCGAGCGCGATGTCGTACAGGATCCCGGAGAGTTCACCACTCGCCTCGGGGTACAGGCGCTCCTGCTCGATGATGAACCGCTCGATCGTCACTACGGAAACGGGGGTGTGGTTGACCACGGTCACGCGCCCGGAGAAAGGTTGGTTGGCTGAGGCCGTTCGACGCGTCGGGCTGCCCACGCGTTCGCATCCGCTTCATAGCGGTTGCGCGAGTACCCGCGCGTCAGCGACTCCCACACATACAGCAGCGGGAATACAGCCGAGCTTGCAAACTGCTCGGCGTGTCGATGCTCGTGCAAGAGTAACGCGGGATCCCATGCGCTGCCGGGCGCAAGAAAGACGGTCTGCCAGAGTGTGATGCCCTGCACGGTCCGCTGGCCGAGGCACCAGCCTCCGACGCGCAGCGGCAGGCCGCCTCGTCGCCACCGCACACGCGCCAGCTCGGGCCATCGCGACGTGAGTGTGTCTGGCAGGACGTCCGGCGTCCCGATCACGGGAACGAGAAGGCGTGTGCGGAACCAGGTGCGGATGCTGAAAACGGCAGACTCCATTGGCGAGCGGCGGTGCGCACGGTCAGTAGGTGACCGTCGGTCATGACGACAGTCGTACCCACCACATCGGTGCGCAAGAGCGGAATACCACGTCGCGCGTACGCCGACAGGACTTCGGGCGACGGCAAGCCATAACTGTTACCGCGTCCCACGGATACGAGTGCCAATCGCGGCGAGACCGCGTCGAGAAACGCCTGACTCGAACTGGTCCGGCTGCCGTGATGCCCGACCTTGAGCACGTCGGCCCGGAGCAATGCCGGCGGGGTGTGCTCCAGCAACCACTCCTCCTCGGGCACTTCAGCGTCGCCGACGAGCAGCATTGCAACCGCGCCGTATTCGATGCGCAGAATCGTGCTCGCCAGATTCGCGTCCCTGAGCCCCGCAGTCCAGGCGGAGTCGGGTGCGAGAAATCGAAGCATCACGCCGTCGATTCGCGCGGTGTCACCGGGATGCACGCGCTGCCATCGCACATTGTGCACGGCGGCGCTTTCGAGTGATGCCCGATACGCGTCAGTCCCGCCGGCGAACGCAGCGTCGAAGTATCGGGCCGGTCGCGCGGCTCCTATCAGCGCCGGTGCACCGCCCACGTGGTCGAGATGCGGATGTGAAAGCACGAATGCATCGATCGGCCCGCCACGCCGTCGCAGATACGGCAGCAGAATGCGCCGTCCCCGATCGACGCCCGGTGCGCCACCACCGGCATCGACCACCACCCAGTGGCCGTGCGGTGTGCGAATCGCCAACGCGTCGCCCTGTCCCACATCGAGCATGTGCAATTCCATCATGCCGGAACCACGACTGGGCAGCAGGTCCACCCATGCGAGCGCGGCACCGCTCACTGCTACGACGATCAACGGAGTCGCCGGGTCGCGCAGCACCATGGCGGTCAGCATGGCCCCCATCCCGGCAGCGCCGATGAACGCCTGCTCGAGCGTCGGCGCGACGGCGACCGCAGCCCAGTGCGGCCGCGCCGCTACGCTCGCGACGCCGTCCAGCAG
>JACMLX010000002.1 GCA_014379355.1 Gemmatimonadaceae bacterium
CGACACCGCGCGCGGTGCCACGTCACCGAGGCCGGCCAGCACTTCCTCGAGCGAGAGCGTGCGGTCGAGCAACGCGAGGCGCACGAGCAGTGTCTCGAACACCAGCTGAGGCTGTCCGCTCCGGCGCAGCCGCGCTTCGACTTCGGCCATCAGCTGGAGCACGCGCAGCAGATCGCCGGCGCGCCACTGCGGTGCCATCGCCGTCAGGCGCTCGCGCACCGCGGTCGATACGGCCCCGGGATCACCACCGAGCACGATCGCAAGCTGCGCGCGCACCAGGTCGGCGAGCCCCGTGAGCAGCAGCACGAGATCGACGCCAAGGTTGGTGAGACGGTCGACGGTGCCGAAGACATCCGCCGCGCGACGCTCGCCGATGATTGCAAGCAGCGCAAGCAGTTCATCCTCGGGCACCAGGCCAAGCGCGTCGCGCACTCGCGCCGACGTCAGGCGCGAATCATCACCGAAGGCGAGCACCTGATCGGTCAATGACAACGCGTCGCGCAGCCCACCGTCCGCGGCGCGTGCAAGCATCTGCAGCGCGTCGGCTTCATACGTCACCCCTTCGTCGTCGAGCACCGACGCGAGGCGATCACGGATCTCGGCCGGATTGATGCGCCGCAGGTCGAAGCGCTGCAATCGACTGAGCACCGGTGCCGCAGTCTGCGCGATCTTCTGCGGCTCGGTGGTGGCAAAGACGAACACCACGCGCGGCGGCGGCTCCTCGAGAATCTTGAGCAGCGCATTCCACGCCTCGCGCGTGAGCATGTGCGCCTCGTCCACGATGTACACCTTGTAGCCATCGCTGGTGGACGGCGCGTACATGGCGCGTTCACGGAGCTCGCGCGCATCGTCCACGCCACGATTCGACGCCGCGTCGATCTCGATCACGTCGAGCGACGCGCTGCCGCTCCAGATGCGTGTGCACGCGCCACAGGTGCCGCACGGTTCGCCGTCATCGCGGAGTTTGCGGTTCTCGCAGTTGAGCGCCATCGCGAGCACGCGCGCGAGCGTGGTCTTGCCGGTGCCGCGCGGCCCGCACAACAGGTAGCCGTGTGCGACGCGATCGCGCGCGATGGCGCCCTTCAGCGTGTTCGACACGTGCGTCTGCACGGCGACCTGCGCGAAGTTCTTCGGTCGATATTTGCGGGCGAGCGCAAGCACGGGCTGGGGATCCTCCCGAGGGGCGCGAAGATCAGCCGGGGCGCGGCTGGTCAGGGCACGACGGGCACGGGGCATCGCAACGCGCTGCGGACCACATGCTGGCAGAAACGAATCGCGCGGCGTCGCCGTCCGTCACCGGACGATCGAACGGCCGCGCGATACTCCAGGCCTGACGGAGCAACGCAAGACACCACACGGCGCTGCTACCTCTCGGTCCTGACGCGGTTAGCGGGCTGACGCCCTCCGGGACCTGGAGCACTGAAGAATCTACCTCGCCCGCTGCCTGCCGTCGACCCTTCAGCCGGCTCCGCTCGCATTGGAGGCGCTGGTCTCGCACAGAGCCACAGCGGGCTCGGGCCACTACACGATCGCGAACACTTTTCGCGCGAGGCCCGCGGGGAACGCGGGGAAGAGCAACGGCAGCATCGTTTGGAACAGCGTCTCGCAAGCGCACTTCCAACCGCATTGGTTTGTCCCCGCGTTCCCCGCGGGCCCCGTGTGAAAAGTGTTCCTTTCACAGGACAGAACCTCCGGGCAGTCTGTGGCTCTGCGGCTCCGTGCGAGACCCGCAGGTCAGCCTGCGAGCGCCGCCGCGACGATGTGGCCGGCGGAGGTGGCGTCGGCGGCCGAAACGTCGAGGTGGAACACGGCGCGGATGCGCGTCGGAGACCAGTCCGAGATCGCGACACCCGCCGCGCGGGCGGCCGCGACCACCGGTGCGACGCGCTGGCCTGCGCGCAGGTCGAACATCACGATGTTCGTGTCGGGCGCGACCACGCGCGCGCCGCCGGCGCCGGCAACGAGGTGCGCGAAGGTGCGCGCGTTGTCGTGATCGAGGTGCAATCGTGACAGATGCTGGTGCACGCCGTGCAGCGCCGCGGCCGCGATGATTCCAGCCTGGCGCATGCCGCCGCCGAATCGCTTGCGGACTTCCCACGCGGCGTCGATGAGTGCCTTCGGTCCCGCGAGTGCCGCGCCGATCGGTGCACCAAGGCCCTTCGAGAAACTGACCATGACGGTGTCGGCCACGGCGGCCAGTTCGTGCAACGGTGCGCCGGTCGCGGTGTGCGCGTTCCACAATCGCGCGCCATCCATGTGCACGTTGAGCCCTGCCGCACGACCGGCCGCCGCGAGCGCCTGCAGTTCGGGCAACGGCGTCACCATGCCGCCGGCACCGTTGTGCGTGTTCTCGATGCAGAGCAGTGTCGCGCGCGGCGCATGACGTGATGGCGCGCGCAGGCCGCGCTCCACGTCGATCGCACGAATGGTCTCGCCGAGTGGCGTGAGCGTCCGCATCTGCACACCCCGCAGGACCGCGGCGCCGGCGAACTCCCAGTCCACGATGTGCGAACGCGCGTCGCAGAGCGCCTCGGTGCCAGGTTCGGCGAGCAACCAGATGGCGGTCTGATTCGCCATCGTGCCGCTCGGGAAAAAGAGCGCGGCGTCCTTGCCCAGGAGTGCCGCCACCTCCGTCTCCAGCGCGCGGACCGTCGGGTCGCCGTCCAGCACATCGTCGCCCACCTCGGCGTTCGCCATCGCGCTACGCATGGCCGCCGTCGGGCGTGTGACCGTGTCGCTGCGCAGGTCGATCATGCAAGCGCTTCCTGTTTGCGTCGATGGTGTCGCCGGAGTTCCACCACCTGCGCGACTTCCGCCCCGATGATGAAGATCAGCGAAGCGTAGTACGTCCAGAGCGTCACGACGACGAGCGTCGCGATGGTGCCGGTGTACAGGGAACTCGGCGAGAATCTTTCCACGTAGTAGCCGAATCCGATGCGCGCCAGCTCGAAGAGCAGACTGGTGATGATCGATCCGACCCACGCCGTGCGCGACGGTATCGGCCGGTTCGGCACAAGGCGATACGCGGCAAAACAGAGCAGCACGACGAGCGCGAATGCAACCACGCGACCGAACAGGTATTCGAGCGGTCCCATCACACTCTCCCGCACACCGAGCTGCGTGAGCACGTGCGCGCCACGCGTCGTGGCCGCGAGCAGATAGGCGGTCAGCGCGCCGTAGGCCGTGATGCCGATGGCCGCCAGGAACGAACACCAGATGTCGAACGCCTTCCCGTGCAGGATACCACGCTCGTTGGGCACGTCGAACGTCTTCAGGAACACGCTGCGCATCGAGCTGAACACGCGCGTGGAGAACCAGAGAAACCCGATCGACGAGTAGACAGTGACGGAGCCGCTGACGCGGGCAATGTCACGGACGGTCTCGCGAATCTGGTCGCCATCGGTCCAGCTCTGCGAGGGCAGCAACCGATCGAGGAATCCGAGCGCAACGTCGGCCGCACCATCCGGCGTGTTGCCGAGAAAGAAGATCGACACCGACACGAGCAGCAGCACGAACGGCACGACGGCAAGGAGCAGGTTGAACGACACGCCTGACGCGAGGAACATCACGTCGTCGTCGCCCAGCGACTTCCAGACCTGCCCGAGGAAGGTGCGCGTGGTGGACCACGGCGTGCTCGGCCGCGGCGTGACGGGTGCGGCGACGGGTGCGCCCGATCGGCGCGGCGTCGGTCCGCGCTTCTTGCGATCGCGGGGGCGCGGTTGGTTCACGAAGCGCGTGAGGTGACGCGAGCAGCGCGCGCGCGACGCAAACGCATCGTCAGATCCACTGCAACGTTTCGCGCGTGCGTTCACTCACGACCGCACCGGTATTGACGGTGCCGACGGGCTCGAAGAGCATGATCTCACATTCGGATTCGGCCACGGGCCGATGTTCCATACCGCGTGGCACCACCAGCATGTCGCCCGCCCGCAGCAGCACCCTCCGGTCGCGGAATTCCATGTGAAACTCACCGCGATGCACGAAGAACAGTTCGTCTTCATGCTCGTGCGAATGCCAGTCGAACGCGCCGTGAATTTTCGCCAGCCTCACCTGCTGCCCGTTCAGTTCGGCGACGACTCGCGGATTCCAGTGATCCGAGAAGCCCGCGAATTTCTCCTCGAGCACAATGCGTTCGCTCATGGCGTCACCTGGACAGGGAATGGGCAGCGTATGGCACAAGGATCACCAGAGCGCCGGTGCGACACAATCCGCAGTTGCGACGTGTCTCGCATCAGCACGGCGGGGCCGATGCGAGTAAATTACCGGTGGCACAACCGATCGACGACACTTTTTCCATCAGGATTCGGCATCCATGACCGCTTCACGAGGCTACGCGGCCCAGACCGCGAAGGCACCGATGGCTCCCCATGCCTTCGAGCGCCGCGCGCCGGGCCCGAAGGACATCCACATCGAGATCGCGTACTGCGGCGTCTGTCACAGCGACCTGCATCAGGTTCGCGACGAATGGGGCGGCGCGATCTTTCCGATGGTGCCGGGCCACGAGATCGTCGGGACCGTCACGGCCGTCGGCAGTGACGTGAAAAAGTTCAAGGTCGGCGATCGGGCCGGTGTGGGCTGCCTGGTGGAATCGTGCCGCACGTGCGACAACTGTGTCGAGCATCAGGAGCAGTATTGCACCGGTGGCGCGACGTTCACGTACAACGGGCGCGACAAGGACGGCGCGCCGACGTACGGCGGCTACGCCAACGACATCGTCGTGGACGAGGCATTTGCGCTGACGATCCCTGCGGGGCTGGATCTTGCGGCCGTGGCGCCGCTGCTCTGCGCGGGCATCACGACGTATTCGCCATTGCGCCACTGGAACGTGAAGGCCGGACAGAAGGTCGGCGTCGTCGGTCTCGGTGGGCTGGGACACATGGCACTCAAGTTCGCGAAGGCGTTCGGCGCGCACGTGGTGCAGTTCACGACGTCGGCGAACAAGGTGGAGGACGCGAAGCGGCTCGGAGCTGATGACGTGGTGATGAGCAATGACGACGCGGCGATGAAGGCGCATGCGGGCACGTTCGACTTCATTCTCGACACCGTGTCGGCACCCCACGATGTCATGCAATTCATCGGGCTGCTGCGACGCGACGGCACGATGACACTCGTCGGTGTGCCCGAGAAGCCACCGGTCGTGCACCCATTCGTCCTGATCGGTGCACGCCGGTCGCTGGCCGGCTCGCTGATCGGTGGCCTCGCGGAAACACAGGAGATGCTCGACTTCTGCGGCACGCACGGGATCACTTCCGACATCGAACTGATCGCGATGAAGGACATCGATGCGTCGTTCGAGCGCATGTTGAAGGGCGATGTGAAGTACCGCTTCGTGATCGACCTGGCGACGCTCGACGCGTGATCTGCATCACGCCAGTCCGGAGGCCGGACTGATGCCCGCGTCCCTGCTCGTCACGGCGGCACTGTTCGTCGTGGCGGGTGTGCTGCACTTCGTGATTCCGCGGACGTATGTCGCGATCATGCCATCCTGGCTGCCTTCATGGCTGCCGAGTCCGCTCACGCTCGTGTATGTGAGCGGCGTGTTCGAGGCGCTGGGTGGTGTCGGTCTCCTGCTCCCTGCCACTCGCCTGGCGGCGGCGATCGGCCTGATCGTGCTGCTGGCCGCGGTTTTCCCGGCGAACGTGGAGATGCTGCGACAGGCGCAGGAGCGCGACGCAAGCG
This sequence comes from Gemmatimonadaceae bacterium, assembly GCA_014379355.1. Classification (GTDB taxonomy): domain Bacteria; phylum Gemmatimonadota; class Gemmatimonadetes; order Gemmatimonadales; family Gemmatimonadaceae; genus JACMLX01. The sequence continues at coordinate 5,680 of JACMLX010000002.1, forward strand.
CGCTCTTCATCGCGGCCTGCTGGATTCGACTGCCATTGCAACCGTTGCTGATCTGGTGGGTGTGGCGCGTGGCACGGGCGGGGCACGATCTTTCGCGCTGAGCGAAGGTCGGTCTCTTCTCGCACCCCACCGCCATGTTTTTCACCATTCTGCTCGCCAGCCTTGGCGCGTGTGGCCCGATGGCCACGCGCATGCCGACCGCAGTGCCGTCGGTGCAGGTCGCTTCCGACAGCACGCTGCGCACCATCTACGACAAGGGCCTGACGTTCGCCGAGTTCGTGGAGAAGGCGACGGCACGTCGTGAGGGTTGGTTGCGCCTGCAGCGTGATGCCGTCGTGCGTCCGGCGCTGGTGTCGCGGGCACGCGCCGTCGGAGGCAACTGGCAGGTGCTCGTCATCGCGCGCGACGGGTGCGGCGACTCCATGAATTCCGTGCCGTATGCGGCGCGCCTCGTCGATTCCGTACCCGGCCTGTCGCTGCGCATCGTGTCGCCCGTCGACGGACAGGCCGCCGCCAACTCGCACCGCACCGCGGATGGGCGCATGGCCACGCCGACGTTCGTGCTGCTCGACTCGACCGGTGCGGACGTGGGATGCCTGGTCGAACTGCCTGCGCCGCTCCGCCAGTGGACGAACACGCATCGCGGCAGCGTGAGCGACGACTCGTTGCACACCTACCGGAATACGTTCTACGCGAAGGATGCCGGCGTGAGCGTGACGACCGAGCTGGTGGAACTGCTGGAAGCGGCGCGAACGGGCACGCCGCAGTGCGATCGGCAGCTGACACGATGATCGTCCGAAGGACGTACGGCAGCACATCCCCTTACCCGAGACGCCGCACATGACCCCGACGGACGCAGAAGTCATCATCACGATTGCCGCGCAGGCGGCGATGGCCGACGGTACGCGGAGCACGTTCGAACTCTCGGAGATTTCCGCCGCCGCGAAGCGACTCGGTCTCGCGAACGCCGATGCCGTCGTGCAGCAGGCGGCGATCGCGCCGGAGGATGTGCGTGTGCTCGTCGCCTCGCTGTCGAGTGATGCGGCGCGCCGCGCGGCGTATGAGATTGCGGTCGCGGTCTGCAATTCCGAAGGCGTGGCAGGTGACAAGGAGATCGCGTTCCTGCAGACGTTGTCCGGCGCACTCGGCACCGGTGTCGCGACGGCGGAGATGTCGGTGATCGCGTCGGTCGCGGCGCTCACCGGACAGGTGATGCCACCGCCGGTGCCGGCCACCGCACAGGCACAACCGCCGGCACCCGGTGAACTGGACGCGATGATACTCGATCAGGCGATCCTCACCGCCGCACTCGAAGTGTTGCCGGATCGGCTGTCGAACATGGCGATCCTGCCCCTGCAACTGCGCATGGTGTACACGATCGGCCAGCGTCACGGACAGCGGCTCGATGCGGCGCAGGTCAAGGATCTGGCCGCAACGTTCGGCATCGGTGCCGCGGCGCAATTCATGGAGGGCATCGTGCGCAAGACGTTCGGCAGCCTGGCCGGCGGATTGCTCGGCAACATGCTCGGTGGCGCGACAGGCATGGCCGCCGGCGCGGCGCTGACGTTCGGGGCGACCTATGCACTGGGCCACGCCGCGACGCAGTACTATGCGCAGGGCCGCGCGCTCTCCACCGCCGACATGAAGGCACTCTTCACCCGCTTCCAGAAGGAAGCCGAGACGCTGTTCCCGAAGGTGCAGGACCGCGTGCAGACCGTTGCGCGAGGCACCAATCTGCAGTCTGTCCTCGGTACACTGCGCGGCCGGTGATGCGCGGCTGATCGCGCAGGCGCTCTTTTCCTCTACCATCCGACATGTTCAAGAGTCTGCGCGTTCCTGAGCGGTTGTTCTCGATCGCGATGTGGGCGGTGTCGCTGGTGTTCGCCGGATTCCTGACCGGGCTCGGTGGCAAGATCGTCGGTGAATTGCCCGGTGTGGACCAATCGATCTCGATCGACCAGTTCGTCGATCAGGGCAAGGCCATTCCCTTGCGCGCGCGACGTGATGCGCTGCGTCGTGAAGCGAACGACGTGGACAATCGGCGCAACACGGCCAGCCTGATCGTCGACTCGAGTCGCACGACATACCAGAATCGCAAGGAAGCGTACGACAACTGGCGGTCGACGCGCACCGCGACGAGCAATCCGGACCAGGATCCGGAGGGAATCGCGAAGACGCGCGAGATGGAGGGACTGCTCGCGCAGCAGGCGGCGGCGCAGAAGGTGGTGGAGATGCAGGACGGGCGGCGCCTCGAGATCTCGCAGGCGCTCGACTCGGTCGGCACCCTCACCTCGGAGCTCGAAGACGCCGCCCGACCCCTGTACGATCAAGCGCAGTTTCAGCAGGAACTGCGCGTCTTCGGCATCCGCCTCGCGCTGACGCTTCCGCTGCTCCTCATCGGCATCTGGCTGATCGCGAAGAAACGCAAGAGTCAGTACTGGCCACTCGCGCGCGGGTTCGTGCTGTTCGCGCTCGTCGCGTTCTTCGTGGAGCTGGTGCCGTACCTGCCCAGCTACGGTGGCTACGTCCGCTACGTGGTCGGCATCATCCTGACGCTGATCGCCGGGCACTATGTGATCCGCGCGATGCAGCGCTACGTGGCGAAGCGCCAGTTGGTCGAGAAGCAGACGGAAACCGAGCGTCGGCAGTCACTGGGCTACGAGGACGCCTTGCGCAAGATGAGCGCGAACATGTGTCCCGGCTGTGAACGCGCCATCGCCGGCGGCCCGAATGCGACGACGAACTTCTGCGTGCACTGCGGCATGAAGCTGTTCGACAAGTGCGGCGTCTGCGACACACGCAAGAACGCGTTCTTCCAGTACTGCCCGGCGTGTGGTGTGACTGCGGGGCGAACGGTGGATCTGGAGCAATCGCTGACCTGAACACTGCTGAAGTCGGAACTCTACAGCCACACAGAAGTCAGACAGCACCGTTGTCGTGTTCGCGGGAGCGGGACACATCGGCGGCGCGTTGCTCGGCCATGCGGCGCTCGAGATCTTCGCGAGCGGCGCGGGCGGCTTCGCGACCGGCGTCCACGGCGCGTGAGACCTGCACCTTCTTGAGGTCGATCGAGGAGCGGGCGGTGTCGATGCGCGACTCCAGATCAGCCTTCGCCAGCGCCAGCGCGTCGGTGACCTTCTCCCCGGCACGTTTGGTCGCATCTCCAGCCTTTTTCGCGCCACGCTTGATCGACTGGCGTGTTTCCTCGCCACTCTGCGGTGCGAAGATCAGCGCGAGACCGGCGCCGATCGCGGCGCCGAGCAGAAAGGCGGACATGCCTGAGGAATCATCGTTCTCTTCGACGATGATGAAGTGGTCGTCGTCGTCCCAGTCGCGGCGAGACATGCAGAGCGGAGTCGAAAATGGGTGGAAAAGCGCGACCCGGACCTCAGCGTCCGGGGGCAGCCTTCCCTTCGTTGGAACGTATGAGACGGACCGATGCCCGGTCACCTCCTTCTCCCCCATCCGTAGGCTCTTCTCCTGACGGATCGGGCAGGGCAAGCAGGGCCATCAGTTCTTCCCGAAGTTGCGATTCCTTCAGGCCCAGCATCGCGGCGGCCTTCGGCAGGTCACCGCTCAGCTGCGCGAACGTGCGCAACGCCAGCTGCCGGCGTGCGTCGGCCATCGACGATCCGACCGTCAGCGTCACCGGGCCAAGGCTTTCCGCCGTGCCCCGCAGGTGACGCGGCAACAGGTCGGCCGCACTGACTTCCGTCGTGCGCGCGAGAATCACCGCACGCTCGATGGCGTTCTTCAGCTCGCGCACGTTGCCCGGCCACGGATACATCGCCATCCACTCTCGCGCACCATGCTCGAAACCCGTGAGCCGCTTGCCGTTCTGCTTCGAGAAACGTTGCAGGAACGCCTCGGCGAGGATCAGGATGTCGGTGCCACGCTCACGCAGTGGCGGCAGGATGAATTCCACGACCGCCAGTCGATAGTAGAGGTCCTCGCGCAGTTCATTGGCGGCAATGGCCTTCTGGATGTCCTTGTTGGTCGCCGCCACGATGCGGATGTCGACCGGAATTTCCTTCTTGCCGCCGAGCCGGCGAATCGACCGCGTCTCGAGTGCACGCAGCAGCTTGACCTGGATGTCCGTCGGCATCTCGGCGAGCTCGTCGAGAAAGAGCGTGCCTCCGCTCGCATTCTCGAACGCACCCGTCTTTTCGTTCACGGAACCCGTGAACGCACCCTTTTCGTGGCCGAACAACTCGTTCTCCAGGATCTCCTTCGGCAATGCGGCACAGTTGAGCGCGTAGAACGGGCCCTTGGCGCGGTCGCTCTTCTGGTGCAGGGCACGCGCGACCAGCTCCTTGCCGGTGCCACTTTCGCCCAGGACGAGCACCGAGGCGTTGCTCGGCGCCACCGCCTCGATGAGGCCATAGACCTCGCGCATCGGCTCGGACTGGCCGATCAGTTCACCGAAACTCGTCAGGCCCTCGAGGCGTGAGGAGAGTTCGCGGTTCTTGCGGCGCGTGGTCTCCTTCTCGATCGCCTTCGGGATCAGCGCCTTGAGGCGCGTCAGCTTCTGCTTGGTGAGCGGCTTCTCGATGTAGTCGTAGGCACCGAATCGCATCGCGTCGACGGCGGTGTCCACCGACGCTTCGCCCGTGATGATGATGCATTCGACGAGCAGTTCGCGCGTGCGGATCGCCTCGAGCAGTGCCATGCCATCGAGGCCCGGCATCTTCAGGTCCGTCAGGACGAGCGCGATGTCGTCCTGCTCGATGCGTTCAAGTGCGGCGAGGCCGTCGCTGACCACCACCACGTTGTAGCCGTCGGCGGAGAGCACGGCTTCGAGTGGCGTGGTGACGGCGGGTTCGTCATCCGCGATGAGGATTGTGGCGTTGGCCATTGCGTGGGTCATTGGTCAGCTGATCGGCGGAAACAGAAGACGCAGGCCGTCCTCGGTCGGACTGATGCGGCCGCCGACCTTCTGAAACTGCACAACCCATTCCAGCGTGGCGTCCGGTTCGAGTCGATACCCCGAAACGACGGCCAGCGTTGAGCCGGTCTCGGCCGCACTGACGACGAAGACCGGTGCTTTCGGGCTGCCGAGGGCCAGCATGAGCACTTCGAGGGCAACGGCGCGCGTGAGCATGGGGTCGAGGCCGACGGCTGCGACGACGGGATTCGACACCGAGACGGGGCGCAGCGGAACCAGCGCCGCCGCCTCGCTGACGATGACGGACAAGTCGGACGACGTCCGGCCGCGCGCGAAGGCAATCAGCGAATTCGTCATCTCGGCCAGTCGTTCGATGTGTTCCGAGGCGACGTTCGCGTGCGAGAGGATGGCCGCCACATCCGGTGTCTTCGACGCGGAGCGCACCGCGATCGCCTCGACCTGCATCGAGACGACACCGAGCGAATTCCGGAGGTCGTGTGCCAGGGTCGCAATGGCGCGTGCGACGGCCGCGTCGAGCAACTGACGCGACGCCCGAGACGACGCAGCGGCCGCATCCTCGACAGAGAGTGTGGCCGCTGCGAACTCGCGCGTGGGAATGTCAGTCACTCAGATCCGCATCGTCCGGCGCCGCCACCACGCCGGGCGCACCGAACACCTTGTGCAGGCGCGGTGCCTTCACGAACTGCTTCACGGCGGACTTCGTGCCGTTGACCTTCAACTGCGTGAACAGGAACGTGAACTTGGCATCGTATGCGGCGGCGAGTGTCGCCTTGACATCGGCGGGCAGGGACCACATCTGCTTCTTGAATGGACCGATCGCCTTCTTGCGCGCCTTGTAGAAGAACTGCCCGTCGGTGTCGGTCGCCTTCCGCTCGTCCTTCGCATTGACCAGCAGCCAGTCGTACATCTCCTTGCGGAGTGCGTCCGGCATGTGATCGAACATCATCGTCTGGAAATTCGTCGCGAGATGAATTTCCGCCGTCTCCGCCTCGGGAAACGCGCTGAACCTGCTGTCCGGCAGCGTGCTGGCGCCGTGCTGCACCGCGCCCGACAGGCCATAGTCGCTGCGGGCGAGTTCGCCGAGGATGCGCAACGTCTCGAGATCGAGTGCGACATCGGCAATGCTGCCGTCGGGCAACACCGTGCCCCCGTGGCTGGTGCCGCTCTGCACGCTGATCTTGGACAGCCCTGCCATGCCTGGCGCCTGCTCGGCGAGCGTGCGCGTGAAGCCCGACATGAAGGCGTGCAGCTCGTCCGGCGTCGAATTCTCCGTGCCGACTTCGCCGATCTCACCACCGAGTGAAATCGTCACGCCCTCGGGTTCCGAGGCACGCACGAAGCGACAGATGTCCACCGCCGTCATGTAGTTCGGCACCTGTTGCTCGTCGTGCGTCGGCTTTGACAGGTCCACCAGCGTCGACGTGTCCACATCGATGTTGTAGAAACCTGCGGCAACGGCCTCGGTCACGAGCTGCTTGACCGAATTCACCTCGAGCACCGGATCGACCGCGAACTTCTTGTGGTTGACCTGGAAGTGATCGCCCTGGATGAAGAGCGGCCCGCGGAACCCTTCGCGCAATGCGGCGGCAATCATGACGGCGACGTATTCCGCCGGACGCTGATCGGTGTAGGCGATCTCGGAACGCGCGATCTCGAGGATGAAGGCGCCGGCATCGAGCTTGATGGCCGTGCGGAAGATCGAGCGCATCGTGTCGTACGCCGCACAGCGGATGTTCATCGCCGGCACCGTGTAGCCACCGGTCTTGCCCGCGCCGCGCGCCGTGTAGAGATCATGGATCGAGGCCGGGCGAACGCCGACGTGCTGGCCGACTTCCCAGAGCAGCCAGCGCGCGTACTCCTTCTCCTCATCACTGCCGAAAACGGCGGCGTTGATCACCGTGTCCATGCGGTCGGTGGCCAGCAGCTCGGGCTGCGTGACAGTCACCTGTGATCCGGCGACGGTGACGCAGTCGGCGAGCAGTGCCGACGAGAGAGCGGGAGCGGACATCACAACCTCGAGTGAATGAAAGTGGAATACAGCCTCGAGACCAGCACCGACGGGGAGCACGGAAAGCTCCCTACCGCTGTCACGAGACACAAGTGAGTATCCGCCTGGCGATGCTCAGACGGAGCAGGCAGGGTCGGGCTGCGCCAACCCGTTGAAGCGATCACGATCCGCCTCGAAGCCGGGACGGCCGAAAATCCCGTACGTGAACTGCTTGCCCAGCTCGACGCCCGGCTGGTTGTAGGCATCGATGCCATACAACGCGCCGGCAAACGCAGTCGCGAACTCGAACAGCATGATCAGTTCACCCAGATGGTGGGCGTCGACCTTCGGAATGTGCAGCACCCCGTTCGGGCGACCGCTGCTCGCGAGCGCGCCGGCCGTCGCACGACGCTCGGCATCGAGCAAGGCACCGATCGTGTTGCCACCGAGATAGGCGAGATCGGGGAAAGCTCCATGCAGTGCCGGAATCGTGATGTCGCGATCGAGTGTGCCGACCGCGATGAACGTGACGGTCTTGTCGTGCGGCCCCTCCATGAAGTTCTGCACCTGAGCGTGCTGATCGGTGGCGCCAAGTGCCGGCACGGGCGTCGGCCCGACATTCCCACCGCCCGGCAGCGCCTTCCCCAGGCTCTCCGCCCACAGCTGCACGAACCAGTTCGCGACGTCGCGCAGCGCATCGGCATACGGCATCAGCACGTGAATGCTGCGTCCGTTCTGCTGATCGTGCAGTTGCTGCAACACGGCAAACACACCGGCCGGATTCTTCGCGAGCTCCGGCGTTTCGCAGCGATCACGCATGGCTGCCGCACCGGCGCACAACGCATCGATGTCGATCCCGATGAACGCCGCCGGTGCGAGGCCCACTGCCGTCAACACGCTGAATCGACCGCCTACAGTCGGCGGGATGTCGTACGTGATGATGCCATCGGTCCTGGCGATGGCACGCAGCACGCCCTTCTCCGGATCGGTGATGAACCGCAGCACCTTCTTCGGCCATTCGGCGCCGAGCGTGTTCAGCTTCTCGCGCATCACGAGATACTGCGACATCGTTTCGGCGGTGCCACCGGACTTGGAGATCACGAGCACACGAGTGCGCGTGAGGTCCACACGATCGAACAACGCGCCCATCGTGACGGGATCGACGTTGTCCATCACGTGCAGGCGCGGCCAGCCGCCTCGCGCTTCGGCATCGAGCTCATTCCACCGTGGCGGACAGAGCGCGCTGCGCAGCATGTTCGGGCCGAGCGCCGATCCACCGATGCCGCACAACACGACATCGTCGATCTCGCCACGCGATGCGAGCGCATCAGCCTTCAGCGCAGCGCGCAGGGCGGCGTCTTCCGGCAACATCGGAAACCCGAGCGTTCCGGCCGCGCGCCGTGCGGTGACGTCGGCCACGGCGGTCGTGAATGCGGCGGCCGAGGTGGCAAGCGTCTCGGCCGGCAGCCCGCCGGAACACGCGGGCGCGAGCATGTTCGTGAAATCGAATCGGACGGCCATGAGATCAGGAAGTCTGGGAGAGGTCTTTCCGGAGATAGTACCGGGTATGTCCCGGCGGATAATCCTCGAGCGTGCCGAACAGGCGCCATCCGAGTTTTTCGTAGAACGGTCTCGCCTGAAAACTGATCGTGTCGAGGTGCGCCTTCGTGCATCCGCGTCGCCGCGCCTCGTCCTCGGCTGCGGCCAGCAACGCGGTGCCGTATCCAGCACCACGATGCGCCTCGTGGACCCACAACACATCCACGAACACCCAGGTCCAGCGCGTTTCGCAGAGACATCCACCAACGATCGTGCCGTTGTCGTCGCGCAACACGACGTTGAATGGCGCCGGATCGACCGGCTCCATGTGGCGCACGTTGAAGCTGCGCAGTCCGGCCGTCACATCGGCGATGCTGGACGCAGACGCCGGTGATTCGACGTCGATCGTGGCCATCGGCTAGTCGACCCGGACGGTGAGGCCGTCGAATGCCGGAGCGATGCCCGACGGCAACTCCGCTTCCAGGTCCGCATGAAAATTATCGTGCGTCAGGTGGGTCAGATATGTGCGTTCCGCGCCAATCTCACGTGCCACGGCGATCGCTTCCGGGATGCTGAGATGTGTCGGATGCGCCGTGCGAAACAGCGCATTGAGCACCAGCACCTTCACCCCGCGGAGGATGTCGATGGCGTCGGGAGGCACGGTCTTGGCGTCGGTCACATAGCCCAGCGCGCCAATGCGAAACGCGGTGACGCTGAAGCGGCCGTGCGGTACGGTGAATGGCTGCACGAGCATGTCACCGACGGTCACCGGAACGCCGGCCTCGATGATGAACGTCTGGCCTTCGGGCTTCAGTGTCCCGGGCATCGGGCGCATCGCATCGTCGAATACGTACCGGAACTTGTCGTGGAGGCTCTGCATCGTCGTGGCGGAACCGTACATCGGCAGCGGGCCGTCACGACGCGCGGAAATCGCACGGATGTCATCGAGGCCGTGTGTGTGATCCGCGTGATCGTGGGTGAACAGCACCGCGTCGACACGATCGACACCATTGGCGATCAACTGCACCCGCAGTTCGGGCGGTGTATCGATCAGCACGCGTGTGCCACCCGAGGACTCGACGACGGCTCCGACCCGCGTGCGTTTGTCACGCGGGTCGGGTGAGCGACAGACTGCACAGTTGCAACCAACCTGCGGCACGCCGAAACTCGTTCCGGTGCCGAGGAAGGTCAGTCTCACACCGTCTCCACACGCATGAAGTTGGTGGTTCCCGGCGTGTCGAACGGCACACCGGCCGTGACGACGATGTGATCACCCGGATCGGCGAGATTGAGACGGCGGACGGCGGCCAGTCCCTCGACCACGAGTTCCTCGTAATTGTCCTTGCGCGGCACGAGCTCCGGCTGCACGCCCCAGACGAGTGCGAGCTGGCGGTACGTCTTCTTGAGATCCGTGCACGCGACCACGGTGACGGCCGGACGCATGCTCGACACCACGCGCGCCGTGGAGCCGCTCTTCGTGAAGCAGACGATCGCCGGCGCGTGCAGCATCTTCACCGCAGCCGCCACGGCCGACGCGATGGCTTCGGCGACTTCATGCTTGTGCTCCGGCATGCGACGCTTGTCCTTGTTGGCCAGGTCGAGCTTCGAGCGCTGCTCGATCTCGATGATGATCCGCTGCATCGCTTCGACGGCGAGGCGCGGATAGGCACCGGCTGCCGTCTCGGCGGAAAGCATCACGGCGTCGGTGCCATCGAGGATGGCGTTCGCGACGTCGGACGCTTCGGCGCGCGTGGGGCGCGGATGGGTGATCATCGACTCCAGCATCTGCGTCGCCGTGATGACGGGGCGACCCATGCGATTGCAGAGCGCGATGATCTGCTTCTGTGCGACAGGCACGCGCTCGAACGGGAGCTCGACACCGAGGTCGCCGCGGGCCACCATGATCGCATCGGAGGCCGAGACGATCGTCTCGATGTTGTTCAGCGCGACGTCCTTCTCGATCTTCGCGACGATCATCATGTTGTTCGGCACGAGGCCACGCAGCTGCCAGAGATCTTCTGCACGTCGCACGAAACTCAGCGCGAGGTATTCCAGATCCTGCTCGACGGCGAAACTGACGTCCGCGCGATCCTTTTCGGTGATCGAGGGTGCCGAGACCGCGATGCCGGGCAAGTTGATGCCCTTGTTGCTCTTGAGCTCACCGCCGAAGACGACCTCGCACCGCACGCGCTTGCCCATCACCTGCAGGACGCGCAATTCGATCAGCCCGTCGTTGATGAGGATACGGCCGCCGGCGCTGACGTCGTGCGAAAGCTGCGTGTAGGTGACCGGGATGTCGCCGGGCTCCTCCTCGCCTTCGTGGGCGAGGATGACTTCACGGCCGGGTACGAGTTGCATCGTCTGCGAGAGGACGCCGATGCGGATGCGCGGACCCTGCAGGTCACCGAGGATCGCGACAGGCTTGCCGAGCTCCTCTGCCACTTCGCGCACGATGGCGATGGTCTGCGCGTGCTGGTCGTGCGTTCCGTGGGAGAAGTTGATCCGGGCCACGTTGAGGCCGGCTTCGATCAGTGCTCCGATGCTCTCGCGAGTGGCAGAGGCGGGACCGAGTGTGCAGACGATCTTGGTTTTCGGGGCGGTGACGGACACGGGATCGGCGTCGAGTGGATACGGCCCCGAACCAGCCGGGCCGGGCGGGCGCAGCCGACACGTCCACGCGTCGGCTCCCGAGCCCCAAGATAGCGAGGCTAACCCTTCAAAGAAGCCGTTTGGGCGGATTCCGGGCGCAATCCGGCACCGAGACGTGCAGCGGGCCCAGCCAGCAGTGCCGGCAGGGCGGTAATCAGCCCCAGCAGCAGGTTGGGCTTCTGGCGCATGGCCCCCGCGAGTTGCTGCATGAAATTGCCGAGGTTGCCGTGAATGGCCGTCCAGGCAAAGAGGAGGGCCCAGGCGGTGAGTGCCGCCGAGCCGACCATGAGCACGACGCCCTTTCGGCGGGCCCCGACCAGGCCGAGCACCAGACCGACGACCGGAAGTGCCCACCAGCCCATCACGAATTCGGCGGCGATGAACAGGAGCACGGCAATGGCGACGAACATGGGTTGGTTCCGGGACTGGTTGGCCCACAACAGCACGACGCCGGTGGCGACGAGTGCGGCGACGATGAGGAGGAGTGACGAAAACGCCATGGCCGCTACGGCCGCAGATCGAGCGTCGAAAGAATTCGCGCCTTCGGAAAGGCGGCGTCGCTCTCCGGCACCACCAGCGAATCGAGCTGGCCCGTGCGCCACTTCTCGAGCCGGTCGTCATACCGTGCGCTGGCCGGATTGCCGCTCTGGCCGCCTGGATAGATGGCCCATGCCGTCCGCCGGTCCCTCGTCAGCTCGACGATCATCCGCCAGCTGGCGCCGTGACTGCCGGTGGCACCCGAGGCGGGTGCGATGGTGCCATAACCCGACGTGACCGGGAGATGATCACGCGAGAAGCCGGGAAGGTTCACGAGGTGATGAACGTTGATGCCGCCGGCGCGACCCCACGCCCATGGCGGGCCGGCGGGCCCGCGTGTCAGGGTGAGTGAGTCGTAGGCCGCCTCGAGCGCGTCCGCGAGCAGTCCGTCGCGCGTTTCGACCGCGCCGTTCGTGCGACGATCGTCCCACCAGCGGCTCGTGGAATCGCGAAGGAGTTCGAGGAAGACGACGGTCGCCGGCGTGGCGACGGCGGGCTTCCCTTCACCGGGACTCAACTCGTCCCAGGCGTTGCGCACCGCGCGCTTCATGGCGGCCTCGAAGAGCACTGGCGCCTGTGCGTCGAGCGTGTAGCGATAGTCCCAGTCCCGCAGGAGTTTCGCGGCCGCACCGAGTGCGGGATTGTTGCTGCGCTCGGCAGCGCGCACGAAGTACGGTGCGATCATCCGCGCGCGCACGTTGAGCGGGTCCATATGCATCTGTCGCACACGTTCCGGCGTGACCTTGTCATCCGCGCGGAGAATTTCATTGATGCGCAGTGCGCGCCACGGATCGGGCCAGTTGCCACCGATGTAGCGCGGCACCACGGCGGGATCGAACGGCTGCTGATTCGCACTGACGATGTAGCCCTGCGCCGGATTCGTGACCTGCGGCATGTCGTCGAGTGGTGCCATGCCGATCCAGTCGCTGGCGCGCGTGCGTCCATCACGCACGTATGCACCTTCCTCACCGTTCGGACGCATCGGGTATTCGCCGTACGAGCGCAGCGCGATCGTACCACTGCGATCCGCCACCAGCATGTTCTGCGTCGGCGACTTGTACGGCAGCATCGCGGCCTGCCACTGCTGCACCGACGCCGCTCGCGTCGCCGCCACGAATCCATCCAGCTCGTTCGACGCATCGTGCGCCGTCCAGCGGAAGCTCAGGAACCGGCCGTTCTCGCGCGCGACTGGCCCGCGATGCGTGTAGAAGACCGTGTCGGTCGCGATCGTGGTGCCGGCGGCGTTGCGATACGTCTCGACACGCAGGTCGAGCTTCTGCCACTGACCGTCGAGCAAGTACTTCGTGGGCGCCTTCGCGTCGTCCACCTGTTCGAGGAAATAGTCGGCGACATCTCCGCCGGTATTCGTGAACGTCCATGCCACGTTCTGGTTGAAGCCGATCACGATCGTCGGTGAACCGGGAAACGTCACGCCATACACGTCGAGTGAATCCTTCACGACGAGATGCGCCTCGTACCAGATGGACGGCAGCGACAGATCGAGATGCGGATCGCCGGATAACAGCGCGCCGCCACTCGCCGTGCGCTGCGGTGCGATCGCCCAGTTGTTGCTGCCCAGTGCATCGCCGGTCTGTTCGGCACCCGGCATCGCGAGCGCGGTGTGTTCGAGCAGGCTCGCCGCCTTCGCGGGTACGAGCAGCGATGTATCCGGCGCGCCGGGTACGGGCAGCACGGTCCACAGTTCACGTGGTGCCGTACGGCCGGGCACCGGTTGAATCGGTTCCTGGATCGGGTTGTTGCGCGGGAACAGTGCGTTCGCGGCATCGCGCCCGACCAGCGCGGCGGCGCGCGTCCGACGCAGGTCCTCCGGATCGTATGCCAGCGTGAGCGCCATGCGCATCAGCAGGTAGACAGAATACCTCGCCTCCCACTTCGCCATCGGTGTCGTGCCGAGGAGCTTGTATTCGACCGGCGTACTGGCGGTCGTCATCGTCTCGCGATAGGCGTTCACACCATCCGCGAACGCGTCCATGGCTCGGCGGCCTTCGCTGGCGCTGTCGAGCGCGGCCCACTTGCGCTCCGCCGCCCACGCGAGGCCGAGTGTGCGCGTTTCCTTGTCGAGCGGCAATGCACGTGCGCCGGCGAGTTCGGTGAGGGTGCCGGACGCCGCACGATAGGTGAGTTCCATCTGGAAGAACCGATCACGCGCCACCGCGTACCCGAGCGCGCGATACGCATCACGCGTGTTGCTGGCGTAGACATGCGGCACACCGCGCGTATCGAACAGCACGCGCGTGGCGGTGGTCATGCCCGGCACGGCTTCCGATTCCGTGACCGGCAGGTCGGCGTAGCGCACGCTCGCCGCGGCGCCCTGCACCGGATCGAGCAATGGACCGATCGGCGGGATGCCCGCCGCACTCACACCGCGTGCGCACACAAAGACCGTGACGGCCAGCGTGACCGCGCTGCCGATGGTACCGACGAGACCTCGTGCCATGCGATTTCCGTGGGATGAAAGCGTCAGAGGCCGTCAGCAATGCGCAGACAGCCTCCAGACCAGATCCTGCGAGAGTCACCCGCCTGCTACCGACCTACACTCTAGCGCCGTGCAAGTGAAGGGCGAGGTGCAGTCGTCGTCTTCGGTTACACGGCACTCGCGACCGGCGCGCGGCCGAGGGAGCGCAACTTCGTCTCCAGGCCCACGAGCAGCGTGTCGAACGACTTCTGGAAGCTCGCGAGACCTTCAGCCAACAGCTTGTCGGTGACGGACGTCATGCTGATGCCTTCGCTGGCGAGCGCCTGGAGCAGCGCTCGCGCCTCGTCGACGCCGGCGTCCACGGTGCGCGACACGTCGCCGTGATCCTGAAACGCGGCAATCGTCGCAGGAGGCATCGTGTTCACCGTATCCGGGCCGACCAGCTGCTCGACGTACATCACGTCGCGATACGACGGATTCTTGGTCCCGGTGCTGGCCCACAACGGGCGCTGCACGCGGCCCGACTTGGCACGCAGCTTCTCCCATCGGGCGCCGGCAAAGTGCCGCTGAAACAGCGCGTAGGCGAGTTTGGCATTCGCGATGGCCGCCTTGCCCTTGAGCGCGCCGAGTCGGGAGCGCGACGCATCGTCGGCCTCCTTGATCATCGCGTCGAGTCGGGCGTCCACTTCGGAGTCCACGCGACTGATGAAGAAACTGGCGACGCTGCCCACGTTGTGCAGCTCGCCACCGTTCTTCATGCGCTCCTCGAGGCCGGCCAGATACGCCTCGATCACCCGCGCATACGCCTCGACCGAAAAGAGCAGGGTGACGTTCACGTTGAGACCATCGGCGATCAGGCGGCGGAGCGCCTTCGACCCTTCCTCGGTGCCCGGCACCTTGATCATCACGTTCGGCCGGTTGACGAGCTTCCACAGCCGATGGGCTTCCTCGACAGTGGCGTCGGCATCGTTGGCGACGTTCGGCGAGACCTCGATCGACACGTAGCCGTCCGTGCCACCCGACCCTTCGTACACGGAGCGGAACTGATCGCAGGCGGTGCGCACGTCATCGCTCTCGACGAGTTCGAACAACTGCCATGGCGTGAGGCCGTCAGGTGCGGAGGCGAGCTGCCCATCGTACGCCGTGCCGTTGGCGAGCGCCTTCTCGAAAATGGTCGGGTTGGACGTCATGCCGGTGAGGGCGTCGTCCGCGATCTGCTGCGTCAGCGCGCCGTTGGCGAGGATGCTGCGATCGATATAGTCGAGCCACACGCTTTGTCCGGCAGCGTGCAGCTTGTGAAGTCGGGAATGATGCGGCATGTGCGGGATGTGCTGCGGGAAAGCGTGAACCACCACCGAAGACGAAAGATAGCGGTTTCGCGTCGCCGATGGACACTCGCCACGGTCGTCAGGCAGCGCAGAAAGAGCACCGAATGACGCGTGAAACGGACGGCGGGCCCGGCGAGAGTCGCCGAGCCCGCCGGGTCGATCCGACTCCCGCCGTGCGCCTTACGGAACGATGGCGACCGGCACCGAGAAGTCCGTCTTGCCCCACGTCAGGTGCAGCGTGGCGCTGGCTGGTGCGGTGGTGGCCGGCTCGAGCGAAATCACGAACGCATCGCGCGCATCCGCGAGTGTCTTCGCGGTCATCGGCACGCGTCCGAGGTCCATCGCCTGGTTGTATTCCGTACCCCACTGGCCCGTCGCCTTGTTGATGATCAGCTGCATGCCCGCCGTCGCTGACCAGAGCGAATACAGGGAGTACGTGCCCTTCGGGACTGCAAGTGATCCGATACGAAGATTCGCATCCGTCGTGAAGGTCGTGGACGCGTTGGCACCGGTGCGCCACACGGTGCCACTCGGAATCAATCCACCTTCGCCGGCGCGGCCGCGCGCGAACGGCTGACCGTAATCGACGGTGACCTTCATCGGTGCGGCGTTCTGCACACCGGTGCTGATGGACATGACCGCCGTCGCGCGCGGTGACGGCTGGACCGAGAGCTTGCCGGCGGGCGGCGCGGCCATCGTCATGCCGCCCTGGGCGGAGACAATGGCTGCACTGGCGAGGGCGACGACTGACAAAGTGACGTAACGACGCATGATGGGATCGTGATTGGAGTGAACGCACGGCGGCCATGTGCAGGCAGGCACTGGCGCAGCACCAAAGGTATGCCTGAGCGGCACGGGATGTTCCCCCTGCCGATCACGTGACGTATCCACCACATTCGCTCACGTGACTTCCGAATCTGTCGTGCTCGCCCTGCTGGTCGTGGTGCAGGGCTTCGCCACTGCCCTGCTGATCCTGCGGCTGCTCCCCGGTCGCACACGTCGCCCGCCGATCGCGCCACTCACCGGCGATGCGCACGCCGGGAAAGTGACGGTGGTCGTCGCCTGCCTGGACGAGGCGGCGCGCATCGGCCCGTGCCTGATGGGGTTGCGGCGGCAGGGCCCCGCGATGCTGGAAGCGCTGATCGTGGACAGCCGCTCGACCGACGGTACGTGGGAATTGCTCGGTGACGCGGCGCGGCAGGACTCACGCATCCGGCCGATGCACGACGACCCGCTGCCGCCCGAATGGGTTGGCAAGGTCTGGGCGCTCGAGCACGGACTGCGTCACGCCAGGGGCGATTGGGTGCTCGGCATCGACGCCGATACGACCCCGCAACCGGGCATGGTGGCGGCGGTCGTGAATGCCGCCGAACAGCTCGGGCTCGACGCCGTGAGTTTTGCGCCGCGCTTCAATGAGATGACGGTGGCCGAGCAATGGCTGCAGCCGGCCATGTTGACGACGCTCGTGTATCGGTTCGGCGCGGCGGGCGAGAAGGCGCCGGCGCCGGATCGGGTGATGGCGAACGGCCAGTGCTTCCTCGCGAAGCGCAGCGTACTGCTGGCGAATGGTGGCTACAGCAGCGCGCGACGCAGCTGGTGCGATGATGTGACACTCGCGCGACACATGGCGCGCAACGGAGCCCGGGTCGGGTTCCTCGATGGCGCGCGAATCATCGGCGTGCGCGCATACAGCGGTATCGGCCAGATGTGGCGCGAGTGGGGCCGCTCCATCGACCTGAAGGACGGCACGACACCGTTCACGCAATTCCTCGATTGCTGCTTCGTGATCCTGACGCAGTTCGTGCCACTGCCGGCGTTGCTGCTCGCGGGTGCGCTGCATGTGCCGGAGTGGCGCGCGGGTGGGCCTGGCGCGGCGTGGTTCTGGCTCAACGTCGCCTTAGTGTCTATTCGTGTCTTATTGCAGTTCGGGCTTGCAGGCTCGTATGCGGAGCGACACTGGACGTTCTGGCTCTCGTTCACCGCGGATCCGGTGGCCGCCGTGCGCATCGTGATGAGTTCGCTCAAGCGACCGCGCCAGTGGCGCACGCGGCACTACGACGCCGATACCGTGGTGCCGGCCTGATGTACACGATGCGCAACGTGTTGCTGGTGGCACTCGGTGGCGGGGTCGGCAGCGCGTTGCGCGCGATGCTGGTGTGGGGCACGGCCGGACGCGTCGGCACCGCGTTCCCGCTCGGCGTGCTGCTGGTCAACGTGCTCGGGTGTTTTGTGTTCGGCGTGGCGATCCGCTACGGGGTCGGATCGAGCGCAATGAGCGACAGCACGCGTCTCTTGATCACCACCGGTTTCTGCGGCGGCTTCACAACGTTCTCAGCCTTCTCGATGGATATCCTCGAGGGCCTCGAGCAGGGTCGGACCGTGATGATCACGACCTACGTCTGCCTGAGCGTAATCCTTGGCGTTCTGGCGATGGTGGCGGGCATGTCACTCGCGAAGACCCTGGCGCGATGAAGGCATCGGCACCTCCGAACGCGGTCCGCAATCTGAACTGACTTTTTTGAGCGAGGAGCGCACGGAGCTCACGGAGTGCGTCGCTTGCCACCCGTTGCGCCAGTCGTACGATCTCTCACTCGCTGTCGGGATAGGCTGAGGAGGCCGGAGAGCGCGCGAGGTGCGACGCTCGGCGAAGCGCGAGACATCGCTGACTTTTGTTGGAACTGCTGTTCACAAAGCATCATCCGTGGCCGATGGGCAGAGCGTTGCAGCGCACGCACTCGGTGCGCTCCGTGCGCTCCCTACCCAACGCAGTTCAAGAAGGATGTGGGCAGCGAGTGTGACGCACTGCCCGGCCCCCCGCCCTATCCACGCAACGCAGTACCGATGCCGCGCGCGTCTGGAACACATTCGCAGCTGGCGTAAAGCGCACGATGGCGCGTTGAAGGCGAGAAGAAGATCGGTGTGATAGCGTCATGCTCTCCAGCAATCGAACGTGTCTCCCCTCGGACGCACGCCTGGTCCACACCCGCACCCGCACCCGCACCCGGGGCCTACAGCATGTACAACGTGTATCTCGCCAGTGGGCTTTCCATCGGCAACGCGATGCAGACCAGGAGCCTGAAGACGGACATCATCCTGGAGGTCAATCGCAAGCTGCAGGGCTATTTTGACCGCGTCATTCTCGCGCATGATGCGATCAGGGGGAGACCGAAGTACGGGCGCGCACTGGTGCAGTGGCTGGCTTTCGTTCCTGTCGTCCAGCCGCACGAGTTGCTGGTCTACCTCCTTCCGCTGGGCTCGAAAATGGTCGAGGCCAAGAAGATCGGTGTGGGTGCTCCGCCGCCAAACCACGACGGCTTCACCGCGCTGTACGCCGGTGGCGCCTCGGCGGGATCCGAGGTCTACGACCGCTTCTCGAATGATGCGGCCTTGATCGCGAACCTGATGTTCCACGAGTTCATGCACAACAAGTTGAACCTCGGCAACACCCTGCACTCCCGCAACGGATTGGCCGCGGCCACCGTTACCGCCGCCACGCAGCTGACGAACGAGAACATCAACGACATGGCGGCGGCGTTGGATGCCCGGCGACCGCAGTGGGTGGACGGAGTGGGGATCATCTCGGCCCGAAGCGCGATGTCTGACAACGATCCGGCCAAGGGCCTGTTCTGAGGCCCGCGCGCGTCGCTTGCTTCCATCGGCGCCAGACGACAGATCGCTGACTGCTCTGGGTGAGGAGCGCGCCGAGGACACTGAGTGCGTGGCTTGCGACGCTCGGCGAAGCGCGAGACATCGCTGACTTTTTTTGAAACTGCCGTTCACAAAAAAATCATCGGTCCGCGATGGGCAGAGCGTTGTTCAGCGAGCACTCCGTGCACTCCGTGCGCTCCACGCCCAAAGCAGTTCACGACGGTGCGCGACGCGAGGAGTAGCGAGAACGACGCACTCCCCGGCCTCCCACCCTATCGCCCCCACGCACTCAGCGATGCTGCGAGAGCGTACGAGCCCCGCGTGGCAGGCGCACGAGCCAGACCGCTGAAGCAAGGCTGGCGCCCAGCGCCAGCAGTGCGGTGACGCGATACTCAGCGCGCGCGATGAATGCGGAAGCCGCAACCGCGATGGTGGCGAGGCGCGCGAACTCGATACCGATGGCCCAGCTCCGGCCCTCGAAGAGCGAGCCGACGTTCGCGAGGCCAAGTGTCACGACGAAGAGCATCGTCGCGATCTCGTGCGATGCCATCGTGCCGGCGTTGACCAGAGTGAGATACGCGGCGATCAGGATGAGGAAGAATTGTGCGGCGGCGTAGTACTGAAGTTGACGCGGCACGACCGGATCGAATTGTGGTGCATTCACGGGCCACGATGTCTTCGGGGCGCCGGCGCCCACGAGATCGGTCGGCCGGAAGCCGGGGTGGCCGAAGACGACGCGCCACTTGTCGCGCCAGTGCCTCGTGCGCCACGCATCCCGCATGATGTCGGCGAAGACATGCACGTTGGCCCACACCGGATTCCAGCTCTCGAGCGGCGTGGTGATGCCGTACACGACCGGCTCGACCTCGGGTTCGAAGGTGCCGAACATCCGATCCCAGATGATCAGCGCGCCGGCATAGTTCCGGTCGTGATACTGCGGATTCACGCCGTGATGCACCCGATGATGCGACGGTGTGTTGAGCCACCATTCCATGCCCCACGGCATCCGATCGATCTCGCGCGTCTGAATCCAGAACTGATACACGAGGTTGAGTGCATAACATGCCGCGAACATCGTCCACGGCAGACCGATCACGGCCAGCGGGATGAAGAACACCCAGCTGAAGACGCCATGCAATGCGCTCTGCCGGAGTGCGACTGTGAGGTTGTACTCCTCACTCGAGTGATGCACGACGTGGCCAGCCCACAACACATGGATGGTGTGGGAGTAGCGATGCAGCACGTAATACGCGAGATCGACGAGCAGGAAGGCGACAGTCCAGACACCCCATGCCGCCCAGTCGATGCCCAGCCGCCCGGGCATCGAACCATCGCCGAACGGCACCCGATCGATCCACGCCGGCGCGACACCGAACGACTGCAGCGAGAGATGACGGGCGAACCAGACGTAGGCGCCGAGGACCAGCAACTTGGTGAAGACGCCGAGCAGCTGGCTGAGGATGCCGCACGACAGGTCACTGATCGAATCATTGAGCCGGTAGACGGCGGATTGCCGACGGCGCGCGATCACCAGCTCGACGACGATGAGCAGGAAGAAGAGCGGAATCGAGGCTTCGATGATGGCCATATCGGGCGGGGAAGATAACTTTACGCATGGCCCATCACCTGACCCGCCGCGAGTTCCTGACCCGCGCTGCTACTGTCGCCGCCGCTGCCGCCTTCACGAGTCGCCTGGCTGACGCCGTGCCGCCCGCGACGCGCGTGACGGTCTACAAGGACCCGAACTGCGGCTGCTGCACCGCCTGGAACGAGGCGATGCGCAAGGCTGGCTTCCTGATCGACGTGCGTGACACGCCGAACATTGCGGCCGTGAAGGCATCGCTTGGCGTGCCGGAGGCACTCGCGTCGTGTCACACCGGTGTCGTGGCGGGCTACCTGTTCGAGGGCCACGTTCCACCCGATCTGGTGCAGAAAGTCCTCAAGGAACGCCCCGCCCTCGTGGGTTTGTTCGTGCCCGGCATGCCGAGCGGTTCGCCGGGCATGGAAGGACCGAGTCCGGAACGGTACGACGTGATTGCGCTGGGTCGCGATCAGAAGCAGGGCGTGTACGCGACGCGCATGGGTCGTACGCAGGCCTGACCCTTCGCTATTCCGTCACGCGTGGCACGATCAGCGATAGAGTCGATCGACGCGTGTGTCACGTTCGAACCTGGCCGCCTGCGCTCTCCAGTTCGCGAGCAGTGTGCCGGTTTCCGAGATCGTGCCGTTGAGCGCCGCACGCAGCGCGCTCCCGCCGGCAAGTTTGTCGAGAAACGCATCGCGCCACACGAGTTCACGCGAGTGTTTCGCGTGAATGATGGAGAGCAGCGCGGCACCCACCCGCACGGCGTCCACCGAATCGCGGTCGCGGACGGTGATGCGAATCATGGGAATCGTCTGACCGGCGAATTTCTGTCCTGCAGCGATGGTGCGCGACACCGAATCGAAGCTGACGCCACGCGTGTACCTCGGCAGGCGTGTCAGGATGCGCGCGATCTCGCCGGCATCGGTCAGCCACGGTGCGCCGACGAGTTGGAATGGTGCGTCGGTGCCCCGCCCTTCGCTGAGGTTCGAGCCTTCGACCAGCACGGTGCCCGGATAGAGCAACGCGGCGTCCACCGTCCGCAGGTTCGGCGAAGGCGCGATCCACGGCAACCCGGTCTGATCGTACCACATCGCGCGTGACCAGCCCTGCAAGGGAATCACCGTCGTCGCTGCGGTGACCTGCTTCGTGCGGACGAGATGTCGCAGCATTTCGCCCGGTGTGAGGCCGTAGCGCAATGGCACCGGGTACTGCCCGACGAAGGAACGGAATGCGACGTCGAGAATGTTGCCCTCCACGACGTCGCCGCGAATCGGCACCGGTCGATCACAGACGATGAACGGAATGCCGCGCTTGCCGGCGGCATCGGCTGACAGCGCCATCGTCCAGACGAACGTGTAGGTGCGTGCGGCGACGTCCTGGATGTCATAGATGAGGACATCGACATTCTTCAGCATCTCTGCCGTCGGCACACTGGTCGTGCCGTAGAGCGAGAACACGGGAACACCCGTCGCACTGTCCACCGACGACGCCACGTGCTCGCCCGCTTCGGCTATGCCGCGCAAACCGTGCTCCGGGCCGAACAGTGCCACGAGCGTGACGCCCGGCGCGTGGGCGAGCAGGTCGATGCTGCTTGTCCCGGACGCATCGCGGCCCGTGTGATTCGTGATCAGGCCCACCCGCTTGCCGCGGATGAGGTGGATCGAATCGCGGACGAGCACGGTGATCCCCGGTGTCACGCGTGCCGCGGGTGCCGCGGGTGCCTGAGCGGCAAGCGGCGTGACCACGAGTGTGACCAGTGCGACAACGCGACGGCAGGGCGAAATGGGCATGGGCGGGACGGTGCCGTGCGCCTCAACGCGGCGCAAGGTGGGATCGTAACCGGACGGTCCTCCAAGCTGGCGCGCGACGGGTCCGGGGACGGACCACGGCAGGGCCACGTGCCAGGATCACCCGTGGCGGAATGCCGTATTGCGGGCGGTCCTGCGTCGCGGCGCCAGCGATAACTCCATGCCAGGCAAGCGTCTTTGCGAGAACTGCCGGTTCGGTTCGGGGGCGTTTTCCTCGGCCCCTTCTCGGCCGCCCGTAACCCTCCCTATTGCACGTTGGCGGTACACGGTGGAGAATCGTCGTGCTCCCCAACCCATACTCTCCGATGTGGCCACTCGACGAACTCAATGACGAGAGCACGGACGTCCGTCTGACCTTCGGTCGGCGGTACGGCTGGCACCTGCGTGAGGCAGCTGATGCACTGTTCGGCAGCGATGGTGATCACGGGCGGTTGGCCGCACTCTGGGTACAGCAGATGCTGCATCGCGGCGAGCTTTTCCAGGACTGTGATTCCGATCGCGTGATGTTGCGGTTGACGATTGGCCCCTGGACGTTCGACTTCGACATCTATTGGGACCAGGTCGGCGGCGCGCTGCCGGTGCGCGCCGGCTTGCCGGACACCCTCTTCCGGGACTGCTTCGCAATCAGCGCGAGCGACTATTCCGCCGAGGAACTCGCGGCACTGCGGGCCGCCGTGGCGGCGTCAGGTGCGGATTGCACGAATTCGCTGTTCCCCAGCCTCGCGCGACTTTCGTTCGACGACTAGGGAACCGCTGCAGAGGCAGGATGCAGAGATTCCCTGGCGGACTGGAGCGGATCGTCGGGATGGAGTCGGCCGCCGGGGCAGTCCGGGCGACGGCACCGTCACGCGCCGACGACACCCAGCATCGCTTCGTCCCGCGCGAGGTACTGCGTGACGTAGTCCGTGACGGCATCCTCCAGCGAGCGGAATTTCACTGGACAGCCCGCGGCCTGGAGCCGTGCCATCGACGCCTGCGTGTAGTACTGATACCGGTCCCGGATCGACTCCGGCATCGGAATGTAGCGGATCTTCGGCGTGCGCTGCATCGCCGCGAAGACGGCCTGTGCGAGCGCATTCCAGCTGCGCGACTGCCCGGTGCCGAGGTTGAAGAGTCCGTGCACCTGTGGCTCCGCGACCAGCCACGCGATCACGGCCGTGGCATCCTTCACGTAGACGAAGTCGCGCTTCTGCTCTCCGTCCGCGAATTCGGGCCGATGTGACTCGAAAAGCTCGAGATCACCCGTCGCGAGTATCTGGCGATGCGCCTTGCACACCACGCTCATCATGTCGCCTTTGTGGTACTCGTTGGGGCCGAACACGTTGAAGAACTTGAGCCCCACGATCTGCTGCAGCAGTCCGCCGCGCGCCGCCTGGAGATCGAACAGGTGCTTCGAGAAGCCGTACATGTTGAGCGGCACGAGTGATTCGAGCCGTTTCGGATCATCGTCGAAACCGCCGGCCGCATCACCATAGGTCGCCGCACTGCTGGCGTAGATGAATCGTGCGTGGCGCTCGAGTGCCCACTCACACAATTCGAAGGTGTAGTGCGTGTTGTTCGTGAGCAGGTAATCGGCGTCGCGTTCCGTGGTCGAGGAACAGGCGCCGAAGTGGATCACGGTGTCGGCCTGATACGCGCCCGAGTTCCGACGAAGTGTCGAGAGGAACTCGTCCTTGTGCAGCGCGTCCGTGATGCGCAGCCCGACGAGGTTCTTCCACTTGTCGCCCGTCCGCAGCGCGTCGACACAGATGATGTCATCGTAGCCCAGCTTGTTGAGCTGCCAGATGGTGGCGCTGCCGATGAAGCCGGCGCCGCCGGTGACAATCAGGCGATGACGTGACACGGAACGGGGATCAGGGTGAGGGACGGTTGCGACGCGCGAAATGTACGGCACGTCCGGTGTCGCGGTTCAGCGCAGCAACGCCGCCAGGTTCCTGACCCATGCCGCCTCGAGGTCGGCCATGCGGGCGCCCTTGCCGCGGTCGGGTGCGGAAGTCAGCAGCCCTTGCGCGCTCGGATGCGGCAGCGCGTGCACTGTGATCGGCAGCTCGAGCAGCAACACGACCGACGCCGCGACCTTGCCAAGGCAGCAGACGCGATCCGCACCGTGCTGCATCGCCCCTTCGATGTCAGTGCGCAGCCGCCGAAGATTGTCCGGACTCTCACGCTCATCGCGCGACGGAGCACGAAACGTCTGTCCATCGTCCGTCGGGCAGCGATCGAACGCGTTGGTGAGCACGACGTGTGAGACGACGGGAACCACGCCGGCGTGCGTGAGCGCGGCACCATCCCACTTCACGCCGGTCGGATCACCGACCCACGAGAGAACGCCGGCCTCTGCGAGCGCGGCATAGAGAGGTTTCCCGGCGCGATCACCGAAGAATGGAATGCCGGATTGATCGGCGCCGCGCGGTCCGGGCGCTTCGCCAACGAGCACCGCACGGATGGCGGCCGCCGGATCACGGGGGCGAAGTGGCGCCACGGCCACTCCGCGAATGCGACCCGGTGATGTGGAGACCGCGCGGCGTACTGCTGACAATCAGATTCCGTTGCGCTTGAGCGAGACGTCCCCATTCGTGGTGCGCACGATGATCGAGCGGCCACCCTGTCCGAGCGTCGCCTTGATGGACTTGCGCGGGAATCGCCCGGTCATCGTGATCGGAAATTCCGAGCTCAGTCCCCCGTTCACCGTCGCCATTTCGAGATCGGCGGAGAGTGATGGCGGCGCGAAGAGCGTGACTGACCCGTTGGTCGTCGTGAAACGCATCGGCTCATCGCTCGTGAGTCGTCCGAGCGATGCGGAGATGCTGCCGTTGGTCGTGGTGGCGTTCACGTAACCACCACTGGTGCGGATGTTCACGTCACCATTCGTGGTCGACGCATCGACCTCGGACGACAGCCCCTCGGCCGAGATGCCGCCGTTCGTGCTGCGCGCCACGGTCTTCACACCATCAGGAACGCGCACGCGCATCACGACTTCGATGTCATCACCACGCGACCAGTTGCCACCCGAGTGATAACTGCCCCGGCTGCCGTCATCGGTGCAGCGCATGTCCTCGCCCCAGAGTGCGCAGACGACCACGTCACCATCGGCGCGTGTGCGCACTTCGAAACGCACGGTTTTCGCATTGCCGCGGCGCACCTTTCGCTCGGCATTGACTTCGACCCTCGACCCGGATTCGGCCCGTTCGATGCGGATGCTGCCATTCATGTTGTGCAGCCGAATGGCACGCCCGACCGGAACCGGTCCGGACCAGTTGAACGTCGTGCCGTCATCGGTTTGTGCAGCAAGCGGGGAGCTGACGGCAAGCCCTGCGGCGACGAGTGTGACGGCGAGACGTGAACGCATGGAGAGGCTCATGAGGCTGGGGGATGCTGGCGCCTACGGCGCATGGCGCAAGGCGGTTTCCCGCCGTGACCAGCGCACGGTGACGCTGGCCCGCGGGTTACGCCAGACCGTATCGCACGTCACACCGGCATGAGGAAGACACTCTCACTGGTCGGCAGCGTTGCCGTCAGCTCGGTTCTTGGCTGGATCGGCTCCAGGTTCGGCATCATGACGGGCTTCATGCTGGGCATGATCGGCACGGGCATCGGCATGTACGCCGGCTACAGGCTGGCGGAGCATCTGGGCGCGTAGTTTCTCGCGGCTCGCTCGGCTCGTGCCGCTCAGCGCCAGTCGAGCCGGACGACCCGACCCTTCGGCCCGACCAGCCATCCGCGTCCGCGCCTGCCGAATCCAACGCTCCAGTAGGCCGCAGAATCGAGCAGTGTCCACGTATCGCCGTCATTCACGGAAAACGCAGCGCCGCCGGGCCCGACCGCGACCACCACGGCTTTTCCGCGCACGGTGGTGTATGCGACACCGTACACGGCCCCTGTGAACGATGGCTCGGTGATCACCGACCAGGTGCGGCCGCCATCGATGGTGCGCGCGGCGCGTGGCCCGGTGGCTGTGCCGCCGATCACGCCACCAACGGCGATGCCATGTCGCGCGTCCCGAAACGCAACGGCGGTCGCGCCAGCCCCGCTACCGCTGGCGAGGGGCAGGATGGCATCGGTCCAGGTCCGGCCACGGTCGGTGCTGTGGCGCACGCGTGGCGTGGCGGCGGACCCGGTGCTGATCCACGCGTCACCCGACGGCAGCGTCTGGGCACAGCCGCCGCTGGCCGCGAACCCGCCCTCACCGTCGAGTGCGGGGACGCTGAACACCGACCAGTCGGTGCCGTTTGCGGTGTACGCAATCGGCGTACGCGAATTCACCGCGTCGCTGAAGGCGAATCCGTGTGTGTCGTCCCAGAACGCCATGCAATCGTAGAAGGCCGCCGTGTCGGTATTCGCGAAGACCTGTGCCCACGAGAGGCCGCCGTCTCGCGTCTGGAAGATGCCCGATTTCACACCGGTGCCCGCCGCCATCAGCCAGGCACGATTCGCGTCGATCGCGTGCACGTCGCGAAACTGCAGACTGTCGTGACCCGGCATGACATGTGATTCCCACGTCGCGCCCGCGTTCAGCGAGCGCGCCCACGTGCCGGCATGTCCGCTGATCCAGACGATGTCGGGATCATTCGCGCTGACACTGACCGCCTGAAAGAGCGCCGAGGTGCCGGCGTTCTGTTCAGTGAGGACAGGCTGTTGCGCGCCCAGCGCCAACAACGGAACGACCAGCAACGACGACACGCGACCGACATGCGACACGACTGACACGCAATCTCCGGGATGTCAGGCGTGCGCTGGCATCGCGGCGTTGGCCGCCGGCTTGACCTTGAACAGCGCCGCAAAAATCAGCAGCACACCGAGCGCACCCATCGCCGGCACGAACCAGATCTTCGCCCAGTCGTGCGTCACCGCGCCACCCGGGGTGGCCGATGCAATGACATTCGCATCGACGACGAGGCCCGACAGCTTGGAGCCGATCAGCTGTCCGGCACCGAGTGTCACCAGCGCGATGAACCCCTGCGCCGCAGCGCGGATCCGGATATCAGCCTGCTGGTCCACGTAGATCTGTCCGGTGACGAAGAAGAAGTCGTAGCACACGCCGTGCACGAGCAGCGCGAGGTACAGCATCCACATGCCGCTGCCGGCGTTCCCGTACGCGAACAACAGGTAACGGAACGTCCACGTCGCCATGCCGATGAGCAGCAATTTCTTGATGCCGAGGCGCGCGAAGAAGAAGGGCATCAGCAGCATGAAGCCGATTTCCGACATCTGGCCGATCGTCATCTTGGCGGCCGCGTTCTGCACACCGATCTCGTTCAGGAACGGGTTCGCGAACGCATAGTAGAACTGCAGCGGGATACAGAGCAGGAAGGAGCCGAGCACGAACACGGCGAAGGAACGGTCCTTCATCAGCGCCAGCGCGTCGAGGCCGAGCACGTCGCGCACCGAGAGCTTCTTGCCGGCGTTGTGCGGCGGCGTATGCGGGAGCGTCAGGCAGAAGAGCCCCATCACCAGCGACGCACCAGCGCCGAGCAACAACGGGACTGCCGTCTTCTCCGCGCTGACCAGCACGGCCTCACCCGCCACCGACTGTTCGGGAAGAAAGCCGATCGCCCAGCCAGCCGCGATGAAGCCGATCGTCCCGAGCACACGAATGCGCGGAAATTCCGTCGCCGGATCGGACATGTGGTCGAACGCGAGCGCGTTCGTCAGTGCGAGCGTCGGCATGTAGCACAACACGTAGAGCAGGAACAGCGGCCAGAATCCGTCGAAGGCGGGCTGCGTCGCGGCGAAGTACAGCAATCCCGCGCCGGCCACATGCAGGAATGCGAGCACCTTCTCGGTGGAGAAGAAGCGATCAGCGATCATGCCGACCAGAAAGGGCGAGACGATCGCGGCGATCGCCGGCAGCGAGTAGGCCGTGCCGATGTCACTGCCACTCGCCTTCAGGGCATTACCGAGGAATGTGCCGAGCGTGACCAGCCATGATCCGTAGATGAAGTATTGAATGAACATCATCGCCGACAGTCGGACGCGAATTGAGCTGCTGCCAGCGGCGGCGGTGGTCATGGCAGTTCCCGGATGCGCATCCCGCGGATGCTGAGCTGTCCAGGGTGATCGCCCTGGATCGAAAGGAAGCCTCGGCGCGCGAGACCATAATTGGCGAATTCACCGAACTTGGTGGCCTTCACCTTCGCCATCCATTCCGGGCTGCTGAGCTGGTACTGCACGACCTGCTGTCCGTTGAGCCAATGCTCGACGAAGTTGCCCGCGACGACGATGCGCGCACTGTTCCACTCGTCGAGTGGCCTGGTGACTTCTGCCGGTGGCGCATAGACACCGTATGCGGCGCCCGACGCGAGCAGGAGATTCTCACCCTTCGGATCCATCGACTTGTCGCGCAGCTGGTATTCCGGCCCGCTCCAATACGGCTTGTCGTATTCCTCCGTGACGCGATAGAACACGCCGGCATTGCCGACCTTGCCGATCTTCCAGTCGAACTCGAGTTCGAAGTTCGCGTACTGCGCGCGGGACTCGAGATCCGTGACCAGGCCGTCCTTCGAGATCATGCTGTCCGTGACGATCCAGCCGGTCGGCATCGCGTCACCCTTCCACGCGCGCCACTGCGTCATCGTCGCGTCGATGAGCGACGTCCATTGCACCGTCGAGGCCACGGGGAGGTCACCTTTCGTCGTCTGCGGCGCGGCGGCGGCCGCGACGGTCGCGGCCGAGGAATCACCCGTCGCGCCTGATTTCGTCTCGCCACTGCAGGCCACGAGCGTCGCGGTGGATGTGATGAGTGCGGAGATGCCACTGATGCGGCGCATCAACGCTGCCACTCGTATCGGGACACTGCCGACGTGAAGGTGTCGAGATTCTCGCCGGGAAAGTCGACGGTGCGACCCTGTTCGGCACTCTGGTAGGCAGTCATCAGCATCTTCACGACATCAAGTCCATCGGCAAAAGTGAGGCGTGGCTCCTCGAGTCCGAGGAACACACGTGCAAAATGACGATCTTCGGCTTCGTAGCCATAGGCCACCGGCTCGGCGGGCACGACCGGCATGCCACCGGTTTCCGCCTGCTGCTTTTCAATCAGGTCTTCGCCGACGCTGCCGCGCACCTCGCGCGAGAAAAACAGGTTCAGTCCCGAGTCGAGCGAATTCCACTTCATCGAGTATTCCGGGCCCAGCAACTCGGCCGACAACCGCAAGCCCGGCCCGACGAAACTCCACGACGTCGTCGCTTCGCCAAGCACGGTGTATCCGTCGTTCGTCCGGAACTCGACATGCATGCTCGCAAAATCTTCCGACGGCGTCTTCGTGTAGTCGATCGGGACCTTCATCTCGTCGCGCAGCACACTCGC